>NZ_QKTE01000004.1:0-194553 GCF_003234735.1 Curtobacterium sp. MCLR17_040 | reverse complement strand
CGCCGCGCGTCCAGTTCTGACCCCAGCGTCGGATCCGACGTGTACAGCGCCATCGCGCGGAACAAGCGCAACACCGTGGTCATCGTCCTGGTGTTCCTGCTGATCATCGGCGCGCTCGGGTTCCTCGGCGGGTACCTCGCCGGCAACGTCTCGATCGGCTTCATCGTGCTCGTGGTCGCGCTCGGGTACGCGGTGCTGCAGTACTTCCTGGCGGCACGACAGGCCACCGCGATCGCCGGTGGAGTCGAGATCGACCGTGCCTCCGAACCACGGCTGTGGCGCACCGTCGAGAACCTCGCCATCGCGACCGGCATGCCGATGCCCCGGGTGTTCGTCATCCCCGATCCCTCGCCGAACGCCTTCGCCACCGGGCGTGACCCGGAGCACGCGGTGGTGGCGGCGACGACGGGGCTGCTCGAGCTCATGGACGACCAGGAGCTGCAGGGCGTGATGGCGCACGAGCTCGGACACGTCCGGAACTACGACATCCGGGTGTCCACGATGGTCTTCGGACTCGTCGTGGCCGTCGGCCTCATCGCCGACGTCCTGCTCCGCATCTCGATCTTCAGCGGCCTGTCCGGCGGGCGGAACCGCAACTCGGACAACGGCGGCAGCGCCAACCCGGTGCTGCTCATCGCCGGGATCGTCGCCGTCATCGTGGCCCCGATCGCCGCGGCCGGCGTGCAGGCGGCGGTGTCCCGGCAGCGCGAGTACCTGGCCGACGCGACGGGTGCGATGACGACCCGGCACCCGGAGGGCCTAGCCCGGGCCCTCGAGAAGCTCGGCGCGTACGGCCGACCGATGCAGACGCAGAACTCCTCGATGGCGCACCTGTGGATCGCCGACCCGATGCGCCCCGGTGTGATGGACCGACTGTTCTCGACGCACCCGCCGCTGCCCGACCGCATCGCGCGGCTGCGGGCGAACGCCGACCGGTTCTGACGGGTCAGCCGATGCCGTCGGCGGCGGTGTCGTCGGCCGTCTCGATCGGTTCGGGGGTGTCCGCGTCGTCAGCGGACTCGTGCGGCACCAGGGGCACTCCGAGCGCCCCGGCGACGGCCGCAGCAGCGGTTCCTCGGTCGGTCACCTCGATCGCGCCGAGACCCTGCCAGCTCGCGGTCCGTCGCAGTGTGTCGGCGAGCCGCTCGGGGTCCAGGTGCTCGCCGGGTTCCTGCCACGCGGTCCGGACGCGGAGCACCCCGCGCTGCCGGTCGCTCTTCAGGTCGATCCGCCCGACGAGCCGGTCGTCCTGCAGCACCGGCAGCACGTAGTAGCCGAACACCCGCTTCGGGGCCGGCGTGTAGATCTCGATCCGGTAGTGGAAGCCGTACATCCGCTCGGCCCGCCGCCGGAACCAGACGACCGGATCGAAGGGGCTCAGCACCGCGTCCGCCGTCAGCTGCCGGGGGACCCGAGCCCCGACGTGCAGCCAGGCCCGCTCGCCCCAGCCCTCCACCCGCACCGGCAGGAGCTCGCCCGCGTCGGTGAGCTCGGCGATCGCGGTGGCCGTGTCGTCGGAGCGCAGTCGGTAGTAGTCCGCGATGTCCGCTCGGGTGCCGATGCCGAGCGCCCGTGTGGCCTGGCGCACGAGCTCGAGCACGGCGTCGGCACGCGGCGGGGCGGTCTCGAGGAAGCCCGCGGGCAGCACCTGCTCCGGCAGGGCGTACACCCGCTCGAACCCGGCTCGTCCGGCACTCACCGCCTCGCCCCAGCGGAACATCTGCTCGAGCCCGAGCTTCACGTCGCTCCACCCCCACCAGGGGCCGCGTCGCACGTTCGACTCGTGCTCCACCGCGCTCGCCCGCATCGGCCCCTCGGCCCGGAGCAGGGCGTGCAGTTCGCGCCGGACGGCAGCGGTCCGGGTGACGCCGTCGACCCGGGTCGGGCCGGCGTCCCGCTCCCGCAGGGCGTCCATCCGCCACCGGAACAGCCGCAGGTCGTCGCGGGGGATGAACGCCGCCTCGTGCGCCCAGTACTCGGTGTACGGACCCGAGCGTCCGAGCGTGAGGCGGTCGAGCGTCGACCGGTCGTAGGCCCCGAGTCGGGCGAAGAGCGGCAGGTAGTGGCTGCGTTCGAACACGTTGACGGAGTCGATCTGCAGCAGCCCGAGCCGGCCGAACGCGGCGTTCAGCGCCCGCGTCGAGACCGGCTCGGCGGGTGGCCGTCCGAACCCCTGCGCGGCGAGTGCGACCCGGCGGGCCTCGGCGGCGGAGAGCGTCGACCTGGGCATGCCGCGACGCTACCGAACCCCGCCGACATGAGCGTCCACGAACGTATGCCGTATCTGGCACCTGACGGGAAGCACATCGCTACACTCGGGCCCATGGCATGGGGAAGCAAGCAGACACACCCCGACCCCGTGGTCGAGGAATCCGTCCCGGTCGGCGTGCGCATCGCCGGCGCGTGGTCGTGGCGGGCGCTCGTCGTCGTGGGCGTGATCGCCGTCTTCATCTGGCTCGTCACGGTCTTCAGCGAGATCCTCATCCCGTTCCTGGTCGGCATCGTGGTCTCGGCGCTCCTCGTGCCGATCTCCAACTGGCTGCAGCGGCACCACGTGCCGAAGTGGCTCGCCGTCGTGATGAGCCTGCTCGGCGGCATCGCGGCGCTCGGTGGCCTGATCTGGCTCGTCGTCGACCAGATCATCGCGTCCTACCCGTCCCTGCGTGACCGGACGGTCGACCAGTACGCGAACATCAAGGACTTCGTCCTGAGCTCCGGGTTCGGCATCAGCCAGTCCGACGTCAACGGCTGGCTCGACGACGGCACGAAGTGGCTGCAGGACAACTCCGCGTCGATCCTGTCCGGGGTCGCCAGCGCGGGTTCGGGTGCGACGCACGCCTTCGAGGCGCTCTTCATCATCCTGTTCACCACGATCTTCCTGCTGATCGACGGCAAGAACGTCTGGCGCTGGTCCGTCCGGCTGTTCCCGAAGAAGGCCCGTGCAGCGGTGGACGGCGCCGGTGTCGCCGGCTGGATCACCCTGACGAGCTTCATCCGCGTGCAGATCTTCGTCGCCTTCGTCGACGCGGTCGGCATCGGCCTGGGCTCCTTCATCGTCGGGCTCTTCTTCGGCGGCATGCCGCTGGTGATCCCGATCGCCGCGTTCGTGTTCCTCGGTGCGTTCATCCCGGTCGTCGGTGCCATCGTCACGGGCTTCCTGGCGGTGTTCGTCGCGCTGATCTTCAACGGTCCCCTCGCGGCGGTCCTGGTGCTCGGCGTCGTCCTGCTGGTCCAGCAGATCGAGGGCCACATCCTGCAGCCGCTCGTCATGGGCAACGCGGTCAAGGTCCACCCGCTGGCGGTCGTCCTCGGGGTCACCGCGGCCTCCGGGCTCGCCGGCATCGCCGGAGCGTTCTTCGCCGTGCCGCTGATCGCGACGCTGAACGCCATGGTCACCACCATCGCGAGCGGACGCTGGCGACGGCTCGACTCCGACCACGTCCTCGAAGCGACGCCCAAGCGCGGGCAGCACGGGCAGATCCAGTTGCTCCGACGACGTCGGCACAAGGTCGGGGACGACGTCCCGGCGCCGGGCGTCGACTCGGGTCCCTCGGCCGAAGAAGACACCGCCAGCACCAACTGAGCGTCACACGAGTTCGCCGCGGGGCCCCGGAACGACGATGATGGGGGAGTGACCGACACCAGCGCCTCCCCGCACACGCTCGCCGCGATCCCGACCCTCGCGGACATCGAGGCGGCGCGCGAGACCATCAAGGGCGTCGCACGCATCACCCCGATGGAGACGTCGCAGTTCCTCGCCGAGCTGCTCGGGTCGCCGGTGCACCTGAAGTGCGAGAACCTGCAGCGCACCGGTGCCTACAAGGTGCGCGGTGCCTACAACCGGCTCTCGACCCTGTCCGCGGAGCAGCGCGCCAAGGGCGTCGTCGCCGCGAGCGCCGGCAACCACGCGCAGGGTGTCGCCCTCGCCGCCCGCGAGCTCGGCATCCCCGCGACGATCTTCACGCCGGTCGGGGTCGCCCTGCCCAAGCTGCAGGCCACGCGCCACTACGGCGCCGACGTCGTGCTGCGCGGCCACTCCGTGGAAGAGGCGCTGAGCGCCGCGAAGGACTTCGCCGCCCACACCGGCGCCGTGTTCATCCCGCCGTTCGACCACCCGGCCGTGATCGCCGGGCAGGGCACGCTCGGCCTCGAGATCATCGACCAGGTGCCCGATGTCGACACCGTCGTGGTGCCGATCGGTGGCGGCGGCGTCATCTCCGGCATCGCACTCGCTGTGAAGGGCATGGCCGAGCGGCTCGGACGGCCGATCCGGGTCATCGGCGTGCAGGCGGAGAACGCTGCGGCCTACCCGTCGTCGATCACCGCCGGCGAGCCCGTCACCATCACCACGAAGCCGACCATCTCCGACGGCATCGCGGTGGCGCGCCCCGGCGACCTGAACTTCCCGATCATCCGCGACCTGGTCGACGACATCGTCACCGTCTCGGACGACGACACCGCCCGCGCCCTGCTCGTCCTGCTCGAGCGCGCCAAGCTCGTGGTCGAGGCAGCGGGGGCCGTCGGCGTCGCCGCGATCATGTCCGGTGCCGTCCGCGACACCGGCCGCACCGTGGTGCTGCTGAGCGGCGGCAACATCGACCCGCTCATGATGGAACGCGTGATCACCCGCGGGCTCGTCGCGGCCTCGCGCTACATCGGCATCCGCATCATGCTGCCGGACCGCCCGGGTCAGCTCGCCCGCGTCGCCCAGGTCATCTCGGACGCCGGCGCGAACGTGGTCGAGGTGCTGCACACCCGCCACGGGCAGGGTCTGGTCATCAACGAGGTCGCGCTGGACCTGTCGATCGAGGCGCGTGGCCCCGAGCACGCGCAGGAGGTCATCCAGCGCCTCCACGAGGTCGGCTTCCGCCCGGAACTCCTCGAGCACTAGTCCGCGACGATCCACGAGTCGTTCGACGCGTGGACTGTCGGAAGTGCGGCGCGCGCTCTGGGCGCGACCAGCGGACAGACAGGAGGCCCGTGGCGGTGTCGCCACGGGCCTCCTGTCTGCAGTGGGCCGGGTCTACGGCTCGTAGCGCTCGATCTTGACGACCTCGACGGCGATCTCCTTGCCGTTCGGCGCCGTGTACGTGGCCTTGTCGCCGGCCTTGAGGCCGACGATGGCCGCGCCGACGGGGCTGACCGGGCTGTAGACCGTCAGGTCGGAGCCCTCGGCGACGATCTCGCGGCTGCCGACCAGGAAGGTGGACTCGTCGCCGGCGATGACCGCCGTGACGACGGTGCCCGGCTCGACGGTGCCGTCGAACTCCGCTTCGCTGACGGTGGCGTGCTTGAGGAGCTCGGTGAGGACGCGGATGCGGGCCTCGATCTTGCCCTGCTCGTCCTTCGCGGCGTGGTAGCCGCCGTTCTCCTTGAGGTCGCCCTCTTCGCGAGCGGCCTCGATGCGGCGCGCGATCTCGGCACGGCCCTCGCCGCTCAGCTCGTCGAGCTCCGCCTTGAGACGGTCGTGCGCCTCCTGGGTCAGCCAGGTGACCTGCGTGTCGTTGCTCATGTTCTGTCCCTTCGACCATGAAAAAACGAGACCGGCCGAGTGGTCGGTCTCGAGAGGCGAATCAGGACAGTCTAGGGAATCCAGCAGTCGTGGATCAAGCCGGTCACGCCCCGCGTCGTCGTGGTGACCTGCGTGGAGATGCTCCGGCTGCGCTGTTCGGACGCCGGCACGGTGATCTCCTTCCAGCCCACGATCGAGTAGCTCTTGTCGAGGACCTGCACGGCGCACTTCGCCTCGACACCCGGGTCGACGGACACCTGCGAGTGGACGACGGTGCTGTGCTCGGACAGCACCTCGTACCCGATGACGTCCTGGTCGAGGCCGCGGTCGGACTGGTCGAGCCCGGCCCAGATCACCCACGCACCGAAGACCACGACGACCGCGATGGCCGCGACGATCGCGAAGAGGCGGCTGCGGCGCTTGCGGGCCGGTGTGCGGCCGTAGCGCTCGTCGAGGGTGGCGGTCTGGTGCTGTTCGGACAGTTCGGGGCTCCCGGGGTGGATATCCTGATCCCAGGGTAGTTCACGCGACGCTGTGCGCTGCCCGCGTCCGACGCCGCTCACCCGCAGTGAGGAACCCCACGTGCCCTACCGTCTGCTGGCCGTCCACGCCCACCCCGACGACGAGTCGAGCAAGGGTGCCGCGACCGCCGCGAAGTACGTGGCCGACGGGCACCAGGTGCTCGTCGTGTCCTGCACCGGTGGCGAGGCCGGCGACATCCTGAACGACCAACTCGGCGAGCCGGCCACGAGCCGTGCCCACCGTGACATGGCCGGGTACCGCCGCACCGAGATGGCCGCGGCGCAGCAGGCGCTCGGCATCGACCACGTGTGGCTCGGGTACCACGACTCGGGGCTGCCCGACGCTGAGAAGGGCGAGACGGTCCGGCCGGGCACGTTCTCCACGGTGCCGCTCGAGTACAGCACCGAGGCCCTCGTCCGCGTGATCCGCCGGTTCCGCCCGCACGTGCTCGTCACCTACGACGAGAACGGCGGCTACCCGCACCCCGACCACATCCGCACGCACGAGGTGTCGATGGCCGCGTGGTCCGCCGCCGCCGACCCGTCGGCGTACCCGTCCGCCGGTGCCCCGTGGTCGATCGCGAAGCTCTACTACGAGCGCACGATGAACCCGCGCCGCTTCAGCACGATCTTCGAAGCCCTGCAGGAGCGCGACCCGGACAGCCCCGCGATCGAGCAGCTGCGCGAGTGGGTCGAGCGGTTCGCCGACCGGCCCGACCTCGCCACCACCCACGTCGACGTGCACGAGTACTTCGACCAGCGTGACGCCGCACTCCGCGCTCACGCCAGCCAGGTCGCACCGGACAGTGCCTTCTTCTACTGGCCGAACGACCTCCTCGCGACGGTGTGGCCGACCGAGGACTACCAGCTCGTGGAGGCACGCGTGCCGACCGAGCTCCCGGAGACCGACCTGTTCGCCGGGATCCCAGCCGACAAGGAACCGACCTCGTGAGCACCATCGCGGCGGCACTCGCCGCCACCCCCAGCCCCAGCCCCTCGGTCGTCCCCGACGTCGACGTCACCCCGGGTGTCGTCGGGTTCATCGCGATCGCACTCGTCGCGATCGTGACGATCCTGCTCGTGGTGGACATGACCCGACGCATCCGTCGGACCCGCTACCGTGCCGAGGTGCGTGAGCGGCTCGAGGCCGAGGCGAACGGCACCGCGGGCGACGGCACCGCGACGGACGAGCCGGAGCGGCGGGCGGCCGAGGACGGCCGGGCCGACGTCGGCGACGACACCGAGCGCGGCTGACACGACTACAGGGCGGCTGGCGCGACTACAAGGCAAACTGGCGCGGACCGCTCAGCGGTGACGCGCCAGCGGCACGCGGGCCGCGCCGACCGAGCCTGCGAGGGAGGGGTAGCGACCCCGCCACGGGCCTCCAGTCCGCCTTGTGCGCGCGCCGACCGGAACCGGGCGTACCTGGGCGGAACTTCCGGGTGAGTACGCCCGGAACCACCAGGCATCGCACGCGTTCTGGGAAGGAACGTGCGACGGTCAGCGCACCGGGTCCAGCGCGACGATGAGCACGCCGACCCACTGCGCGCCGAAGGCCACCACGGTCAGGGCGTGGAACACCTCGTGGAACCCGAACTGCGTCGGCACCGGGTTCGGCCGCTTGAAGCCGTAGACCAGGGCGCCGATGATGTAGGCGACGCCGCCGGACAGGATGAGCACGGTCATCGGGACGCTCGCCGCGAAGAACTGCGGCAGCAGTCCGAGCGCAGCGCACCCGAGTACCAGGTAGATCGGGACGTACAGCCATCGGGGCGCGTTGATCCAGAGCACCCGGAACGCGATGCCGAGCGCGGCGCCCGACCACATGACCCAGAGCACGACGACCATGAGCGTGTGCGGCAGGGCGCAGATCGCGACGGGCGTGTAGGTGCCGGCGATGAGCAACAGGATGTTGGTGTGGTCGATGCGCTTCAGCACGGCCTTCACCTTGGGCCCCCACGGGAACCGGTGGTAGGTCGCGGAGACACCGAACATCGCGAGCGACGTCGCCATGAACACCGCGCTGCCGACCTTCGCCGCGGTGCTGTCGGCGAGGGTGATCAGGACGATCCCCATCGCGATCGCGAACGGGAACGCACCGAGGTGGATCCAGCCGCGCCAGGCCGGACGGGGTTCGGCGGCGGTCGCGGTCGCCGACGCCTCTTCCGTGAACGGGACGTGGGGGAGTGTTCCGGTCTCGTGCTCGTCCTGCATGGTCCCGACCATAGGGCCTGACCCCGAACGGCAGCCACGTGTCCGCAGAGCGGGAGCCTCAGGGATCTGGTGTCGGTGGTGCACTACGCTCGGTGCGTGACCGGGACGGCGGGATGGACAGGGCGAGGGATCCTCTACCGCGCCTACCAGCGCCGGATCCGCCGCCAGCTCGAGGGTGCAGCGAAGCCCAAGCACGTCGCCATGATCGTGGACGGCAACCGCCGCTGGGCGAAGCAGCTCGGGCTCGAGTCCGCCGCACACGGCCACCGTGCCGGCGCCGCGAAGATCCCGGAGTTCCTGACGTGGTGCGACGACCTCGGCATCGAGGTCGTGACGCTGTACCTCCTGTCGGCCGACAACCTGACGGGTCGCGGCGGCGAGGAGCTCGAGGAACTCGTCGGCATCATCGCCGACCTCGCCGGGGTCCTGGCCGACAACCGTGACTGGCGCGTGCAGCACGTCGGGTCGAACGAGGGGCTGCCGGACAACCTGGTGACCGCGCTCGAACAGGCCGAGCAGCGCACCGCCGGCCGCACCGGCCTCCACGTCAACCTGGCCGTCGGGTACGGCGGCCGTCGTGAGATCGCGGACGCCATGCGCAGCATCGTGCAGGCGCACGGCGCGGGTGGCGGCACCATCGACACCCTGGCCGAGGTGCTGACGCCGGAGCTCATCGGCGATCACCTGTACACGCAGGGCCAGCCCGACCCCGACCTGGTGATCCGGACCTCGGGCGAGCAGCGGCTCTCCGACTTCATGCTGTGGCAGAGCGCGCACAGCGAGTTCTACTTCGTCGAGGCGTTCTACCCGGACCTGCGCGAGGTCGACTTCCTCCGCGCTGTCCGCGACTTCGGGCTCCGGTCGCGTCGCTACGGCGGCTGAGCAGCCACCTCCCGCACCGGGTTCGTCGGCGGAGCCGCGTCCCAGTAGGCTCTCAGGGTTCAACCCTGTGAAAGGTGCAACACCTGTGAACATCGACGAGTACGCCGCCGGCTTCTCCGAAGACCCCGGTTACCTCGACCACGCTGCGTTCGGCCCCGTGCAGACCGCCGTGCTCGAGGAGCAGCGTGTGCTCGGCACCATCCAGGCACACATGCGCTTCGGCGCCATGGAGACCCTCGACGAGCAGGACGCCCGCGTCCGCACCGTCGCCGCCCGCCTGGTCGGCCGCCGCGAGGACCAGGTCGTCTCGCAGGCCGCGACGACCCCGGGCCTGCTGCACACCGCCTTCGGTCTGACCGGTGGCGTGCTCGTGTCCGCCGACGAGTACCCGTCGCTGCCGCTCGCACTGGCCAGCGCCGCCTCGGCCACCGGTGGACGGGTACAGCCCGTCGTCATCGAGTCGGGTGCCGGCTGGGTGACGCCCGAGCTGATCCGTGAGCGCCTGACCGACGAGGTGACCGCCGTCGCGGTGTCCCTGGTCGACTGGCGCACCGGCTACCTGACCGACCTCGCCGCCATCCGCGAGGTCATCGGCGACCGCCTGCTCATCGTCGACGCGATCCAGGGCTTCGGCGTCGTCGACGCCCCGTACGAGGTCGCCGACGTCGTCGCCACCGGCGGGCAGAAGTGGCTGCACGCCGGGTGGGGCACCGGGTTCGTGGCGTTCAGCGACCGTGCGCTGAACCGGATCCGTCCTGCGCTGTCCGGCCCGCACGGCACGTCCGGCTGGCCGACCGAGGTCCCGGCGGTGCGTCCGGGGGCCGCCGGCTTCCAGATGTCCCGCATCGACCCGGTCGCACAGGCCCGGCTCGCGGTGTCGCTCGAGCGTCTCACCGCGGTCGGCGTCGCTGCCGTGCAGGAGCGGGTCACCGACCGCGTCGAGCGCGTGTTCGCGATCGCGGACGAGTTCGGGCTCGAGGTCGAGTCCAGCCGCGACCCGGCCGAGCGCGCCGGCATCGTGGTGCTCCGGCCGACGCAGGGTCGCGTGACGGCCCTGTCCGCCGCGATGCACAACCACGGCGTCACCGCGACCACGCGGCTCGGCGTCGCGCGGGTGTCCGTGTTCCCGTCGACCACCGACGAGACCCTGGACATGTTCCGCGACGCCTGCGTCTCGTACGCCACCATGCAGTAGCAGCGGCGCGGCTGCTGCGCTTGCTGTCGCCCGTCCGCGTCCCGCGAGCGGTCAGGACACCCCGCTCACGTCCGCCGAGTGGTCACCACCTGTCGGCTGGCGCCGTCGCACCCGACGGTTCGTAACCACTCGGCGTCGCGCGCGCGACGATTCGCGACCACCGGACGGACTGGAGGCGCGGAGCCAGGCCGCCACGGGCCTCCCGTCTGCAGCGCGCGAGCGGTCACGGCACCCCGCTCACGTCCGCCGAGTGGTCACCACCTGTTGGCTGGCGCCGTCGCACTCGACAGATCGCCACCACTCGGCGCCACCGCCGCGCGCGGCGTCGCGAGCCGCGCTCGCGTTGTTCACGCGACCGTAACTCCGGAAACCGCGTGTCGCTGTCGGGGTGTCGGGGGCCGGACGTACGTTGTCCCCATCGGGCACCGCGCCCGATCGAAGCGGCCACAGTCGGTGCTTCGGGACCCGCTCCGTGGCCGCGTTCGAGGACAGGACCGGGCCCGTCGCGGCCCGGGGATGGAGTGGTCGTGACCTCTCAGAACGTCTCTCGCGGAGCACAGCAGCAGCACACCGCGGACTCGTCCACATCGGTCGCCCAGCGCACGTACGTGCTCGACACATCGGTGCTCCTCAGCGATCCGCGGGCCTTGTTCCGCTTCGCCGAGCACGCCGTGGTCCTGCCCGTGGTGGTCGTCAGCGAACTCGAGGCGAAGCGCAACGACCCGGAGATCGGGTACTTCGCCCGGCAGGCCCTCCGGCTGCTCGACGAACTGCGCATCGAGCACGAGCGGCTCGACTTCCCGATCGCGATCGGCGACGGCGGCTCGTTCCGCGTCGAACTGAACCACTCCAACCAGTCCGTCCTGCCGTCGGGCCTGCAGCTCGGCGACAACGACTCCCGCATCCTCGCCGTCGCGTCGAACCTCAAGAACGACGGACTCGACGTCGTGGTCGTGTCGAAGGACCTGCCGCTCCGGGTCAAGGCGTCCTCGATCGGCATGGCGGCGGAGGAGTACCGCGCCGAACTCGCGGTCGACTCGGGCTACACCGGCATCGCCGACCTGCAGGTGTCCGGCGAGCAGATGTCCGACCTGTACGAGAAAGAGGAGATCCGGTCCTCGAAGCTCGACGGCGTCCCGGTGAACACCGGCGTCGTCATCCACTCCGAACGCGGATCGGCCCTCGGCCGCGTGCACGTCGCCGGCGCCGTCACATTGGTGCGCGGCGACCGCGAGGTCTTCGGCCTCCGCGGGCGCTCGGCCGAGCAGCGGCTCGCCATCGACGCGCTGCTCGACTCCGAGATCGGCATCGTCTCGCTCGGCGGCAGCGCCGGCACGGGCAAGTCGGCGCTCGCCCTGTGCGCCGGACTCGAAGCCGTGCTCGAACGGCAGCAGCACAAGAAGATCATGGTGTTCCGGCCGCTGTACGCGGTGGGCGGGCAGGACCTCGGCTTCCTGCCCGGCGACGCGGGCGAGAAGATGAACCCGTGGGCGCAGGCCGTCTACGACACCCTCGGCTCGGTGGTGTCGGACAACGTCCTCGACGAGGTGATCGAGCGCGGCCTGATCGAGGTGCTGCCCCTGACCCACATCCGCGGCCGCTCCCTGCACGACGCCTTCGTGATCGTCGACGAGGCGCAGTCGCTCGAACGGAACGTGCTGCTCACGATGCTCTCCCGCATCGGTCAGAACTCGCGGGTCGTGCTCACCCACGACGTCGCGCAGCGCGACAACCTGCGGGTCGGACGGCACGACGGGATCGCGTCGGTCATCGAGCGGCTCAAAGGGCACCCGCTCTTCGCGCACGTCACGCTGACGCGGTCCGAGCGCTCCGCGATCGCCGCCTTGGTCACCGACCTGCTCGACTCGCCGGACCTGGCGTAGCGCGGCAGACACTGACGGGTTTTCGCGCTCACCGACAGGTCACGCGCTTCCGGACGCGTGACCTGTCGCTCAGCGCGTGAGGCGGGCAGAGCCGCCACCTGACGGACGGGAGGCCCGGTGCCAGCTGGCACCGGGCCTCCCGTCCGTCCTGGGGGTGCGTCAGGAGCGTCGCGTCAGTTCGGGTGGGTCATGCTCAGGACGTCGAGCGCCTCGTCGAGCTGCGCCTCGGTGACCTCGCCGCGCTCGACATGGCCGAGGGCCACGACGGCTTCGCGCACGGTGATGCCCTCGGCGACGGCGTACTTCGCGACCTTCGCCGCAGCCTCGTAGCCGATGACCCGGTTGAGCGGGGTGACGATCGACGGTGAGGACTCCGCGAAGGCGCGGGCACGCTCGAGGTTCGCCTGCAGGCCGTCGATGGTCTTGTCCGCGAGCACGCGTGAGCTGTTCGCCAGCAGGCGGATCGACTCGAGCAGCGCCGTGCCCATCACCGGGATGGCGACGTTGAGCTCGAACGCACCCGAGGCACCGGCCCAGGCGATGGTGGCGTCGTTGCCGATGACCCGGGCGCCGACCATCAGGGTGGCCTCGGGGATCACCGGGTTCACCTTGCCGGGCATGATCGAGGAGCCGGGCTGCAGGTCGGGGATGTGCAGCTCGCCCAGGCCGGTGTTCGGACCCGAGCCCATCCAGCGCAGGTCGTTGTTGATCTTCGTCAGGCTGACGGCGAGCACCTTGAGCGCACCGGAGGCCTCGACCAGGGCGTCACGCGCGCCCTGCGCCTCGAAGTGGTCGACGGCCTCGGTGATCGGCAGGTCGGTGTCGCTCGCGAGCTGGGCGATGACCCGCTGCGGGAAGCCCTTGGGGGTGTTGATGCCCGTGCCGACCGCGGTGCCGCCGAGCGGGACCTCGGCGACGCGGGGGAGCGTCGCCTGCACCCGCTCGATGCCCAGGCGGATCTGGCGTGCGTAGCCGCCGAACTCCTGCCCGAGGGTGACGGGCGTGGCGTCCATCAGGTGTGTCCGGCCGGACTTCACGGCGTCGGCCCAGAGCGTGGCCTTCGCTTCGAGGGACTCGGCGAGGTGTTCGAGGGCGGGCACGAGCGTGCGGAGCAGTGCCTCGGTCACGGCGACGTGCACGGAGGTGGGGAAGACGTCGTTCGACGACTGCGAGGCGTTGACGTGGTCGTTCGGGTGCACCGCCGAACCCGCGATGTCGGACGCCAGTGTCGCGAGCACCTCGTTCATGTTCATGTTCGACGACGTGCCGCTGCCGGTCTGGTAGACGTCGACCGGGAACTGGTCGTGGTGCTGGCCGCCGATGATCAGGTCGGCGGCGCCGGCGATGGCGTCGGCGACGGCGGGCACGACGATGCCGAGTTCACCGTTCACGATGGCCGCCGCACGCTTGATCCGTGCGAGCGCCACGATCTGTGCCGACTCGAGCCCGGTGCCGGAGATGGGGAAGTTCTCGACGGCGCGCTGGGTCTGGGCACGGTAGAGCGCCGACTTCGGCACCCGTACCTCGCCCATGGTGTCGTGCTCGATGCGGAACTCGGTCGGGGTGGTGTCGGTCACGTCGTCGTGGTCCTTCCTGGGGTGCTCGCCGGTCGCGGTCGCGCCGGCCCGTGCCTGCGCCCCGGGGTCGCCGGGGCGGTCGTCGTCGGGGTCGCTCTTCGTCTGGCTCGGTCGTCGTCGGCGTCGGTCAGACCTGGCCGACGACGGTGTCGATGGTGACTTCTCCGGTGGCGAGGTCGTAGGTCGCCCCGACGACGGCCAATCTACCCTCGGCCACGGCGTCGGAGACCGCGCCGGAGCGCTCGATCACCTGGCGGAGGGTGGCTTCGAGGTGCGCGGCGCCGACGGCTTCCTGCGGGAGCTCGGCGTCGGTGAGTCGGACCTTCTCGACGCTCGGGGAGATCGCGTCGACGAGGGCCTGCAGGTGCGGGGCGGGGACGGGCTCACCGGAGCGCGCTGCAGCGACGGCACCGCACCGGGTGTGCCGGAGCACGACGACCAGGGGCGTGCCCAGGGCGACGACCGCGAACTCGATCGAGCCGAGCACGACGTCGTCGACGATCTGGCCGGCGTTGCGGATGGCGAACAGGTCACCGATGCCGGCGTCGAAGACGTGCTCGAACGGCACCCGCGAGTCCGAGCAGCCGAGGACGGTCGCGAACGGCGACTGCGATCCTTCGAGCTCGGTGCGGCGGTCCGGGTCCACGCGGCCCATCCGGCGCTTGTCGGCGGCGAAGCGGGCGTTGCCGTCGACCAGCAGGCGCAGGGCGTCGGACGGGGTGGAGGCGGCGCGGTCGGGCATGGGGCTCCTCGGTTCGGGTGGGACGGGGTGGTGACTGGCGGGGCGGTGCCCGTCGTCTACTCGGTCAGTTCTCGGGAGACGGCGGTCGCGACGGTCCGGAACGCCTTGTCGTCGGCGGTGCCGGAGAGCACGATCGTGTTCTTGCCGAACGTCGAGACGAGCGAGTACGCGTGGTTGCCGGCATCGGTGCCCTCGGCGCGGCGGTCGTAGACGGTCCACTCCGTGTCGCCGATCGTGCGGTCACCGGTGGACGGGCGCTGGTCGAGCTGGTTCGACACCCACGAGGCGTTGGCGTCGATGCCCTGCTGCAGACCGAGGTACTGCTTGTCCGGCGTCACGAAGCCGACGGTCCAGACGTCCACGCCGTCGGTGGTCTTGCTGGCGAAGTCTGCGCGGTTGGCGCTGTAGCCGTCGGGCAGCGGCGGCGCCACCAGGGTGACGTCGTCGACGTTCGCCTTCGCCGCGATCTGCTGGTAGTCGACGGTGCGGTCCACCGTGGTGTCGGGCCGGACGACGACCGCCACCAGGAACAGCACGATGCCGAGCGAGGCGATGAGCGCGATGACCAGGTTGAACGCGGTCTGGTGCTGCCGGCGGGCGGTCCGGGCGGCGTCCTTGCGGGCCCACGTCTCCTCTGCCGTCTCGGGGCGACCGAGCTCGGCGACGATCGGGCGGCCGTCGGCGTCGGTCATCGGCCGGCGCCGTCCTGGGCGTCGCTGGCGGCACGGGCCGCGTCGAGCCGTGCGCGGGCGCCGACGAGCCACTCCTCGCACCGGGCGGCGAGGGCTTCGCCCCGTTCCCAGAGCGCCAGCGAACGCTCGAGGGTCGCGGAGCCCTGTTCGAGCTCGCTCACGACGCGCACGAGTTCGTCGCGGGCCGCTTCGTAGCTCAGCGACTGGACGTCGGTCTGCTCGGGTTCCTGCTGGGATGGCACGGGTCGATCCTACCGAGCGTCCACCGACGATCCGTCGCCCGGACCCAGGCTGTGGAGAACACCCGTGGTGGTCAGGAGCCGTCCGGGCCGGGGCCGTCCGGTTCAAGCGTGCCCGTGGCCGTGCCGGCACCGAGCGTGACGTGCACCGGCGTCGCTCCGGACAGGTCGTCGGTGCCGCGGACGACACCGCCGTCGGCCCGCTGCACGATGGCGTACCCGCGGCGCAGGGTGTCCCGCGGCGAGAGTGCCCGGAGCCGGGCGGTCAGGTGCCCGACCTCGGAGTGCCCGCGCTCCAGTCGGCGGTCGAGCAGTTCGCGGGCGCGGGACAGGTCGCGGGCGACCTCTTCCGCACGGGTGTCGACGAGCCACGCGGTCGACGCCAGGGCCGGGCGCGACCGCAGCGCGGCGAGCCGGTCGGCCTCGACCGACAGCGTGTGCGAGAGCCGGAGCCCGAGCCGAGCGCGGGCTGCCCGCACGTTGGCGAGCTCCTCGGCGACGTCGGGCACGACCCGCTTGGCGGCGTCCGTCGGGGTCGAGGCACGGAGGTCGGCGACCTCGTCGAGGATGGGGCGGTCGGCCTCGTGCCCGATCGCCGAGACGATCGGGGTCGACGCCGCGGCCGCCGCACGGACGAGCCCTTCGTCGCTGAAGCCGAGCAGGTTCTGGAAGTCGCCGCCGCCGCGCGCGATGATGATGACGTCGACCTCGGGGTCGGCGTCGAGCTCGAGGATCGCCGCCGTGACCTCGCCCACGGTCCGTTCGCCCTGCACGGCGGTGTGCACGGTGCGGAACTCCACCTGGGGCCACCGCAGCTGCGCGTTCCGCTTGACGTCCTTCTCGGCGTCGGAGTCCTTGCCGGTGATCAGGCCGATGCGGTGCGGCAGGAACGGCAGACGCCGCTTCCGGGACGGGTCGAACAGCCCCTCCTCGGCGAGGGTGCGGCGGAGGCGCTCGAGGCGTTCGAGCAGGTCACCGAGCCCGACGTGCTTCATCTCGACGACCTGCATGGTCAGCGAGCCGCCCTTGACCCAGTAGTTCGGCTTGAGTGCGGCGACGACCCGGTCGCCCTGCTTGATGTCCGCCGGCACCCGGGAGCGCACGCTCGACCAGATGGAGAACGACACGGTGGCGTCGACCTCGACGTCCTTGAGCTTGCCGTACACGTTGCCGCCGGCGACGTTCCACTGCGTGATCTCGCCCCCGACCCACGCGGTGCCGAGTCGGTCGATCCAGTCGCGGAGCTTCGCGCCGAGGAGCGCCACCGGCCACGGGTTGTCGGCCGTCGGCGGGCCCTGTTCGATCGCCATGTCGCTCCTCGTCCTGCTGGGACGTCCATCGTGCCCGAGACCGGTGACAGGCGACGGACGTCGTGTTCTCCACAGGCACTCCGCGCGCCCAGGTCGCGTGCGTGCCGCTCACCTATCATCGGGGACGTGACGATCACCAACGGCCACACGGTCCCGCTCGCCCCGCCGCGTGTGCACGCGGCACGGGGTCGACTGCGTGACGAACCGGTCGCCGGCCCCAAGAAGGTGCTGCTCGCAGCCCCCCGTGGTTACTGCGCCGGGGTGGACCGCGCGGTCGTCGCGGTCGAGAAGGCGTTGGAGCAGTACGGCGAGCCCGTCTACGTCCGCAAGCAGATCGTCCACAACGTGCACGTGGTCTCGACGCTCGAGCAGCGCGGTGCCGTCTTCGTCGACGACGTGGCCGAGGTCCCCCGGGGTTCGCACGTCGTCTTCAGCGCGCACGGTGTGTCGCCGGCCGTCGTCGCGGGTGCCGCCGAGCGCGACCTGCACGCCATCGACGCCACCTGCCCCCTCGTCACCAAGGTCCACCGCGAAGCCACCCGGTTCGCCAAGGCCGAGCGCACCATCATCCTGATCGGCCACGCCGGCCACGAAGAGGTCGAGGGCACGATGGGGCACGCCCCGGACCGCACGATCCTGGTGAACGGCCCCGACGACGTCGCCGCGCTGTCGGTCCCCGACCCGGACAACCTCGTCTGGCTGTCGCAGACCACGCTCAGCGTCGACGAGACGATGGAGACCGTGCGGCTGCTGCGCGAGAAGTTCCCGGCCATCCAGGACCCCCCGTCGGACGACATCTGCTACGCCACCCAGAACCGCCAGGTCGCGATCAAGAAGGTCGCGCCCGGCGCCGACCTGGTGATCGTGGTCGGCTCCGCGAACTCGTCGAACAGCGTCCGCCTGGTCGAGGTCGCGCTCGAGCACGGTGCCCGCGCCGCCCACCGCGTCGACTACGCGGAGGAGATCCAGCAGGAGTGGCTCGACGGTGTCGAGACGGTCGGCGTGACGAGCGGTGCGTCCGTTCCGGAAGAACTCGTGGCCGAGGTGCTCGAACAGCTCGCCGACGCCGGCTACGCCGCCGTCGAAGAGGTCGTCACCGCACACGAGGACCTGATGTTCTCGCTCCCCAAGGAGCTCCGCACCGACGCCTCGGGCAACCCGACGCGCGCGCTCGGCGGGCGTCGGGCATGAGCGGCTCGGACGGCTGGTCCTCGGTCCCGCGTCGCGACCCGGCGAACCACGGCGACGCCGGCGCTGGTACCGGCCAGGAGGCCCGGGGTGCGTCCGCGACGTCGGCCGCCGGTCCCGCGAACGGTCGGCCCCAGGGCCGTCCCGCCCCCGGGTACGGCGAGTACGCACCAGAGGGTTGGGTGAACCCGGTCCTCGTCGAGCAGGAACGCCAGGAGCGGGAGCGTCAGGCACGGGAGCGGCAAGACCAGGCCCCCGCCACCGGGGTGCGCGACGCTGCTCCGAGCGACGGCGTCCGCGGTGAACGCGCCGGTGCGGACGCTCGATCCGGTGCAGTCCCTGCCGGGGCGCAGCGGTCGATGGCCCGCAGCCGGTTCGGTCGCACGCCGGCCGACTTCGTGCTCACCGTCGGGCTGCTCGCCTTCGGGCTGGTCTCCGTGGTGCAGTCCCTGTCCGTGGGCGAGGTCGCCTCCACCGTGCGGCGCACCCTCGAGACCCAGTACACGGCGCTGAACGACCCGAGCGCCCTGAACACGGCGGCCGCCATCGCCGCGATCACCAACGTCGTCGTCTTCGCCCTGGTCGCCTGGTGGTCCATCCGTCGGCTCCGCGCACGGAAGCGGACGTTCTGGGTGCCGCTGGTCGGCGCGGTCGTCGCCACGGCGATCAGCACGATCGCGTTCGTCGTCGTGGTCATGCAGGACCAGGCCTTCGTCGACTTCATGCTGCGACAGTCCGGCGCCTGACCGCCTGACCGCCTGACCGCCTGACCGCCGGGCTGCTCGCGGCGGCCGCCTCCGCGCGCCGTCGGGCTGCTCGCGGCGCCGAGTGGTCGCAACACGCCGCGGCCCCGCCGTCGAGTGGTCACGAAGTGTCGTCTGGCGCCGGCGCAATCGACAGTTCGTGACCACTCGGCCCTGCGCATCCGGGGAGTCGTGACCTCTCGGCAGCCCGTCCGTCGGCCAGTCGCGTGCCGGTGTCCCTCCGGCGAGCTTCGTCAGCCTCGCGGGCGAGCGCAGCAGCCACCGCCGAGTGGTCGCAACACGCCGCGGCCCCGCCGTCGAGCGGTCACGAAGTGTCGTCTGGCACCGGCGCAACCGACACTTCGTGACCCCTCGGCCCTGCGCGTGCGGGGAGTCGCGACCACCCCAGCCCGCAGCCGGAGGTCAGCCGGCCAGGAACGCCGCGACCGCTCCGTGCAGGGCAGCCAGGTCGTCGACGTGCACGAGCTCCCGGATCGAGTGCATCGACAGCAGTCCGACGCCGATGTCGATCGTCGGGATCCCGAGCCGGGTCGCCGCGATCGGGCCGATGGTCGAGCCGCCGGGGATCGTGTTCACGTTGACGAACGGCTGCCACGGCACACCGGCGGTCTCGCACGCGGCGGCCCAGACGGACTCGCCCTTCGCCTCGGTCATGTAGCGCTGGTTCGCGCTGATCTTCAGCAGCGGTCCGGCCCCGGGGCGCGGACGGTTCGTCGGGTCGTGCTTCTCCGGCTGGTTCGGGTGCACCAGGTGCCCGGCGTCGCTCGACAGCAGCCACGACGCACGGAATGCCCGGGCGGCTTCGGAGCGGGTGGCGCCGAGGCCCTCTTGCACACGGCCGAGGACGTCCTCGAGGAACGGACCACCGGCACCGGACGGCGTCGACGACCCGATCTCCTCGTGGTCGAACGCCGCGAACACCGGGATGTGGTCACCGTCGGTGGGAGCGTCGACGATGCCCCGGAGTCCGGCGTGCACGCTCGTCAGGTTGTCCATCCGGCCGGACGCCAGGAACTCCCGCTCGATGCCGATCCGGGCCGGCGCCTGGGTGTCGGCGAGGAACAGGTCCCACGACACGGCACCCTCGCCGAGCCGGGCGAGCAGCCACTCCACGACAGAGGTCCCACCGGCGTCGCCGTCGACCCCGACGATCGGCAGGGTGTGGCGCTGGCGGTCGATCTCCTTGCCGTCGTTCACCCCGCGGTCGAGGTGGATGGCCAGGTTCGGGATGCGGGCGACGGCGTCGGTGCTGACGAGCCGCACGCTGCCGTCGGCGTCGACGACGCGGCCGGCGATCCGCAGATCACGGTCGAACCAGGTCGACAGGAGCGCGCCGCCGTAGACCTCGACGTTGAGCTGCTCCCAGCCCCCGGTGCGCACGCCGGGGTTCGGCTTCACGCGGAAGCCGGGGGAGTCGGTGTGGGCGCCGAGGATCCGGAACGGCGTCGTCGGGACGGCACCGTCGGGCAGGCGCCACGCGATGACGGCGCCGTCGCGGACCACCACGTACGCACCGGGTTCAGTCGGCCAGGCGTCGAGCTCGGACAGCTCGGTGAACCCGGCTGCGACGAGACGGTCACGGGTCGCCGCCGCCGCGTGGAACGCGGTGGGCGACTCGGTGACGAACTGGGCGAACTCGGAGGCGATGGCGTCGACGGTCACCCGCCCATCGTGGCACGGGGTGGAGGCGACCCGACGCAGAACGGGGCGCGTCCGTCGGACGCACCCCGTTCCTCCAGGCCGGTGGACCCGACCGGACGGACCTGCTCAGCCCTTGGCGTGGCCTGCCGAGCCGAGGACCTTCGCGGCCTCGACGACGCGAGCCGCCATGGCGGTCTCGGCGACCTTGCCCCAGGCGCGGGGGTCGTACTGCTTCTTGTTGCCGACCTCGCCGTCGATCTTCAGGACACCCTCGTAGTTGCGGAACATCGAGTCCGCGATCGAGCGGGTGAACGCGTACTGCGTGTCCGTGTCGATGTTCATCTTGATGACGCCGTTGCGGACGGCCTCGTGGATCTCGTCGTCGGTCGAGCCGGAGCCGCCGTGGAAGACGAGGTCGAGGGGGTTCTCGCCGGTGCCGTGCTTCGCCGCGACGGACGCCTGGATCTCGCCGAGGAGCTCGGGACGGAGCTTGACGTTGCCCGGCTTGTAGACGCCGTGCACGTTGCCGAAGGTGAGCGCCGCGATCCAGCGGCCCTTGTCGCCCAGACCGAGCGCGTCGACGACCTTCTCGACGTCGTTCGGGGTCGTGTAGAGCGCGTCGTTCGTGCCCTCGTGCTGGACGCCGTCCTCTTCGCCGCCGACGACGCCGATCTCGACCTCGAGGATCGCGTTGATGTTCCGCGTCTTCTCGATCATGGTCTTCGCGATCTCGATGTTCTCGTCGAGCGGCACGGCCGAACCGTCCCACATGTGCGACTGGAAGATCGGGTTGCGACCCTGCCGGACCTCTTCCTCGCTCGCCGCGATGAGCGGCAGGACGAAGCCGTCGAGGGCGTCCTTCGGGCAGTGGTCGGTGTGCAGCGCGACCGTGATGTCGTAGTTCTTGGCGACCTCGTGGGCGAACTTCGCCATCGCGAGGGCACCAGCTGCGCGGTTCTTGATGGTGTGGCCGGCGAAGTAGTCGGCACCGCCCGTCGTGACCTGGAGGATGCCGTCGGAACCGGCTTCCTGCAGGCCCTGGAGGACCGCGTTGATGGTCTGCGAGGAGGAGACGTTGACCGCGGGGTACGCGAACTTGCCCGCCTTCGCGCGTTCGATCATCTCGGCGTACTGTTCCGGCGTTGCGATGGGCACGTGGATCTCCTTCGACTTCGGTGATGTCCCCGCCGATCGTAGTCAGCCGGACTGGAGGCGCGGTCCGGGTTACGCGGTCGGCTCACGTCCGGCGTGCACATGCGTGCACGGGCCCGGTGTCCGGACCGTCGGTCGGCCGCCGGTCGGTAGGCTCGGGTCGTGACTCCCACGACTGAGACCGGCTCCCTGTTCCTCCAGCCCGACCGTAACCTCGCGCTCGAGCTCGTGCGTGCGACGGAGGCCGCCGCGATCCGTGCGCAGCCGTGGGTCGGGCGTGGTGAGAAGAACCTCGCCGACGGCGCCGCGGTCGACGCGATGCGCAAGTTCCTCGGCACGGTGAACTTCGACGGTGTCGTCGTCATCGGCGAGGGCGAGAAGGACAACGCCCCGATGCTCTACAACGGCGAGCACGTCGGCAACGGTCACGGCCCGGCCTGCGACATCGCGGTCGACCCGATCGACGGCACCTCGCTCACCGCCGCCGGCCGCCAGAACGCCATCTCCGTCATGGCCGTCTCGGACCGTGGCTCGATGTACGACCCCTCCGCCGTCTTCTACATGGACAAGATCGCCGCCGGCCCCGAGGGTCGCGGTGTCCTGGACCTCGAGAAGCCGATCGGTGACAACGTCCGGGCGCTGGCGAAGGCCAAGGGCAAGGACCTCGAGGACATGGTCGTCGCCGTGCTCGACCGCCCTCGCCACGACGAGCTGATCCGCGCCATCCGCGCGACCGGTGCCGGCACGCGACTGCTGCTCGACGGTGACGTCGCCGGTGGCATCGCCGCCGCACTGCCCGGCTCGACGATCGACATGTGCGTCGGTGTCGGCGGCACCCCCGAGGGCATCATCACGGCGTGCGCGATCAAGGCGCTCGGCGGCGTGATCCTCGGCAAGCTCCAGCCGAAGGACGACGAGGAGCGCGAGCGCGCCATCGCCGCCGGCCACGACCTGGACAAGGTCCTCGACCAGGACGACCTGGTCACGGGTGACAACACGTTCTTCGTCGCCACCGGCGTCACCGACGGGGTCCTGGTCGACGGTGTCCGTCGTTCGCGCGGCGTCATCCACACCGACTCGCTCGTGCTCCGCTCGCGCTCGAACACGATCCGCCGCATCCAGGCGGACCACCGTGCGGAGAAGTGGTTCTAGGCCGGACGATCGTCCGCCGCTTCGGGGCGTCGCCGGTCTTCCGGCGGCGCCCCGTTGTACGAGCCCTTGCGTAGGCTCGACGCATGACTGCGACAACGGCACGGATCGTCGGACTGGACACCGCGGGCATCCGCACGCTGCACGCGGAGGCGGACGGCACGGCCGACCGGCTGCCGCACGTCGTGCCGGTGGCACCCGACCTCGGCGTGATCCTGGCGGACGAGGACGGTGCGATCCTCACCGCGCCGGCGCTCGCCGAGATGGGCTGGGCGGACGACGACGTCCTGCGTGCAGCCGTCGCCGCCGCGCAGGAGCAGGCCGGAGGCGACGTCGCGGTGATCCAGCCCGGAACGATCGTCATCCAGGACCCCGACCTCGCCGTGGTGCTCGTGCTCGCACCGCAGGCGTTCCAGGGCATCGAGTTCCGCGGCAGCGCAGTGGTCTTCCCGGTCGCGCCGACGACGTTCATCGTCACCGGCGACCAGGACGAGGACGGGCTCCAGGTCGCGGCCGGTGTCGCCCAGCAGATCCTGGCCGACGACGAGGGCGAGGTCCTGAGCGGACCGCCCATGGTGCTGCGCGGTGACGGGTGGGTCCGGTTCGAGCACCCGTCACTCGACGGTGAGCTCCGGACGATCCGCGCGCTCTGGACGGCGACCGCCGCGAACCTGCAGCAGGACGCCCTGCAGGAGTCGTTCGACCGGCGGGGCGAGGACGTCCACGTCGGTGCGGTCTCGGTCGCCCGGCTCGCCGAGGACGACCCGGCCTTCTCGTACTCGTCGTGGACCGAGGACGTCGAGACCGTCGTCGCCGCGGTCGACACGATCGTGCTCGTGACTCTCGACGGGCAGACGCAGCCCGTGCCGTTCGGTCGGCTGCGGGAGCTGGCGTCCGGGTTGATCGAGGAACTCGAGGTCCGCCCGACGCGCTACCGGCTCCGCGGTTTCCCGGATCTCGAGCCGGTCCGCGCGGCCCTCTGACGGGTCGACCCCGGTCGGTGGCACTCGTCCCCGTCGCTGCCCCCTGATATGGTCACACTCGCGCGCTTGTGGACAACGGCGCGAGAGATCGGACCTGGGGAGGAATGATGGGGCGGCCGTCGGGGTGGGACGTTGTCGATCAGGGTGATGATCCGGTCAAGGGTGATCCGTCGACGTTGCGGATGATGGCGCGGGAGTACCAGCGCATCTCCGACGCGGCCGATGACGCCTCGACGCGGTTGCAGTCGGTGAAGGGCTCCGGGTGGCTGACCGACTGGGAGGGTGAGGCCGCGGATGTGTTCGTCGACGCGATCGAGGACACCCCGTCGGACCTGACCAAGCTCGTCGATTCGTACGAACTCGCCGCGACGGCGTTGTCGGGGTGGGCTGACACGGTCGATGACACCCAGTACCGGGCTGATGGTGCGTTGGCGGACGCGAAGGACGCCACCGGGGACCTCGCCGCGGCGCAGGACCGGCTGGCGGATGCGCAGTCGACGTTGTCGCACTACGAGTCCACGTCGAAGGACCTGTCGAAGGTCGCCGACGAGTACCCGGCGGGTTCCGACGTGCCGGACGGGGTGGATGTTCCCTCGCCTGCGCAGTTGCGGGCAGCGTCCGACAACGCGTCCGTCGCGCAGGGTTCGGTGTCGTCGGCGCAGGGGGACATCTCGGCGGCGCAGTCGCGGATCGATGCGGCGAAGCGGCTCGTGGCGGATGCGAAGGGTGACTGGCAGGACGCGGAGCAGCGGACCGCGACGAAGATCGGTGAAGCTGCGGACGCGGGCCTCGGGAAGCAGTCCACGTGGGACAAGATCTTCGGGTCCGAGGCGTGGGAGACCATCGTGTCGGTGGCGAAGGTCGTCGTCGCGGTGGGTGGGATCATCGCGATGATCATCCCGGGGCCGTGGACGTTGATCATCGCGGCGATCGCGCTCGTGGTGTTGGCGGACACGTTGTACAAGATGAGCAAGGGCGAAGCCGACGGGTGGGACCTCGCGTTCTCCCTGCTCGACTGCGTCCCCGCAGCCGGCGCACTGGGGCGGTTGGCGAGTTTGGGCAAGTACGCGAGAGGCATGGGTGGGATCTCTCGCGCAGGCGGCCGGGTCCTCGCCGCGGGAAGATCGGTCATCGGGAAGGCCAAGTCTGCCGTTCCGTTCGGGCGTCGGGTCGAACTGCCCCTCGGCGTCAGGGTCAACCCGAACGGGCGGACCCTGGCACGGACCGCGACCAAGGACGAGAAGGCTGCCTTCGGAGAGCAGCAGATGCACGACCTCTACGCTCGCTCCGGCTTCGACCGGATCGACACGAAGGGCAGCACCAGTGCCAACGGGCTCGACGGTGTCTACTTCAACAGGAAGACCGGCGAGTACGAGATCGGCGAGGCGAAGTTCTCGAAGCACGATGATGCTGCTCCGAACAGCCTGTTGAAGAACACGAAACTGAGCGGGCGTCAGCTGAGTGATCAGTGGATCGACTCTCCAGCAGGGCGGGATGCCTTGACTCGTTTGGAACGAGCCGTGGACGAGCGCCACTTCGACGCGGTCCAGAAGCTGCTCGACGAGGGGAAGCTCCCCCGAAGTGTCGTCGTCGTCGGACATGATGGAGGTTCAACACGATTCATGGTCGATACGGGTGGAAAGGTGATCCCCTGATGCCGCTTTTCCGGCGCAAGACTGCACTCCGGCAGCGGGCCGCCGAGTTCGATGCGCGATACTGGCAGAGCGCCATCGAGGTGACCTCGACCAATTGGGAAGGACGCAAGGCTGCCGCGCAGCGAGCAACCGATCCCACGAAGCGCTTGAGCGCCGTTCGTGGCGAGTGGCACATGGGCCTCCGCTACCTGGCCGCGCAGTACTCCGCGGGCGTCGGCCTGGACGTCATCGGAGATGTCGCTGAATCGGTGGCGGATGCGTACTGCACGTGGGTCGACCTAGCGTCCTCCGACCAGAAGCCGTCGCCCAGCCTCGGCGACGGAAACGAGTACTACATCAGTGTGCTGCGGCTTCTCGGCATCACGATGGGCTGTGGCCGGACGACTCATGCGCGGACGGTCCTCGAGACGGTGGTTCGGCAGGGGGCGGACCCGCTGTTCTCGGCGCTTGCGTCTGCGACCGGACTTCAGCACTCCTGGGATCAGAACAAGCATTCGACGCCGAGGTTCGCGCGGCCCCTGCTCACGGCGCTCGAGCAGCCAGTCGAAGCCAGCCATGCCATCGAGACGTATCTCGCAGACTGGCCATCACGGATGAAACCGATGGATTGGATGGGGTCGCTGGAAGCAGTCGCCCCAGGCGACAGCTACGGTGCGGGATTCGTCGGGTATTGGGCGCTGGAACTGCCGGCGATCGCGAAAGCGACCGACATGCACCTCGATGAGATGAAATCGCCCTTCCTGCCGCTCGATCTCCTGTAAGAGGCGGGACCCTCCGGACCACATCTGAAATGACCTACCAGACGGCCCGACGGCGGTGGCGTTCTCGCTAGATGCCGCCGTTCACCGAGGCGTCACTGACAGTGTGCTGCGCTTGATCTGGCGTGCGATGGGTTGCTCGAGGCCGGACAGCGCGACAGCACATCAGGAAATACCTTCATGACTGGCAAGCTCACATCAGGCCGATGTCGTGGATGGAGTCCTGTCGGGCGATGACTACGGTCAAGGTTTCATCGAGTGCTGGGCTTCTCAGCTTCCCGAGATGGTGCCCGTGGATGGGGTGAACCTCGGCCGCGTCGAATCGCCCTTCTTGCGGGTCGATCCCCTGCAACTTCGGGACGTTTGCGTCAACATGGTCTGGACCAAGGCGCGTATTGGTCGAAAATGAATACAGCCGGATCGCCTGAGTGCGCGGCTGTCAAGATCGGTCCGGGCAGGACGTGCTTGCCTTAACTGCTCGATGTGGCGGCACGCCTACGCTAAAAGGCATGACTCCACGCGACAGCCGAGTGAGTGCGGCCTACTGGACCGACGCGATAGAAGTCTTGACGCGTGGCGTCGAGGGGTTTCGCCCGTTCAGTCATGTGTTCCGGGCCGACGACGTGCGAGCTGGGATTATTCGAACGACCGCGAACTTCGACAACGCGCTCTTCCTGCTGGGCGCGCGGTACTCGGCAGGCTTTCCGACGTCACTCTTCGCGGATGATCTCGAGTCGGTCGTCACTGTCTGGGAGAACTGGAACCGCTACGCAGCCGTTCGCGACGGTGGCTTCCCGCTAGAAACGCTGACGTTCGACGACAAGCCCCCGTACTACTACGCACTGTGGTTGGCGTCGGTGGCGCGGTGCGTCGGCGTCGATCCGGCGTTGACTGATCGGTTGATCGAGATCGTTGCTGCTGCTGGAGGCGCTGACCCAGTGCTCGGGACGCTGTTGGGGGTCGAACCGGTGCGGGACACCGTGTGGCACAAGCGGCCGTTCCAGAACCTCGATGCGGCCGCGACCGGGACGCCGGATCGCGCCATCTCTGCACTGAACAGGTACGTGCAAGCCTGGCAGAAGAACATCTCGTTCGTTTGGTGGGCCCCAGCGCTGAAGGCAGTGCAGGGGGATAACTTTGAAACGTACTTCGGGTACTGGGCTTGGGAGGCGGCGGGGCTCGTCGTGGCGCGCGGGCTCGACGACTCCGTGTTGCGGTCGTCGCCGTACTACCCTGTCGACCTCGTCGACGGCAAGCAAGACGGATGAGTCGCCCGGCTGCCCGAACGAGGACCTCTGGAAGGGGCCGTGAGTGATTCAAAGGTGTACTGGGCGGCCATCGTGGAACCTGGGCCCGTTCGGTTCTCGTAGAAGTCCGTCTCCTACAAACAAGATCGACCGAACTACCGGCGAACCCTGCAACTACGACGACATCACCAACAGCATGCGCGACGGCGGTTGGCGCGGTCACCCTGTGGATGTCGCCGACATGCCCGACGGAGCTGTCACGAGTATGGACAACACACGGATCAGGTCGGCGCGCGAAACTGGTACTCCGGTGCAGACCCGAGCGCACGAGCACAACGAGGCTTTGACCGCGGACGAAGTCAAGCGGTTCCGCAAGAGCGGAACATCATGACTCCACGCGATGACCGAGTGAATGCTGCCTACTGGGACGACGCGTTCCGAGTCCTCGAGCGGGATATCGAGAAGTTTCGGCCGTTCAGCCATACTTTCCGGTCGGATGACGTCAGGGCTGGCATCATGCGAACCACGGCGAACTTGGAGAATGTGCTGTTCCTGCTGGGAGCGCGCTACTCAGCAGGAGCACCCGTGCTCGAGCTCGCGGCGGACGTCGAGTCGGCCGTCACTGTCTGGGAGACCTGCAACCGCTACGCGGTGGTGCCGGATGCGGGATTCCCATTGGATCCATTGGAGTTCGACAACAAGTCGACGTACTACAACGCGTTGTGGCTGACGTCGGTAGCGCGGTGCATCGGTGTCGCTCCGGAGTTGACGGATCGGTTGATCGGGGTTGTTGCTGCTGCTGGCGGTGCTGATCCAGTGCTCGGGACGCTGCTGGGGATCAATCCGGTGCGGGACACCGTGTGGCACAAGCGACCGTTCCAAAACCTTGCTGCGGCAGCGAGTGCTCCGCCCGATCGTGCCGTTTCTGCGTTGAACAGGTACGTGCAAGCGTGGCAGAAGAACATCTCGTTCATCTGGTGGGCGCCGGCTCTGCAGGCAGTGCAGGGAGACCGGTTCGAGGCGTACTTTGGGTACTGGGCCTGGGAAGCCGCGGGGCTCGTGGTGGCGCGGGGGCTTGACGATTCGGCGCTGCGGTCGTCGCCGTACTACCCAGTCGATCTCGTCGACGTCCAGCGGTACAGGTGAGCTGCCTACCTTTTCGAACGAGGATCTCGGGGAGGGGTCGCGGCTGATTCGAAGATGTACCGGGCGGCCATCGTGGAGGCAGACGCTGCGCACATCCGGTCCATCCGCGGGACAGGGGTGGCCCTCAAAGGAGAGACTCAAGTCGGCCACCATGATCGGAATGGCGTTGCGTTTCTCGACGGACAGTCAGGAACGTTTGCCAAGTTGGAGAACTTCGATCAACTCTTCCTACTCAAGACACGGTGATTTTGCATGCGAACTCTGAAGGATGCTCAGGACGAATTTGCGAAGGGAGTGCGCGCTGACGAAGACCTTATTTGGGATAGGGGATGGATCGAGACCGACGATTGGTGGATCGTTCTGTACAACAGCCGAGAGTATTACGAGACACAAAACCCATTGGTCAGCCTAGCTGGGAATGCCCCCTTTGTTGTACCAAAAGACGGCATTGCCTGTTTTGCTCTTCAAACGAACACATCGGTTGAATCACAAATCGAGGAACGGGGTCAGCGGGTCATCAGTCGGTCTCGGTGAAGCCGGTTCCGGCTCGAGCGGAGGAGAACGAGGTGACGGTCGAGGGTCCACCCGCAGAGTTCTTAGCTGGAACTCTTTGCGATTGCTCGGGATTCCGTTGACAGTTGGTCGGGTAGCAGGGCAGGGCAGGAACTGATCAAGCGCCAATCTGAATTGATCCGACGATCTGCCAAGTCTCACACTGATTTTCCGGTGCAGGGGCCGAGTACACGAACCTCATCAATCGTTGACGGCAAAAGAGGTTGAACGCTTCACGAAGCGTGGCCAGCCGAGCCCAGAACGTTGGGGGGTGCTGAGGTTCAGATAAAGTGGCAAGGCGCGAATTGGTTGAAAGCGAATCCAGATGGGTCTCACGACCCCCGAAGCTCCCCGAAGGACCACAGTGAGGGAACATCGACTAACAACCGTCGAGGAACGGCAAGTCGAGGCGCGCTTGATTGCGCCCGAGGGATTTCAGTACCCCGAGCGCTTCCAACGTGCCCTTGCACAAGACCCGCTTCCCGACATCGATCCCTTCATGTGGACGTCTGAGTACGAGAACCAGACAAAGAACTGGGTCGACATCGTTGGGGAGCAGTATCCGGTCCGTTCCCTCGTACCCTTCGCAAAGCACCAGGACACTGACGATGTGTTCTGCTTTGACGGTGGCGACCATTCGGGCGACCCTCCCGTGCTGATCATCCATACGTTTGCTTCGCTTGGGACGGAGTACCGGGGGCAGTGGACGTCCTTCGACGTCTGGTGGGAGGAGATGGAGGAGCATCGAGCAGCGTGGCTCGCGGAGCAGGAAGAGGACTGAGACATGCCTCGTAGGGACGCGTCGATCAGCAAGGCGATGTCGCACGCGTTGCGGCACGAACCGGGTGCGTACGGGCTGGAACTCGGTGCTGACGGGAGCGTCCCGCTCGCAGATCTTGCCGACGCTTTGGAGCGGTCGGGCATTCAGGCATCGTTGGAAGATCTGCGCCGAGTGGTCGCCGAGTCCGACAAGCAGCGCTTCGCCGTCGAAGGCGACCGGATCCGTGCTCAGTACGGGCACTCGACGGACGAGCGCATCGTGAAGCCGTCGATCGTTCCGCAGCCGGTGCTCTGGCACGCAACTTCCCCCGCTGCGGCTGAGTCGATCCTGCGCGACGGGCTCTTGCCGATGGGGCGCCAGTACGCGCATCTGACGACCGATCGCGAGCTGGCGATGCAGGCGGGGCGGCGCAAGTCCACCGCTCCCGTCCTGTTGCGAATCGATGCAGCTCGGGCGCACCTGGAGGGCGTGGAGTTCTCGGAGGGCCACGACCGGGTGACCCTCGCCTTGCTCGTTCCCGCGCGGTACATCTCGGCGGAATGACGCGCATGCCTCAGCCGCGCGAGTAGCGGGGCTCCTGCATTGCTGGGGCGATGCGCTCGAGACGGTCACCCGTCGAACGGATCGATCTCTCAGTCTCCCGCGAGTGCAAGGGGGCGACAGCAGTCTCGTCTCATCAGACGTGAGACTGCTCGGAAGAAGCGCAGATCCGACCAGCTGGGCTTGCAGTCGGGTGGCGTGGACGTCCTGGATAGCATCATCCGATGAGCACAGCGATGGACAGTTCTGCGTTCTGGGATGCGATCATCGCGGACGATCCGCAGGCGATCACGAGGATCGCGTCGGAAGGCTTCGAAGTGTCTTCAGCGTCACGCGCCAATGCCGACGCCCTCACGCCCCTCCACTTCGCGGCTCAGACCGGTGCGGTGCATGCGATGCGAGCACTCCTGGACCTCGGGGTGGAGGTGGACTCGCCGGACCGTTGGGGGACGACGCCGCTGCAGCTCGCAGTGACGAACTCGGTCGACGGCGGACTTGATCCGGTCGCCGTCTTGCTCGACGCCGGCGCTGATCCGTTCCATGTCAACGACCTTGGTGCGACCCCACTGAGCTATGCCCGAATCTTGGGGGACGCACCCGCCGGGCTCATCGCCATGCTGCAGCAGGATCGGGTGTTCGAGGATGATGAGGCGGGCGTATCGGTCGTGTTCGAGGCCGCTACGCATGGGTCCCTCATCGACATCCAATCAGCAGTTCATGCCGATGCGGCTCTGCTCAACTCTGCCGTGGCTGGAGAGACACCGCTCCGACTGCTCGTACGACGTTCTCTCCCCGTGCGACCGAATCGATCGAACCCACATCCGGTCTCTGTGGACGACGCGGTGGCTGGCGCCAGTGCAATGCTGAGTGCCGGAGCGAAGGCCAGGTTGGTCGGTGCAGACGGCTTCACCGCTCAAGGGCTGGCACGAGCGTTCCTGGCGCCGAAGCCGTTGATCAAGGTGCTCGATCGTGCGGCTAAGCTCGAGCGGAGGCAGACGGCGTGAATGATCTAGAGGCATTCAATTGACTGAACTACGGCTTGACGAGAGCGTGGATGGCGTCGGCGCTCGATATGTGCCCAGAAACTTTCCCCCAGCGCGGGCTGACGCACATTTGCGCGGTGCTTCTTTCAATGCCGAGGGTGATTGATGTTCAGATTCGGTAGAGCCGAGAACTCGAGGACAATTGAGGAACCCGTGATCGAGCACGGATACCTCTACATGCAGAAGTGGAATCACTTCACCCGGACGCCGGATCCGAGAGGATTCCTGAGCGAGCAAGAGTGTCGCGGGCGTTGGCACCAGCATCAGGATGACCAGATGGACTGGTTCACTGTGGTCCCCGCCGAACCGAGTGTCGGCACCTTCGTGAGGCGGGACGACGGCGGCTTTGAAATCGATCCCGCATCCGCTGTACCGTCCTGGACCATGGAGGTCACGCCTCGGGGCGGAATTGCCATCGACGGGCCAGCTTTCCAAGTGTTCGTTTGGGACGCAAACAATCGCAATGTGACCCTTGCCACGTATTCGAACCGGTGGGGCGGACGGCTGTTCCTCAGCGAAGTGATCTACAAGATCTTCCCCGAACCTGATGACTTCAGACCGAAGGAACGTGCACTGGCCAACAAGCCCCTGTTCTCCAATCAATTGCACCTGTCTCCGAACGGCGAGGGGCAGCGCACGCGGATCGATCACTCCAAACATACAAAAGACCTGGAGCAGTTCCACGGAGTTGACGTCGAGCCGAACTGGGCGGACACGCCGGATTTTGGTGATTGGGAAGCGTTACCGAAGAAGGTCCTCGAGGGTAACCCCCTCATCTGATTCGTCAGCTGACCAGGCAGAATGACCGATGGCCTTCTCGTTGCGAAAGAACATGTGTGGGCCCGCAACGCCGAGGCCGTCCGCGCGCTCCCCGGGTACTCCGACGCATGAGCCGTCGCCCCGAGGAAGGTCCGGTCGCGGTCAGGAGACCGACGCGTCGTCCTCGTCCGCCCACAGCGGGTCGCTGACGGTCCGGGGCAGCAGCACCCCCGGCGACGCCGGCCACGGCAGCCGCGTGACCGGCCAGTTCGAGGCGAAGAGCTCACGCCGCCCGGCATCGAACTCCTGCACCGTCTTGAGCTCGTCGTAGACCAGGGCGTACGCGGCCCGCAGGTTGTCGAAGTAGTCGTCCCACGAGTCGAACAGGGTGAAGGCGACATCGGCGACCAGGTCGATCGACGACCAGGCATCGTCCTCGCTCAGGAGCCCGGCGGCGTACGCACCTCGGACGGCGGTGACCGCGTTCTTGACGTCCATCGACCAGAGCAGCTTCGGCGGGCGGTCCGCTCGGCGTTCGAGCAGGCTCGACCCTGCCCACGGGTCGGTGCCGAGCAGTGAGGACAGCCGGGTGAGCCGGGTCTCACCCTCGGCGGATCGGCTCAACGCGAGGAACTGCCACGACACGCTCTTCGGGCCGAGCAGGTCGACGGTGAAGGCCTGCGCGTCCCGCCCGCTGGCGATCTTGTAGGTCTCGTCGAGTTCGCGGCGCAGGAACGTCAGCGGGGGCAGGGGGATGGTCACGAAGGGCGACGGCGTGGTGTCCTGCAGGTACTCGCCGCCGAGCTCCACCCGCGAACCGTACGGGGCGAGCGACGCCGGCCACCATCCTTCGTGGAAGTCGCCGAACGAGGCGAGCGCCAGCTGCTGCAGTCGGTGGACGGGCAGCTCGCGGGCACCGGTGCGCTCCCGGTACCGCCGCTGTTCCCGCGCCGGCAGACCGATGTCACGGAGCGAGGTGATGAAGGTCAGCACGAACCACACGACGACGGCGATCAGGAAGCAGCGCCACACCGCCTGGATGCCGTACCCGAAGTGCTGCCGGACGTCGTACGGGGCGAGGATCGAGATCAGGAGCACGACGAAGAACGCCACGATCGCGATCGCCATGATGATCCACGCTGCGGCGCGGTCCCGTCGTCGCCCGGTCTGCTTCCGCGCCTTGGCGACCATCGCCCGGTGCCGCCAGCGTGGACGGACCGGGAACTCGCGGTCGCCGGGATGGTTCTGCAGTGCTTCCCCCATGACGATCGATCGTAGCGAGCAGCTCAGTCCTCGTCGACGGCGCCGACGAGCTCCGGCGCCGTGAGCAGCCGCGGCTCGTCCTCGATCGAGGACGGGTCCGCGATGACCTTTGACTCGTCGAGCAGCGACAGCCGACGGGCGCTCGGCAGCACCTGGCGCTCGAGGGACCCGACGAAGCGGTTGTAGTCGACGACCGAGCCCCGGATCGAGCGGCCGAGCTTGTCGACGTGCCCGGCCATCGTGGAGAGCCGGCCGTAGAGCTCGCGGGAGACCTTGAAGAGCTCGTGGGCCTCTTGCGAGACGACGTCCTGTTGCCACGAGAACGCCACGGTCTTGAGCACGGACCACAGGGTCACGGGTGAGGCGAGGGCGATGCGCTTGCGGAAGGCGTGGTCGAGCAGGCCGGGGTCGGCGGCGAGGGCGCTCGAGATGAGCGACTCCGACGGGATGAACGCGACGGTGAGCTCGGGGGAGGCGTCGTAGCCGGTCCAGTACTCCCGTGCGGCAAGGGCGTCGACGTGGGCGCGGAGCGCCTTGACGTGCTGGGCGATGAGCTGGTCGCGTCGTGCTGCCTCGGCACCGGTGGCGGTCGCCGGGATCTCGGCGGCCTGCAGGTAGGCGCTGAACGGCACCTTGGCGTCGACGGCGATGGTCTTGCCGCCGGGCAGGTGCACGACCATGTCCGGGCGGGCGGAGCCGACGGCGGTGGTGACGGAGGACTGCACGTCGAAGTCGACACGTTCGAGCAGCCCGGCGGCCTCGACCACGTTGCGCAGCTGCGTCTCGCCCCAGACGCCGCGCGTGCTGTTCGACGACAGGGCGCTGGCCAGGGTGTCGGCGGTGGCGCGCAGGCGCTCTTCCGACTCGGCGGCCGATCGGAGCTGCGCCGACAGCGCGCCGTACTGCTCGCTCCGCGACTGCTCGAGCTCGGCGATCTTCGTGCGCATCACGTCGAGCGTCTGCGCCACGGGGCTGAGCGCGGAGAGCACCTTCGACTCGTTCTGGTTCCGTGCCGCGTCGACGCCGTGCATGCGCTGCACCAGGTGCTCGAGCTCGGCGGAGCGCCGCTCGAGCGAGTCGACCTGGCGACGGTACTGCGTGTCCTGGGCGTCGAGGCGTTCCTCGGCGTCGCGTCGGGCCGCCTCGAGCTGGCCGCGCAGGGCCTCAGCCGTCGCACGGGACGACGCGGCGTCGATGCCCGCGCGCGAGCGGGCGAGCGACCAGGCGACGACCGCACCGACGGCGATGCCGATCACGAGACCGATGACCAGGGCGAGGATCTGCATGTCGCGACCCTGGCAGAACCCACCGACACCGCGCCTCCCGGCACTCCGGCGCGCCCCGCAGAACCAGCGTGACCAGCGCCACGGGACCAACGTGACGGACCGCGGAATCCATGTCATGACATTAGGGCAAACAGGGTGTACAGTCGTGATCGTCCGCCGATGAAGCCGCACGGAAGGTCCACCGCGTCGCATGACGAACCAAGCTCCCCACGCCTACGACGTGATCACGATGGGACGCGTCAGCGTCGACATCTACCCGCAGCAGACCGGCCCGCTCGAAGACGTCTCGACCTTCTCGAAGTCCGTCGGCGGCAGCGCCACGAACGTCGCCATCGCCGCCGCTCGCCACGGCGCGGACGCCGCGGTCATCACCCGGACGGGCAACGACCCCTTCGGCCGGTACATCGCCCGCACGCTGCCCGAGTACGGGGTCGCGAACGCGTTCGTCGAGACGGTGGAGGGGCTGAACACCCCCGTCGCCTTCTGCGAGATCTTCCCGCCGGACGACTTCCCGCTCTACTTCTACCGGGCCCCGAAGGCACCCGACCTGATGATCACGGCGAAGTCCCTGCCGCTGCACGAGATCGAGCGCGCGAAGATCTTCTGGACCACGGTGACCGGCCTCAGCGAGGAGCCGAGCCGACAGGCGCACCACGTGGCGTACGAAGCCCGGTCCACCGCGCAGAACAGCACGAAGACCCACACCGTCTTGGACCTGGACTACCGGTCGATGTTCTGGTCGAGCCCCGAGGCCGCGACGCGCGAGGTCGCGATCGCCCTCGAGCACGCCACCGTCGCCGTCGGCAACCGCGAGGAGTGCGAGGTCGCGGTCGGTGAGACCGACCCGGTCCGCGCCGCCGACGCGCTGCTCGACCGCGGTGTCGAGATCGCGATCGTCAAGCAGGGGCCGAAGGGCGTGCTGGCGAAGACCCGCGACGAGTTCGTCGAGTTCCGTCCGCACCACATCGACGTCGTGAACGGGCTCGGCTCGGGCGACGGCTTCGGCGGCGCGCTGACGCACGGGCTGCTGCAGGGCTGGAGCCTCGAGCGGATCCTGGCGTTCTGCAACGCCGCCGGCGCGATCGTCGCGACGCGGTTCGAGTGCTCGACGGCGATGCCGACGAGCGACGAGATCGAGCAGTTCCTGACCGACAACCCGGCCGAGGGCACGACGCACACGGGTGAGACGCACACCGAGGAGAAGACCCATGCCTGAGCTCAGCCCCGCTGACTTCCAGCGCCTCCGCGACATCCGTGCCGGCCAGCCGGACCTGGTGCGTGCCACGCTCGACGCCCGCCGCAAGCGCTCCCTGCTCGCCGACGACGGCAAGCTCTTCATCGTCGCCGCCGACCACCCCGCACGCGGTGCGCTGGCGGTGCGCGACGACGAGTCCGCGATGGCGGACCGCTACGACCTGCTCGAGCGGCTCGTCACGGCCCTCGGCCGGCCGGGGGTCGACGGCGTGCTCGGCACCCCCGACATCCTCGAGGACCTCGCGCTGCTCGGTGCCCTCGACGGCAAGGTCGTCGTCGGGTCGATGAACCGCGGTGGACTCCGCGGCGCGACCTTCGAGATGGACGACCGGTACACGGCGTACTCGGCGCAGGCGATCAAGGACTCCGGGCTCGACTTCGCCAAGCTGCTGGTGCGCATCGCCCTGGAGGACTCGGGCACCGCGCCGACGCTCGAGGCAACGGCCCGCGCCGTCAGCGAGGCCGCGGCGCTCCAGCTGCCGATCATGCTCGAGCCGTTCATGTCCGAGTGGCGGGACGGCCGGGTCGTCAACGACCTGTCGGCCGACGCCGTGATCACCTCGATGGCGATCGCTGCGGGACTCGGCGAGTCCAGCGCCTACAGCTGGCTCAAGATCCCCGTCGTCGACGACATGGAGCGCGTGATGGCCGCGACGACGCTGCCGACGCTGCTGCTCGGCGGCGACCCGGCTTCGCGCCCGCTGGAGACGTACGCCAAGTGGGCTGACGCCCTGGCCCTGCCCGGCGTCCGCGGCCTGGTCGTCGGACGCACCCTGCTCTACCCCTCGGACGGCGACGTCGCCGCCGCCGTGGACGTCGCCGCCGGTCTCGTCCACAGCCAGGAGGCCCGGGGCGGGTTCTCCACAGATGCCCACGACCCAGCCGCTCGGCTCGCGGGCGCCACCACCATGGACTCGTCCATCTCGGAAGGAAGCAACGCATGACGCTCACCGACACGACCACCACCACCGTCGGGCACTGGATCGACGGCAAGCGCGTCGAATCCGCGTCGGGCAACACCGCCCCCGTGTACGACCCGGCGCTCGGCGTCGCGACCAAGCAGGTCGCGCTGGCCGACGAGTCCGAGATCCAGGCGGCCATCGGCAGCGCCAAGGCGGCGTTCCCCGGCTGGAGCAACCTGTCGCTGGCCAAGCGCCAGGCGATCCTGTTCTCGTTCCGCGAGATCCTGAACCGCGACAAGGCCGAGCTGGCCGAGATCATCACGAGCGAGCACGGCAAGGTCATCGACGACGCCATGGGCGAGATCGCCCGCGGGCAAGAGGTCGTCGAGCTCGCCACCAACATCCCGAGCCTGATGAAGGGCGAGTTCTCCGACCAGGTCTCGACCGGCATCGACGTCTACTCGATCCGCCAGCCGCTCGGCGTCGTGGGCATCATCAGCCCCTTCAACTTCCCGGCGATGGTGCCGCTCTGGTTCCTGCCGATCGCGATCGCCGCGGGCAACACCGTCGTGCTGAAGCCGAGCGAGAAGGACCCGTCGGCCGCCATCTGGCTCGCCGAGAAGTTCAAGGAGGCCGGGCTGCCCGACGGCGTCTTCAACGTGCTCAACGGCGACAAGCTGTCCGTCGACGGACTGCTCACCAGCGACGACGTCGAGTCGATCTCGTTCGTCGGCTCCACGCCCATCGCGCAGTACGTCTACGAGACCGGTACCAAGCACGGCAAGCGCGTGCAGGCCCTCGGTGGCGCGAAGAACCACATGCTCGTCCTGCCGGACGCCGACCTCGACCTGGTCGCCGACAACGCGATCAACGCCGGCTTCGGTTCGGCCGGTGAACGCTGCATGGCGATCTCGGTCGTCGTCGCCGTCGAGCCGGTGGCCGACGAACTCATCCAGAAGATCAAGGACCGCGCGGCGACCCTGCGCATCGGCGACGGTCGTCGCGGGTGCGACATGGGCCCGCTCGTCACGAAGCAGCATCGTGACAAGGTCGCCTCGTACATCGAGGTCGCAGAGCAGGACGGTGCGGTGGTTGTGGTGGACGGCCGCACCGTCCGACCCGACGGCGACGAGAACGGCTTCTGGCTGGGCCCGACGCTGATCGACCAGGTGCCCACGACCAGCCGCGTCTACACCGAGGAGATCTTCGGTCCGGTGCTGAGCGTCGTGCGGGTCGCCACCTACGAAGAGGGCCTCGAGCTCATCAACTCCGGCGCGTACGGCAACGGCACCGCCATCTTCACGAACGACGGTGGCGCCGCCCGACGGTTCCAGCGCGACGTGCAGGTCGGCATGATCGGCATCAACGTCCCGATCCCGGTGCCCGTCGCCTACTACTCGTTCGGTGGCTGGAAGAACTCGCTGTTCGGTGACCACAAGGCGTACGGGGCCGACGGCGTGAGCTTCTTCACCCGCCAGAAGGCGATCACGAGCCGCTGGCTCGACCCGTCGCACGGCGGCATCAACCTCGGCTTCCCGTCGAACAACTGACCCGCGGCATGGCGAACGAACAGCACCAGCACGACCAGTGGTTCATCCCGGCGGGCTCCCGGCCCGAGGCGGGCTGGACCGACGTGGTCGACGGTCGCATCGAGGGGTGGGCGCACACCGGGCTCCGGACCGGCGCGCTGACCGACGGGGGCGAGCTGCGCCTCCCGGCCGACGCCGTGGAGCGCATCGTCGTGCCGCTCGCCGGGTTGTTCCACGTGACCCACTCGGGCGCTGCCGGTGACGGCGAGCAGACCCTGCAGGGTCGGGGGAGCGTCTTCGACGGCCCCACCGACGTCCTGTACCTGGGCTCGGGCTCCGCGGCCACCATCACCGGCAGCGGCCGGTTCGCCGTCGCGGAAGCTCCCACCGACACCGTCAAGCCGACCACCTACGTGGCCCGGCCGGACGTGCCCGTGGAACTCCGCGGCGCCGGGCAGTCGAGCCGCCAGGTGCACAACTTCGGCACCCCGGCCGCGCTCGACGCCGTCAAGTTCATCGTGTGCGAAGTGATCACGCCGGCCGGCAACTGGTCGTCGTACCCGCCGCACAAGCACGACACGAACGTGCCTGGTTCGGAGTCGAACCTCGAGGAGATCTACTACTACGAGGCAGCGGTGTCCCGCGGGCTCGAGTCGATCGCCCCCGAGGCCGCCGACCCGTTCGCCCTGCACCGCACGTACGCCTCGGACGACCGTGCCATCGACGAGTTCCGGCAGGTCCGGACCGGCGACGTCGCCCTGGTGCCGTACGGCTGGCACGGTCCGGCGGTCGCCGCTCCGGGTTACGACATGTACTACCTCAACGTGATGGCCGGGCCCGACCCGGAGCGCGTCTGGAACATCACCGACGACCCGGCCCACGGGTGGGTCCGGCAGGCGTGGGCATCGGAATCGATCGACCCACGACTGCCCTACGAAAGGAAGCAGGCGTGACCACCACCACGCGGAAGATGACCGTGGGCCAGGCACTCGTCGAGTTCCTGGCCAACCAGTGGACCGTCGACGGCGACGTCCGCGAACGCACCATCCCGGGGATCTTCGGCATCTTCGGGCACGGCAACGTCGCCGGGGTCGGTCAGGCCATCAAGCAGCTCCACGTCGAGCAGCCCGGGTTGCTGCCGTACCACCAGGCCCGCAACGAGCAGGCGATGGTGCACGAGGCCGTCGGCTTCGCCCGCATGCACCGCCGCCGTGCGACCTACGCATCCACCGCGTCGGTGGGCCCGGGTGCCGCCAACATGCTGACCGCCGCGGCGCTCGCCACCACGAACCGGCTGCCGGCACTGCTGCTGCCGTCGGACACCTTCGCCACGCGCACCACGGACCCGGTGCTCCAGCAGATCGAGCTGCCGCACGACACGTCGTTGCAGGTCACCGACGCCTTCCGTCCGCTGTCGCGCTACTTCGACCGGGTGGAGCGTCCGGAGCAGCTGTTCTCGATCGCCCTCGCCGCGATGCGGGTGCTGACCGACCCGGCCGAGACCGGTGCGGTGACGATCGCCCTGCCCGAGGACGTCCAGGCCGAGGAGTTCGACGTGCCCGTCGCGTTCCTGCAGCCGCGCGAGTGGCACATCCGCCGTCCGCTGCCCGAGCGTGGCCCGCTCGAGCGGGCCGTGGCCGCGATCCGTGCCGGCCGGCGTCCCGTCATCGTGGCCGGCGGCGGGGTGCTGTACTCCGACGCCGCCGACGAGCTCCGCTCCTTCGTCGAGGCCACCGGCATCCCGGTCGGCACGTCGCAGGCCGGCGGCGGATCCCTGGTCTGGGACCACCCGCAGTACCTCGGCGGCATCGGCGCGACCGGCACCGCGGCCGCCAACGCGATCGCCGCCCAGGCCGACGTCGTCATCGGGATCGGCACCCGCTACAGCGACTTCACCACGGCGTCGCGGACGGCGTTCCAGAACCCCGACGTCACGTTCGTCAACGTCAACGTGGCCGCGTTCGACGCCTACAAGCACGGTTCGCAGCTGCCGCTGATCGCGGACGCCCGGGAGGCCCTGGTCGCCCTGACCGAGTCGCTCACGTCGGACACGGCGTACGTCGTCGAGCCCGGCTACGCGTCCGAGATCGCCTCGCTGAAGGCGGCGTGGGACGCCGCCGTCGACGGCGCGTTCGCGCCGTCCGGCGCGGACCTGCCCGGCCAGCCCGAGATCATCGGCGCCGTGCAGTCGGTCTCCGACCCGCGCGACGTCGTGATCCAGGCCGCGGGCTCGCTGCCCGGCGACCTGCACAAGCTCTGGCGGGTGCGCGACGAGCTCGGGTACCACGTCGAGTACGCGTTCTCCTGCATGGGCTACGAGATCGCCGGCGGCATCGGGGTCCGACGCGGGGCTCCGGACCGCGACGCGATCGTGATGGTCGGTGACGGCAGCTACCTGATGCTGCACACCGAGCTCGTCACCGCCGTGGCCGAGGGCATCAAGATCATCGTCGTGCTCATCCAGAACCACGGGTACGCGTCGATCGGGCACCTGTCCGAGACCGTCGGCTCCGAGCGCTTCGGTACGAAGTACCGGTACCTCGACGAGACCGAGTCGTTCGAGAACGGCGAGCCCCTGCCCGTCGACCTCGCCGCCAACGCCCGCTCGTACGGCGTCGACGTCATCGAGGTGCAGCCCGGCCCGGACAGCATCGAGGACCTGAAGGCCGCACTGCGTCAGGCGAAGGCGAACGACCACACCACCCTGGTGCACATCAACTCCGACCCGCTGGTCTACGCCCCCGAGGGCGACGGCTGGTGGGACGTGCCGGTCGCGCAGACCTCCACCCTCCCCAGCACCCAGGCCGCCCGCGCCGAGTACGAGCAGCAGGTCGCCACGCAGCGTCCGCTGCTCGGCTGAACCGTTCACGAGACAGAAAGCGACAGCGACGTCATGACCGACACCGCCACCCCCATCGGCAGCCCCGCCACCGACGCGGCGCCCGCCTCGATCCGCATCGGCACCGCCCCGGACTCGTGGGGCGTCTGGTTCCCGGACGACCCGAAGCAGGTGCCGTGGCAGCGCTTCCTCGACGAGGCGTCCGCCGCCGGGTACGAGTGGATCGAGCTCGGGCCGTACGGGTACCTGCCGACCGACCCGTCGCAGCTGTCCGACGAGCTCGAGTCCCGCGGGCTCAAGCTGTCGGCGGGCACGGTCTTCACCGGGTTCCACAAGGGCGAGGACCAGTTCCAGCGTGCGTGGGACCAGGCCGTCGCCGTCGCCGGTCTGGCAGCGAAGCTCGGCGCCGAGCACCTGGTGACCATCCCCGACCTGTGGCGCTCGGATGCCACCGAAGAGGTGCTCGAGGCGCGCACGCTCACCGACGAGCAGTGGGAGCGTCTCGGCAAGGGCCACGACCAGCTCGGCAAGGCGCTGCTCGAGGAGTACGGCGTCCACCAGCAGTTCCACACCCACGCGGACAGCCACGTGGGCACCTACAAGGAGACCGTGCGGTTCCTCGAGGTCACGAACCCCGAGTACACCAACCTCTGCCTCGACACCGGCCACTTCGCCTACTACGGCGGCGACAACCTCAAGCTCATCGCCGCCCACCCGGAGCGCATCGGCTACCTGCACCTCAAGCAGGTCGACACCGACCTGCTGTTCGACGTGCTCAAGAACGACGTGCCGTTCGCGACCGCCGTGTCGCAGGGCATCATGACCGAGCCGCCGCACGGCACCCCGGAGCTCGCCCCGATCATCGAGGCCGTCGCCGCGATCAACCCGGACATCTTCGGCATCGTCGAGCAGGACATGTACGGCTGCGGCGTCGACGCCCCCGGCCCGATCGCCGAGCGCACCTTCCAGCACATCTTCGGCTCGACCTCGGCCGCCCGCGCCTCCTGACGCGCCGTCCACGCAGCGTCAACAACCACCAGGAGAACACCACCATGACCACCACGCAGAACCTCCGCGTCGCCGTCGTCGGCGCCGGCATGATGGGCGCCGACCACGTCCGCCGCATCACCGCCAAGATCTCGAACGCCGACGTCGTCGCCGTCGTCGAGCCCGACCAGGCCCGTGCCGCTGCGGCAGCCGCCCTGGCGCCCGGCGCGATCACCGCCGCGTCCTTCGACGAGGCGCTCGAGCAGACCGAGATCGACGCCGTCATCATCGCGACGCCGGGCTTCCTGCACGAGCCGATCCTGGTGATCGCGCTCGAGCGCGGCCTCACCGTCCTGTGCGAGAAGCCGCTGACGACCAGCGCCGAGGACTCGCTGCGCATCGTCGAGCTCGAGCAGCAGCACGCCGCCCGGCCCGTCATCCAGGTCGGCTTCATGCGCCGGTTCGACGCCGGGTACCAGGAGCTCAAGGCCCTGCGCGAGTCGGGGGCGAACGGCGCCCTGCTCGCCCTGCACCACGCGCACCGCAACCCGACGACGCCGCCGAACTTCAGCGAGTCGATGCTCATCCACGACTCGGTGATCCACGAGATCGACATCATCCCGTTCCTCACCGGCGAAGCGATCACGAGCGTCGAGGTGAAGAAGCCGCGCAAGAACTCCCTCGCGCCGGCCGACCTGCCCGAGCCGCAGTTCGTCCTGTTCACCACGGAGTCCGGCACCATGGCGATCGTCGAGATCAACGTCAACGCCCAGTTCGGCTACCAGGTGACCACCGACGCCGTGTTCGAGTCCGGCGTCGCCTACATCGGCCGCGACACCTCGCTCTCGCTCGTCGCAGCCGGAGCGACCTCGAAGGGCGTCACGCCGTCCTTCAAGGAGCGCTTCGGTGCCGCCTACGACGAAGAGGTGCAGCGCTGGGTCGACGCGGCCCGGACCGGCGGCATCGACGGGCCGAGCGCCTGGGACGGCTACACCGCCTCCGTCGTCGCCGAGGTCGCGGTCCGGGCCCAGCAGTCCGGCGCGCACGAAGTGGTCGAGTACGCGGTCACCAAGCCGGCGTTCTACGACGAGACGAGCGACGCGACGAGCGACGCGACCGCCGCGCTCGCCGGGGCCTGATCGATGCCGAAGATCGCGCTCGACCCGACCCCGTTCCACCACGACCTGTCGCTGCTCGAGTTCCCGCGCAAGGTCGCGGAGCTCGGCTACGAGTACCTGCAGCTCACCCCGCACAAGGACTTCATCCCCTTCTACCGGCACCCCAAGGCCGACGACGACCTGGTCGACGCGTTCGCCGCGGCCTGCCGTGACGCCGGGGTCCAGGTGGCGAGCGTGCTGCCGGTGCTGCGCTGGTCGGGTCCGGACGAGGACGCCCGACAGGCTGCGGTGCGGAAGTGGAAGCGGGTCATCGAGATCACGAAGCGCCTCGGCGTGGACACCATCAACACGGAGTTCTCCGGCCGCCCCGAGCGTGCCGAGGAGTCCGAGGACCAGTTCTACCGGTCGATGGAGGAACTGCTGCCGATCATCGAGGACGCCGGCATCCGTGTGCTCATCGACCCGCACCCCGACGACTTCGTCGAGGACGGGCTCGAGGCGCTCCGGGTGATCCGCGGCCTGAACTCGAAGCACGTCGGCTTCGTCTACGTCGCCTGCCACACGTTCCACTACGGCGGCAACATGGACGAGATCATCGACGCCGCCGGTGACTCGCTGCAGCTGGTCCACGTCGCCGACGCGTACGACCACCGTCGCTCGCACGGCCTGCGCTACATCACGAACCCGCCCGGCAACCCGGCCCGTGTGCACCAGCACCTGCCGGTCGGCCAGGCGGACGTCGACTTCGACGCCTTCTGGGCGGCACTCGACCGGGTCGGTTTCTCGGCGCGCGAGGACACCGTCGCGGTCTCGAGCGTCTTCGCCGAGGACGAGAACGCCGACGCGGTGTCACGGTTCCAGCTCGACACGATCACGAAGGGACTCCACCGATGACCACCACCCTCGAGACGCAGGCGTCCACCGACGCCGACTCCCGTCCCGTCACCCTGCAGGCCGCGGAGCAGACCCCGACCGCCCTGTGGAACGACTCCGCCGACCCGCGCGAACTGTCGACCGCCATCCACGAGTACGGTGCCGTCGGTGCGACCTGCAACCCGGTGATCGCGTACACCTGCATCCAGCAGGACCCGGAGACCTGGGTCCCGCGCATCCGCGAGATCGCCGAGGAGCACCCGACGGCGGGGGAGTCCTGGATCGGCTGGAAGGCCGTCGAGGAGCTCTCCATCGCCGCCGCGGCGCAGCTGCTGCCCGCGTTCGAGGCGTCCGGCGGCCGGAACGGTCGACTGTCCATGCAGACCGACCCCCGGTTCCACCGCGACGCCGACGCGCTCGTCGAGCAGGCCGTCCGGTTCTCGCAGCTCGCGCCGAACATCATCGTGAAGATCCCCGCCACCAAGGTCGGCATCGCCGCGATCGAGGAAGCCGCCTACCGCGGGGTCTCGATCAACGCCACGGTGTCCTTCACCGTGCCGCAGGTCGTCGCCGTGGGCGAGGCCATCGAGCGCGCCCTCGACCGCCGTGCTGCCGAGGGCCTGCCGGAGCAGGAGTTCGGCCACGTCGTCACCCTGATGGCCGGCCGCTTCGACGACTGGCTGAAGACCGTCGTCAAGCGCGACCACGTGATGGTGGACCCGGGCATCCTCGAGTGGGCCGGTGTCGCCGCGGTGAAGAACGCCTACCGGGTCTTCCAGGAGCGTGGGTTCCGGTCGCGCGTGCTGGTCGCCGCGTTCCGCAACGCACTGCAGTGGTCGGAGTTCCAGGGCGGTGACCTGGTGGTGTCGCCGCCGTTCCAGTGGACGAAGGACATCAACGACAACGCGTTCCCGTTCCGTCCGCACGCCATCGACGACGAGGTCCCCGTGCACGTCATCGAGGCGCTCCGGGCCGCGACGCCGGAGTTCGCCCGCGGTTACGACGTGGACGGCATGACGATCGACGAGTTCGACCGCTTCGGTGCGACCGTGACGACGCTCCGGCAGTTCCTGGACGCCGACGCGAAGCTCGACGCCCTGGTCCGCGACATCATCGTCCCCGCGATCTGAGACGCGATCCGAGTCGCGGTCTGATGCGCGGCGCGATCCGCGGTCGCAACCACGGGTCGCGCCCCGCGCGCTGACGCACCAGCCTGGAGGCCCGGTGCCGGTCCCCGAGACCGGCACCGGGCCTCCAAGCGGTTGCGTCATGTGCTGACAAAGTCAGCCACATCGGCTACGCTCGTTGTCGCGCTCCAATGCGCGTCACCTGAACGAAGGAGTTCTCCATGGACAGCATCGGCGTCGGGCTGATCTCGGTCGGCTGGATGGGGCGGTTGCACTCGCGTGCCTACCGAGCGTTGCCGGACCACTTCCCGGAGCTCGGCGTCCAGCCGCGGCTCGTCGTCGCGGCCGACCCGATCGAGGCGGCACGCGACCAGGCGGTGACGCGGCTCGGGTACGAGCGGGCCGTCGCCGACTACCACGAGGTCCTCGCCGACCCGGCGGTCGACGTCGTGTCGATCTGTTCGCCGAACTTCCTGCACCGCGAGATGGCCGTCGCCGCGGCCGAGGCGGGCAAGCCGTTCTGGATCGAGAAGCCCATGGGCCGGTACGCCAGCGACTCGCGCTCCATCCACCAGGCGGTGCAGCGGGCCGGCGTCATCACGAGCGTCGGCTTCAACTACCGGCACGCCCCGGCGATCGAGCGCGCCCGCGAACTCGTCCGCAGCGGGCGGCTCGGGCGCATCACGAACGTGCGCGGATCGTTGCTCGCCGACTACTCGTCCGACCCTGCTGCACCGCTGACCTGGCGCTTCGAGCGTGAGCGTGCCGGATCGGGTGTGCTCGGCGACCTGCTGTCGCACGGACTCGACCTGGCGCAGTACGTGGTCGGCCGGATCGCCTCGGTCAGTGCGCTCGCCGAGACGTTCATCGAGTCGCGTCCCCGCCCGGGTGCCGGCATCGTCGACCGCAGTGCCGCGGCGACCGGCGAGCTGGGTGCCGTCGAGAACGAGGACTACGCCGCCCTGCTGTTCCGGTTCGAGGACGGTGCGGTCGGCACGATGGACTCGAGTCGCGTCATGCGTGGGCCGCACGCCGAGTACACGCTCGAGATCTACGGCACCCGCGGTTCGGTCCGGTGGGACTTCCAGCGCCTCAACGAGCTCGAGGTGTACCTGGACGGGCAGGAGGTCGACGGGTACGCGACGCACTACGTCGCTCCCGGCGACGGCGACTTCGGTCGCTTCCAGCCCGGCGCCGGGACCGCGATGGGCTACGACGACCTGAAGACGATCGAGGCGGCGCAGTTCATCGCGAGCGTGCAGCGCGGGGAGCAGCTCGCACCCTCGGTCGCCGACGGGCTGGCTGCGGCGTCGATCGTCGAGGCAGCGGAGGCCTCGCTGGTCGACGGCGCGTGGCACGACGTCGCTCGTGTCGACGGGCCGCTGACGTACGGGGCACCGACGCCGAGGTTCTAGACACGTGGCCGCGTCCGCTTGTTAGTATGTAAGGACAAAGTCCGAGCAACCAGGAGGCACCATGCCGCTCGTCCGTATCGACCTCGCCACCGGCCGCACGCCGGAGGCCGTCCGTGGCATCGCCGACGCCATCCACCAGGCCATCGTCGACGTGTACGGGATCCCGGTGCGTGACCGGTTCCAGGTGATCACCGAGCACCCGGCGCAGCAGATCATCGCCGAGGACGCCGGCCTGGGGTTCGAGCGCACCGAGGGCGTCATCGTCATCCAGGTGTTCACGCAGCGCGGTCGGACCGACGAGGCGAAGGCTGCGCTGTACCGGGCGATCCACGACGCCCTCGCAGCGATCGGTGTCGCGTCCGAGGACGTCTTCATCGGCTACGTCGAGAACGGGCCGCAGGACTGGTCCTTCGGCTTCGGGCGTGCACAGTACGTCACCGGTGAGCTCGGGGTGCCCGCGCTCGGTTGAGGCCGTGCGGTCGCGGGGCGGTCACGACACCCCGCTCAGTTCCGCCGAGTGGTCACGAACTGTCGGTTGCCGGGCGTCCGGGCGACAGTTCGTGACCACTCGGCGCATCACCGACAGCGTGTCGTGACCCCTCGCCGAGCGACCTACTTGTCGACGAGCGTGACCTCGAACGAGTACCGGTCGGGGCGGTAGCAGTGCACGCCGTACTCGACCGCACGGCCCGAGGCGTCGTACGCGGTGCGGCTCATCGTGAGCACCGGGTCGCCGTCTTCGATCTCGAGCAGGCCGGCCTCTTCGTCGGTGACCGCACGGGCCCCGATCCGCTGCTTCGCCACCCGCATCGTCACGCCGCGGCCGCGCAGCAGCTGGTACAGCCCGTACGCCTGCAGGTCCTCGTCGGTCAGGTCGAGGAACTCCGGCGGCAGGTAGTTCTCGAGGATCGCCATCGGGACGTCCTCGGCGAACCGCACCCGCCGGATGTGCGCGACGGTCGTGCCGGGCTCGATGCTGAGCGCCGCGGCGACCTCGTCGGACGCGGGGACGTCGTTGCGCTGCAGGAGCTTCGTCGCCGGAGCCTGCGAACCCTGCGCCAGGTCGTCGTACAGGCTCGTCAACTCGACCTTGCGGGTCACCGGCCCATGTACGACCTGGGTCCCGATGCCCCGGCGGCGCACCAGCAGACCCTTGTCGACGAGGTCCTGGATCGCGCGACGGATCGTCGGCCGCGACAGACCGAGACGCTCACCGAGGGCGATCTCGTTCTCGAGCCGGGCCCCTGGTGGCATCGCGCCGGAGCGGATCGACTCCTCGATGCGCGAGGCGACCTGGAAGTAGAGGGGCATGGGACCCGACCGGTCCAGGTCCATGAACAGGTCGGACGGCAGCTGGCCTTCGTTGGTCATCGCGGTCCTTCACACGTGCGGAGATGCCGGCGTCGGTGCCGACGGCATTGTCGTGACAATACCACCGGGGATGTGGCACCCCGGCCGCGCGCAGCGGGCGTTGCGTCAGTCGGCGAACACCGTCAGTCAGCGCAGACCGTCAGTCAGCGCAGACCCTCAGTCGGCGAACACCATCGGCCGGTTCGACAGCCGCGGCTGGTTCGCGGCCTTCGGCTTCTCGGCACGCGCACGGACCGGGGCGATCGTCACCCGGGTCACCGCGCCGAGCGCCTCGACCGTCTCGACCCCGTGGTGCCCGGCTGCGTGCACGACGATCGCGGCGCAGGCCTCGGCGTCGGCGGCGGCGTCGTGGTGCTGGAAGCCCTCGAAGCCGGCGGCCATCGCGGCGACCGGCAGACGGTACGAGTCGAGCGTGTAGGTCTTGCGGGCGACCGCCAGGGAGCACAGCGAGTGGTGCTCGGCCAGGTCGATCCCCGTCGCGGAGCACCCACCGGCGATGACACCCATGTCGAAGCGGGCGTTGTGCGCCACCAGGACGTCACCCTCGGCGAAGGCCACCAGGTCGGGGTACTGCTGCTCCCACGTCTTGGCGTGCGTGACGTCCTCGGCGACGATGCCGTGGATCCGCGTGTTCCACTCCAGGAACGCGTCGTGCCCGAACGGCGGGCGGATGAACCACGACGCACGATCGACGACCCGGCCGGCGCGGACCTTCACGAGCCCGACGGAGCAGGCGCTGGCGGGCGAGCTGTTGGCGGTCTCGAAGTCGATCGCGGTGAAGTTCAACGGCACGGTCCCGATCGTCGCACGGGGTGCCGACATCGACCTCCGTTCCCGTCGGCGTTGCGTGTGGCTACTGTCGGCGCATGGGGAACGAGACCGACCGCCGTCCGCTCGTCCTGGTGCTCGCCGGGTCCGGCTACGGGCAGCAGGCGCCGCTGCTCTGGTGGACGAACGAGATCGCCGCCGCGGCCGGGTGCGAGGTCCTCGCGCCACGGTGGCACGTCGACGACGCTGCCGGTGCCGATCCGGTCAGGTTCGTCGAGACCGCTGTCGCCGCCGCCCTGGGGGACCGGCTGCCCGACCTCGTCGTCGCGAAGTCGTTCGGCTGCTTCGCCCTGCCGTGGGCGATCCGCCACGAGGTGCCCGGCGTCTGGCTCACCCCGGTCCTCACCCATGACGACGTGGCCACAGCGCTCGCCGCTGCCACCGACGTGCACGACGCGATCGGGGGTGGAGACGACACCATGTGGCGGCCGGAGCGGGTCTCGGGGACGGCTGCGCGCCTCCAGACCGTCGACCATGCCGACCACTCGCTGCAGGTGCCGGGGGACTGGCGGCGATCGCAGCGGCTGCAGGCCGACGTCTTCGACGTCGTCGAACGCCGGATCACGGCCCTGCGGCCTCCGACGGGCGGGTCGCCTCCCCTGTCCTGACGGACGGACTGGAGGCCCGGGTCGGCTCCGACAGGCCGCCGCCGGTAGGCTCTTCTTCCGTGGCTCTCACCATCGGAATCGTCGGTCTCCCGAACGTCGGCAAGTCGACCCTGTTCAACGCCCTGACCAAGAACCAGGTCCTCGCCGCGAACTACCCGTTCGCGACGATCGAGCCGAACGTCGGGGTGGTGAACCTGCCCGACTCGCGGCTCGACCAGCTCGCCGAGCTCTTCCACTCGGAGAAGACCGTGCCGGCGCCGGTGTCGTTCGTCGACATCGCGGGCATCGTCAAGGGCGCGAGCGAGGGCGAAGGCCTGGGCAACAAGTTCCTCGCCAACATCCGCGAGGCCGACGCCATCGCGCAGGTCGTCCGCGGCTTCACCGACGACGACGTCGTGCACGTGGCGAACAAGGTCTCCCCGAAGGACGACCTCGAGGTCATCAACACCGAGCTGATCCTCGCCGACATGGAGACCATCGACAAGGCGCTCCCGCGGTACGAGAAGATGCTCAAGCTCAAGCAGGCCGAGCCGGCCGTGCTCGAGACCGCTCGCGAGGCCCGTGCCGCGCTCGAGCAGGGCACCCTGCTCTCCGCCACGAAGATCGACCTGTCCCCGATCGCCGAGCTCGGCCTGCTCAGCGCCAAGCCCTTCATCTTCGCCTTCAACGTCGACGAGGCGATCCTGACCGACGAGTCCCGCAAGGCCGAACTGGCCGCGCTCGTCGCCCCGGCGCAGGCCGTGTTCCTCGACGCCCAGGTCGAGTCGGAGCTCATCGACCTCGACCCTGCCGACGCCGCCGAACTGCTCGAGTCGACCGGTCAGACCGAGTCGGGCCTCGACCAGCTCGCCCGCATCGGCTTCGACACCCTCGGGTTGCAGACCTACCTGACGGCCGGCCCGAAGGAAGCCCGTGCGTGGACGATCGGCAAGGGGTGGAAGGCGCCCCAGGCTGCCGGCGTCATCCACACCGACTTCGAGAAGGGCTTCATCAAGGCCGAGGTCATCTCGTTCGACGACCTGGTCGAGACCGGCTCGATCGCCGAGGCCCGCGCTGCCGGCAAGGCCCGCATCGAGGGCAAGGACTACGTCATGCAGGACGGCGACGTGGTGGAGTTCCGCTTCAACAACTAGGTCGTTAATCTGGTGCGGATCTAGCCTCGAGATCCCACACAGCTTCGCCACGGTTTTGCCCGCTGTGTCCCGTTTGTGTCAATCATCCGGAGGCTGATCGCCTCCACGATTCAGGCTGTAGCCCGTCTCAGGCATGATCTGCCTCCGGGTGCACATGCTGTCGACCCCGACGCGAAATCGCTCCTGCGGCGTAGCCATGGCCCCCAGACGGGCGGGTTGTTCCCCGTGAGTCCTCTCTGGCAGGCTCGTGAGCGATCTACAGCTTTACGAGGGATTCCAAGACGGATCTTGCTGTTGCCATTTCGAGCCAGACGCTCGGTGCCGATGAGGTTGCGGTCGCTGACGTCTACGACGAGGACAAGATTCCGGCAGGCGTCACCAACGTCGTCGCGGTCGTGAGCCAGGTCGAGGACTGTGCGCCACCACGGCTGGGGCCATGATCCAACTTCGGATCGTGGCCCTGTCCTGTTCACGAGAGAGTCAGAGCGGGTAGGTGCCTAGGTCGGCGTAGTCGTTCTTCCATTCCGAACAGGCGGGATGGGTCGACAGCCATCCTCGGATCCCGGTGAGGGCACCGATGGTCTCCTGCATGAGGTTGATTTGCTTGTGGATGAAGCTGTGATCGTTCAGGTTCGCGCGGAGCGAGTGGGCGGGCTTCTGACGCGCCTGCCGAACGCTCTTCAGCGGCGCAAGAACCTTCTTTGCGTCAGCCTCGCTTACTCCGTGATCGAGCATGAAGGTCTGGAAACGATTCAGACTTCCGATCCGCTGATTGCGGTCGTCCGTCGTGGGAGTGCCGAGGCGATCGAGGAACCGGCCGCTCAGGTTCTCCGACAGCAACTTATCGAGCTGAAGGACGAACTCATCCCACTCTCGCTGAGACGGCCGGAGCAACCAACCGAAGTCGGCAGGACGCTCCTCGATCCGGAACATGTGCTCGCCGAAGGCGAGCTGGGCCAGCTGATTGAGATTCTGTAGCTCGATGAACAGGTGAGCGAAGGGTCCGACCGCGTCCGGCCATCGGCCCATTTGTGACCCCCACCAGATCGGATGTGGTTCCAGACCATCGTCGGGCACCTGGTAGGTCTCCCACCGTCGCTGGTGCTCCGGGGTGAGTGTGATCAGGTCACAGTAGAACACAGCAACCCGCCGCTCGATAGGCGAGTCGTGGTCGTTGGAATCGTAGCCCGAGAGGTCGTAGGCGAAACCGATGTGGCTAAGCCCAACATGGTCTCTCTCGAAAACATCGTCGCCGTCGAAGGCCTCATCAGTGAGGCCCATGCTTGCTCCGGCGTCCCCGAAGTCGAATCGGAACCGCCCGTCGTTGCGGTACTGCTCAAGGACGGCGAACTCGAAGTGCGCCAGTTCCAGCGTGCCCTTGCCTCTCGCCATGGCGCGGCCGTAGGGACGGCCAGTCAGACGGGTAGGCAGCCTGACGCCTTTCATCCCGTCGACGGTCGGGTACAGGCAGACGCCGTAGTCGTCTGCTGTCAGCGACTCGAGGTCCTGTTCCTGCTCCTCCTGCGATCGCCTTGACGGCCACGGCCGGATGTGGACGTTCATGTAGTCCGCTCCGGCAACGACCTGGACCATCCCGGCTCGCACCAGCTCGATCCCAGGACTTCGCGCCTCGTCGACCACAGCGCCGTGAAGATGCAGCCCGTTGAACTCACGGGAGTCGAGGTAGCGCTTTCGCACTCGCTTCAGGAGAGCAACGGCTGATGGCGTGATTTGAGGCATTCTGGTTCCCGTCACTCCGCCTCGTCTAGCCCTCGATGGCTCGCTGCCTGCATTAGACGCAGGGCGGTCAGGCGCGCAACCCGCCGCCTGCTGACCCAACGCTCTTCAGCAGCCTCGGCGCGAGAACGGCAGCACCAAGACCGACGCCGACCGCGGTGGCCAGGACGGTCTTGCCGAAGGTCGTTTCGAGGAACTTCTTGTTCTTCGCATCCTGGTCTGCGGCCATCTGCGTGGTGCGCAGGAAGCTGTCGATCAAGAAGCGGCGGTCGTCCTCGGAGTTACCGTCCTTGTCAAGCTCCCCCTGTAACATGTCCATCGTGCGGTCGATTGCCCGGTAGACGCCTTGCTGGCTCTTGTCATTCGAGGCGAGCGTCGCTTCGTAGGCGTTCCGGACTACGCCTAGCCCCTCGATGACCTGCGCCTTCAGCTCTGGATATTGTGCCAAGATCATCTTGAGTGTTTCGGGGTCAAGACGCGGAAGCACTTCGACGAAGCGCGTCAGCTGCTCAGGCGTCAGACCGATCAGGGAGTCACTGCCGATGGCGCGCTGCACCTCCGCCTCGCTGCCCAGCGGGCCCTCGTTCGCCGCGCGGTCGTCGTTTGCGTTGTTCGGCATGAGATCTCCGCTCGATCCTCGGGCTGTCGTTGAAGGTTACCGCATGACGCCATCCACGCACTAGGCCGCTTGTCTCGATGTCAACTAACGAGCGTTTCGTGTCACCCCTTAGTTGATATGGGTACCCGTAATCACTAGACGGTTGCCATTCAATCAGTCAGCCAAGGAGCGGGAAATGAGTCGTAGAGCGGGCTGACGAGCTTGGCGTAGTTGCTCTGAGACTGATAAGTGTCCGTTGAGACGGCAGACCGCCCGGCTCTTCTTTGCCTGGTGCCGAGCGGGAAACAAAGTTCAGGGGTGTAAAACCGTGGCTCCAAAGGGTGAGCGATTCGTACGTAGCCGACCAAAGCTTATGCTGCGGATCGTCAAAACACTCAACGACTGCTGCGACTTGTGCTCGTGCGTTCCATTGCCGAAGCCGTTCCACAGATCCGGGTGTTCCTCAACGGCGGGCAGGTGCTCGCCGTGACCGACTCGTTCGACCAGACGGCGACGAAGCACGGCATGCGAATCACGGACGCCGGCAACGCGATCGACTCGATCACGGTCGCCGCACCTGATCGCCCCACGAACGCTCCGCACACGCTCTCGTAGCCATGTGCGGGGCGTTCGACGTTAGACGAGGTCGGCCTGCAGCTCGGGCCAGAACGCGACGAGCTCCGTGACGTTCTTGGGAGTCTGCAGGTCGTGTCCGAGCAGCACGGCGTGGTCGAGAGCGGGGCCGTAGTCGAGTTCGACCCGAAGAGTGCTCGCCGCGCTCCAGTCGCCACTGACGAGGTTCGGGACCCGGACGAGAGTTGCTGACCGGAGCGCATTCCGCCGCAGGATCGTTGCGCTCGCCATCAGCCCTGCTCCATCGATCACGACGACGGTCCGCTCTGTGAACGCGACCACGTGCACAGGGGAGACGGGTAGGTCGGGGTCTTCGATGGCGGCATGCATGAACTCGACGTCCGCGTGCCCTACTGCATGGGCGAGCAGCGACGCAATGTTCGCTTTGAGGGTCGGCGAACGGTCGAAGACGTTGGCATTCGGCCAGACGAGGTTGCTGCTTAGCACGAGCCGGTGCAGAGCGATCGCGGTGTCACTGTCGGTCATGGTCGTCCTTCCGATCGGGTCGGGGACGTGCCCCGCTGCCCCCACAGCGGAGCGTAGGGCAGACTGCCGACATGGGTCGCGCTCACCGCAGGAACAAACCGCAGACGGCCGCGAAGCGAGCACGAGAGCAGGACTATCGAGACCGCCGGTGCGGCGCTGCGCTCAAGCGGAAGGCGTACCGGGAGCTCGCCGAGCAGCTCCGACCCGTCGACGACGTCGGTGCGCACCTGGTCGTGGAACTCGTGATGCGGGCCGCTGTCGCCGGCGACGAGAGTGCGCTGCGGATCCTCACGTGGCGTGAGCACCTGAACGCGGTCGGCGTCGAGTACGTCGACGAGAGGACGTGGGACGCCGTCGCCGAACGCACGCCGGCGGGACTCCGCGGGGCAACGCCACCGGTGCAGATTGGATGACCGCATGACGCTGCCACTGTGGACTCCGGTGCGAGGACTCGCCCTACGAGGACTCGAGGAAGCTACTCATGTCGTCGAGGGCGACCCAGGGAACGAGTACGTCGCGCTGGGCACCGCCGCGTTCTGGGCGGCGTCCCTCGACGAGCAGCTCATGCGCAGCTTCGGCGCCGACTACGACGCCGTGCGCGATGCCGACGAACAAGGGCGGGTGCTGCCCGGGATCCGCCTGGTCCGGAACGGGATCACTCACGGGGCGGTGATCGCCGTCCGGCCGGCTGGGTTGAGCTGGCCACTCACGTTCCCGCTGGACTGGGGGACGTCGATCTACGGCCCACTCGGCACGCTGCTCGCCGATTGGATCGGCGACCGGCACCAGAACAAGTCCGTGCCGCAGCAGGACGCCGTCTACCGTGCACATCTCGAAGGGCGCGAGCTCCCGGGTCCGTTGAACGCGGCGATCGGCTGGTTCACGCGGCTCGAGCGGGTTCAGTGGGACCTCGACTTGCTCTAGAAAGCCCGGAGCCCCTCCCGCCGCACGGGCGGGTTGGCGCCGAGCCACACGTCGACGTTGTCGCGCAGAACCCGCCACGTCGCGTTCCTGGCCCGCTGAACACCGGGAACTCGCCGGCACGGCAAGCGTCTGTGATCGTGCGCCAGTGGCATCGGGCGTACTCGGCGGCCTCACGGGCCGTCATCCAATCGTTTATCACCCCAGTCTCGTTCGTCAGTCGTTCGTCAGGACAGTCGGGTTCGGGCGTCTGTGGCCGGTGCTCGACCAAACGCGGATTCCCACAGTTATGCGGGAGACATGGGTGGTCGTTTGTGATCGGCGAGTACGCGGACGTTCCGGCTCAACAACCGACCTCGGCGCGGGTGCTCGTTTCGGGCGAAGCTTCTGCGGTGCCAAAGCGTTCACATGGCTTCGAGTTGTTGGCGGATGCTGCTCGTCACGTGGGCCGCTGCGCGGGACAACGCCTGCTTGCTGGTCGGGGCCGATGTCGTCCCTCCGGCGTCGGGTGACTCGTCCGCTGGCGTGGGGAAAGCAAACGTCGTCGACCCGACGAGCAACCAGCTGTCGTCAGCCCTGAAAGGTCTTCGGGTCGGGGCGGACCATCCCGAAGGAGGTATCGCCCGGAACAGCACTTCCGCTGGTTGAGTCTGTCCCCCCTCTATCGGATTCGTAGCGAAGGCGAGCAGGGTAGGAAATCCGGACCGTTGCGTGTAGGCGATGGCTTGGTACTGATCACCCTTCGCGGCCGCGTCGAAACTCTCAGTGGTCATGTACTTCGCATCGATGAAGAAGCGGTCGCCCGAAGGTGACGTCACCATGAGATCCGGGAGTTTCTCCGGTCTTGGCTTCCAGCCCTCAGCTGTCGGCTCGAAGAGCATCGGAAGCTTCGATTGCGGTGCGACGACGCACCCGGCATCGCGGAATGCGCGCTCGAGGAGCTTCTCCCACAGAGAACTCGTCGCGTACTTGAGGTTGGCGATGACCGCATCACCATCGCCGCGCTCGATAGCTGGCTTGTGCTTCTCCTGGAGGACGCTCAACGCGAGTCGGAGGATGCCGAGGTGCGCTGGATCTCGTATCGACGGAACCAACGTGTTGCCGTGGAAGATGGCCTCACGCACCGTCAAAGTCGCGACGTCTCGCAGCTGCGCGAGACCGCCCATCACAAACTCGCGCTGACCAGGAGCGTCCCAGCACCGCTCCAGGGCTGTTCGGACGACCTGCCACAGCCGGTGATCACCGGTGAGCTCGTCGTACTCGCAGGTGACCCTGACGTCGTTCCGAACGGAGCGCGCAATGAGCGCGCCTGGAACCAAACGCCCTCTCACCGTTGTCGCGCTGTCGATGCGAGACCTGTACGCCGGCTTCCGCCGCGGAACGAGCCGTGTTGCAGCGTGGACGAAGGTTGCGATGGCGAATGCCTTGAGCTCTGGGATGTCGGCGATAACTTCCATTCCGCTCGCTGACGGTGGCCTGGTGCCCTTGACCGGGACTGGCTTTTGCCCGCAGCTGAGGAGCAAACCCCACATCGCTGTGACATGACCTCGTTCGACCTCGCCTCGCCCTCTCAAGACGTTCCTCCTCACCGGCTCTCGTGACCAAAGAGCGTCCAACGCGCCGCCTGCAACGCTGTCGTCAGATGCAGAAGCTTCCGCGGTGCTGGAGAGCGTCGGCGTCGGCGCGAGCCTCTGCGCGGCAACGTCCTGCCATGCCCGGGTGAAGCGGACGTAGTCTCCTTCGAAAATTTGAATGGCCCCGCCGCCGTCGGGAGTGTCGACGACGGATCCTGTGGAAGTCGGACGCCAGACTTTCGGGAGCACGTGCACGACCAGCACAGCATCGGAGTCCGGAGGCGCGAGGACGGTGAGGCCGACGCCGTTGCCGTTCGTGCTTGCCCGAAGTGTTAGTCCTTGGTCGGTGCTCGTGTCTGCCATCATCGGACGGAATCAACGGCCCGACCGTCGGCATGACGGACGAGTTGTTGGACGGACACAGACGGCCGGCGTCCGAGGCCTTTCCCGCGATAGGATGCATTCATGCTGACGCCCATGCCGGACAGCTCGATCGCCGGAATGTCGTCCAGGCGCTCCGGGGCCAGGTTGAACGTGAAGGCGATCTCAGCCAGCTGACCAAGGAGTCCTTGCGCAGCAGCGCGGGGTGTCGAGGCGCTGTAAATGTACGCGTGGCCGAGCCGGGCGTCGGGTCCGACCTCGTTCAGCAGTGTTTCGTTGGTCTCGTCGTACCACTCGACCACCTGGTCCCAGTCTGCTCGGGTGGCAGCATCTCCTGTATCGATTTTCCCGGTGTAGTTGAGGTCTATCCGAAGGGCGGTGGCGCTGAGGGGCTCCATCGTTAGCCAGGCGAACCGACGGCGCAGCGCGAGGTCGAGTGACCCGACTGAGCGGTCTGTCGAGTTCATCGTGCCGAGGATGTGCAGATTGTCGGGCACCACGAGTACGGAACGCTCGTGTGAGCCGAGGGCGGTTTGCAGGGTGACGCCCACGACTCCTTCCGGAGCATTGGGCATGACGGCGTGTCCTCCGAGTGCTCGAGGATCGCATCGCTTGCTCTTCTCCATCGGCAGCAGCAGATCGCCGAAGACCTTTGCAGTGTTCGCGCGATTGATCTCGTCTATGAACAGGAGATGCTCCGTGTGTGGTTGTTCGGCGGCACGCTGGCAGGCACGTACGAACACGCCCGGTACGCCCGTGAAACGTCCATCCGCTGTCGGGCGCAGGCCGGAAACGAATTCTTCGTAGCTCGTCGACGGATGGAAGACGATGACGTCGATGTCTTCGTAGAGTCCGCGGAGCGCTTCAAGGAGATGCGATTTACCCGATCCGGCGACTCCTTCGACGATGACGTTTTTCTCGTTCCCGAGCATTTCGTGCACCTGAAGAACGACGCTACTGGCGGCGTCATGGGCGGAGCGTTCGGCGACTTCGGCTTCGTCCGGGAGGCCTCGTGCTTGCGCTTGTAGAGCCGCGCCTGGTCGACCCACGACCTGCAGTGCGTCGACGTCGATGGTGGTTCGCTCGTTCACTACACTCAGGTATTCGAAGAGCGAGCTGAATCCGTCGGTCCAGTTTGTGACGGAGCCGACCTCACGGGAGTAGGTCTCGAGCTCCTCCCCAACCTCAGCTGACACGCTGGCAGCAATGATCTGGTGCGCTTCTCGCCCGAGCTTTCGACACCAGGCGTTGAACTCGGTGTCGCCACCGGGGAGGCCGACGAGTTTGAATTGGAACCTCGGCGTGGCGCGGAATCCCTCTCCGATCAGCTGACGGAGCTGTGCGACCGACACGGTGAAGCGCCTGTCGGTGTCTCCCTGCCAGCGCCTTGCGATCTCCAGTCGCTCAGCGTTGGTGGAGCGAGACGGGGTCAGCCAGGCTGGAGCGCTCGCGCGTCCGGAGAAATCGGTCGTGCTCATCTTGTCCATTCCGAGATGGTGAACCGGCCGTGCACCGTCGCTCGGCTGGAGGTGAGACAGGCAATGTCTCCCAGACAGGTGAGAATACGTCGATTAGCGCCATGCTCAAACGACCGGAGCGGAGTGTCGCGCTCGGTCCTCGAGGAATGGGATAGCTCTCGATGACGTGCGGAGAACGCGTTGCGAAGTCGACTCCTTCCTTGGAAACGAGAGCGGGTTCGAGCTGCTGCGACATCTCCGTGGGTTGACGCTTCGGTTGCACTGGTCTGAGGCGTAAGCAGTGGACTAGGTTCGGCTCGTCCGAGTGCCCGAGGAGGCCCCATGTCGTACGTCGTCGACTTCGTGCACGTGTCCACGGTGGGTCTGGAGTCCTCGCCGGTCGCCGACGCACTCGCCGGGCTCCGGGCCAACGAGGCGCGGTACTTCGCGAACAAGTACGACCACGTGTTCACCACGCACGCCGCAGCTGACGTGCCGGACCTGGTCGCCTACGTGCGGCGGGTGCTCGAGGAGGAACGCGGGCTGGTCATCGCGTCACCACCGCTCGAGGCGACGGAAGCGCTCGTCGACGGCGTGCGCTGGACGTACGTGTTCTACGAGTCCGGCTTGGCGATCAACGTGCTCTACACGCTCGAAGCGGGCGGCAAGCGTGCGGTCGGCTTCAAACTCTCCGACGGGATGGACGTGCCCGAGGAACTCGCCGACAAGTTCAAGTTCGCGCGGCAGAAGTCGAAGCTCGCCGGCACGGTCCGCGGCTCGTTCTTCGTCGTGAAGGGGGAGTACTGACGTCGGCCCGCGAGAACAGTGCGAGGTTCCGTGCCTGGTGCGACGGTCGCGGCCCCGCACCATGCACGGAACCTCGCACCGAAGCGCGGCGCGCTACGCAGCCCACGCACGACGAAGTGCCGCCGGGGATCCCGGCGGCGCTTCGCGTTCGTCCTGGAGGAGCCTAGGCCGCGAGGGCCATCTCGCCCGCCTGCACGGACTGTGCCTGCAGCAGGGTGCGGCTGGCCTCGCCCGCCCAGGAGCGGCCCGGGACGGTCCAGCCGGCCTCGCCGACGGCGTCCAGACGGGTGCCGCGGGTGACGAAGGTCTGCAGGTCGTCGGCCGCGATGCGGACGAGGTACTCGCGCTGCGAGCGGTCGTCACGCACGGGGAACTCGGCGATGCGGTCGGGGGTGATCGTCGGGGACGCGAGTGCGGTCCCGAACACGGTGATTCGTTCGTTGCTGGTCATGGTGCTGTACTTCCTGGTCATTCGGCGCCAGGGCGACTCGGTGTCGGCGGACGTCTCAGTCCGGCGCGACGCATCGAGTGCGGGGCGCGCACGTCGAGTTTCAACGTGCTGCTGATCCGTTCGGATCAAGCGGTGGTCTCGGTTGGAATGCGACTCGGGTGAGTCGGTCTCGAGACGTTGGTGTGCGCGAGTCAGATGGGTTCGCTGCAGTGCACCAACCAAGAACTATACGCACCCGAAGCGCAGAAGTCCAGCGCAGACCAGGAAGACGGTTCAGGACGCCAGGAACGCGTCCCATCGCGAGCCACCCGCAGCCACGTTGCCGGAGCCGTCGAGCCGAGCAGCGGCCGAGGACGGCTTGCGCGAAGCCTGCGCGTGGATCAGTTCGTCGAACGTGCCGGAGAACCCGAGGCGGGGCAGTGCTGTGGCGACGGCGTGCAGGTCGTCGGTGGACCACCGCGAGAACCCGGCACCGGAGACGTCGAGCGAGGTCGCGACCTCGAGCAGGTGCCCCTCGGCGTCGACCGCGGGGTCGACGGAGGTCCACATGTGCCGCTCGATGACCTCGCCGACGCGTCGAGCGCGCGCTGCGTCCCACCCGGCGCCGAGGGCGAAGACGGAGCCGACGGCACCGCCGGCGTCTTCGAACGGCACGGCGTGGGCGTCGAACGACGGTGTGACGCCGAGGTCGTGCAGCATCGTCGCGACGAACAGCAGCTCGGGGTCGGGCTCGAGGTCGACGGTCGGGGCGAGCAGGACCGCCCACGCCCACGAGCGCAGGCAGTGGTTCACCAGGGCGGGGGAGGACCAGGTACGGACGACGTCCAACGCCCGTGCGGCGACGGGGGAGGGCGGGGTGAGCAGGGCTTCGACATCGACCGACATGGCACGACAGTAGCGGCAGGAACGAGCCGTAACGGGGCGGAAACGTGCCGGGCCAGAACCGGAAACAGCGCCCCGTTAGCTTTCGGTTCACTGAGTACCCGCTCAGCACCCCTCCACCCCACCCGAAGGAACTGCGCCCATGCAGCACCGACCACGGCTGCGCCCACGCGCGACGATCGTCTCCTCGACGCTCGTCGCCGCCGGGGCGTTCGGCCTCGCCGTCCTGACGGCCGCTCCGGCCCAGGCAGCACCCACCGCGACCACCGCCACCATCGACGCCCCGGCCACCGTGACCGTCGGCACCGCGTTCGACGTCGACCTGACGATCCCGGCCACGGCCGACGTCTACGCGTACGAGATCACGCTCGAGGCCGACTCGGTGCAGTACCGGGACGACAGCGTCACCGGCCCGGACGGTGGCTTCGACAGCGTCGAGCAGGACGGCGACGCCCTGACGATCGTGCACACCCGCCTCGGCACCTCACCGGCGCTCGACGGCGACCTGGCCACCTCGATCTCGCTGACCCCGACGGCGGTCGGCAGCGTCGACCTCGACGTCACGAGCATCACCCTCGTCGGCTCCGACGGCACGTCGACGACCCTCGACGACCCGGCGAGCACCACTGTCGTGGTCGCCGCGGCCGCGACCACCGCCCCGACGGCGACGCCGACGCCGGGCGCGACCACGCAGCCCGGTGCCGGTGGCGGCACGGGTGGCCCCAGCGCCCCCGGTGACCCGACGGCACCGGGCACCGACCCGACCAGCGGCGCCACCGCCGTGGCGGGAGTCGGCGGGGGCGACCGTCCGACCGGCGGCGACCTCGCCTGGACCGGCGCCGACGTCGCGCCGTGGATCGCCGCGTCCATCGCCCTGCTCGCAGCCGGCGGCACCCTGATCACCCTGCGGGCCCGTCGTGCCCGCCGCGACCGCACCGGAGCCTCCGCATGACCGCCAACAAGCGCACCGCCGTCGCCGGCGCCGCACTCATCGCCCTCGTCGGCACCGTCCTCGCCGCGACCCCCGCGATCACGGCCGCCGCAGCACCCGCAGCCGTCGACGCCAGCCCCGCCGCCATGCTCGCGCCGTACTACACGGACCTCGACCTGACCGGCGACGACCAGGTGACGAAGGCCGACCTCACCGTGCTCACCGACCACCTCGGTGCGACGACCGCGAGCACCGACTGGGCGACGGTCAGCGCCGCGGACACCGACGCCGACGGCACCATCACCGTCGCCGACCTGGCCGGGTTGTCCCAGCGGATGATCTACGACGACGGCCCGTTCCAGCTCGTCGAGGCGTCGACGATCGACATGCAGGCCGCGATGAACGCCGGGGTCACCACGTCGGTCGCGATCACGCAGGACTACCTCGACCGCATCGCCGCCTACGACCGCACCAAGGTCGACACCGCGTCGACCGGGCGCGCGCTCAACTCGATCGTCACCACCAACACCGACGCCCTGGCCGCCGCGAAGACCGCGGACGCCGAGCGCGCCGAGCACGGGATGAAGAGCATGCTGCTCGGCGTGCCGATCGCGGTGAAGGACAACTACGACACGAAGGACATGCCGACCACCGGTGGCTGCGGCTGCTGGGACGACAACCAGACCGACACCGACGCCGCGATGGTCACCGGCCTGCGCGACGCCGGCGCCGTGATCCTGGCGAAGGCCAGCCTCGACGAGTTCGCCTTCGGCTTCGTCTCCGAGTTCTCGTCGAACCAGCCCGCCGGCTCGTCGCTCCTGGTCGCCAGCCCGTACAACACGGCGCAGACGGCCGGTGGCTCGAGCGGCGGCACCGGTGCGGCGATCTCCGCGAACCTCGCGGGGATCGGCTTCGGCACGGACACGGGCGGGTCGATCCGTGTGCCGTCGACGTACAACCAGCTCGTCGGCATCCGGCCCACGGTCGGCCTGACCAGCCGTGACGGGATCATCCCACTCGCCCTGTCGCAGGACACCGGCGGCCCGATCACCCGCTCGGTCACCGACGCGGCGGTCGCGCTCGACGCCGTCACCGGCGTGGACGCGGCGGACCCGGCGACGAGTGCGCAGGCCGGCAAGGTGCCGACGTCGTACACGTCATCGCTCGACGCCGACTCCCTGCGGGGCTCCCGCATCGGCTACGTGACGAGCATGGTCGGCACGAACGCGACGACGAAGCGCCTGTTCGACGCCTCCGTCGCGAAGCTCGAGGCCGCCGGTGCCACCGTCGTCCCGATCACCGCGACGACGGCCTTCAACCGGGTCCTGTCCGAGGGCAGCGGCAGCACGAACGAGTTCAAGCACGACCTGGACGAGTACGTCGCGAAGCACCTCGACCCCGACGTCACCGCGCGTTCCCTGCAGGGCATCCTGGCCTCGGGTGAGTACGTGCCGAGCCGCAAGAGCACCTACCAGTCGCGCGACCTGATCACCGACACGCAGTACCAGGCGTGGGCCGGACCGACGGGGTCGCACACGACGCAGCTCGCCACCGGCAAGCAGCTCGTGACGCAGATGCTCGACGACCAGGACCTCGACGCGCTCGTCTACCCGTCGGGCACGCCGTACGGCACGCAGTCGACGAACATGCGCCTCAGCCCGAACACCGGCATGCCGGCGATCACCGTCCCGATGGGCCAGGCGACCGCTGCCGACAACACCATCACCGGTGCCGGCGTGAACCTGGAGTTCCTCGGCCGTTCGTTCGACGAGAGCACGGTCATCGGCCTCGGCTACGCCTTCGAGCAGGAGACGCACGCGCGCACCACGCCCGCGCTGTACCCGGCGCTCGGCTGAGCTGAGCGGGTCGCGATCGCGACCAGAGGGACTGACTGGAGGCCCGGTGCCAGCTGGCACCGGGCCTCCCGTCTGCGCTGGGCTCAGTTCAGGGTCGGGGTGTCCTCCGGCACGACGCCGTCCGCGTACAGGTCGGTCGCCAGGTCACGGAGCGCGCGCAGCGCGACCCGCTGCGTGAGCGGACCGTAGGAGATGCGGGCGACGCCGAGCGCCTCGTACTCGGCGGCGGGCAGGGCGCCGGGCAGGCCGATGACCGAGAGCTTGCCGCGGCCCAGACCGGCGACGAGCCGCTCGACCACGGAACGCTCGATCGCGCCGGGCACGAAGACCAGGGCGGCGCCGTTGTCCAGGAACGCCCTGCCGCGGGCGATCGCGTCCTCGATGCTCTCGTCGACCGGGCGCTCGCCGCCCCGCACGATCGCGTCGGTGCGGGCGTTCAGCTGGAAGTCGACGCCCTCGGCCTGCGCCGCTGCGGTGATCGCGGCGACGCGGGCGACCGCCTCGTCGAAGGGACGCAGCCGGTCCTCGACGTTGGCGCCCACGATGCCCGAGCCGATGGCGCGGCGGATCGTCTCGGCGGGGTCCTCGTAGCCGTCGTCCAGGTCGGCGGTGACCGGCAGGTCCGTGGCTGCGGCGACGATCGCGGCTCCGGACAGGGCGAGGTCGAGGGGCATGCCGCCGTCCTCGTACCCGTACGACGCGGCGATCGAGTGCCCGGCGGTGGCGATCGCCTTCGTGCCGGGCAGGTCGCTGACGACCTTGGCGGTGATCGCGTCCCACACGTTCACGACGCGCAGGATCTCGGGGGCTTCGTGCAGCTGCTTCAGGGTGACGGCCTTGTCGGCGGTGCTCGTGCTCATGCTGCCGACAGTAGGCCGACGGGACGGCCCCCGGCCGCAGCCCACCCGAAGACGACGTGGGATGACGTCGGGAGTCGCGCCGGGCCTCCCGGCAGGGGCATGCTGGGACGCATGGCGAGCGACGAGCAGGACCCGGTCGGCACGCTCCGCGGGGTCCGGACGAGCATCAAGTGGACGCGGTACGCGCCCGACGTGCTGCCCCTGTTCGTCGCCGAGATGGACCACGACGTCGCCCCGGCGATCCGGCAGGCCCTGATCGAACGGGTCTCGCAGTCCGACCTCGGGTACCTCGACGGCCCCGGTCCGCTCGCTCCCGCGTTCGCGCAGTTCGCGCTGGACCGCTGGGGCTGGCAGATCGATCCGTCGCGGATCCACCTGGCCACCGACGTCAGCGTCGGGATCGTCGAGTCGCTCCGGCTCGCGCTGCCTGACGGCGGCCGAGTCGCGATCACACCGCCGGTGTACCCGCCGTTCTTCGAGCTCGTCGAAGAGGCCCGATGTCAGGTCGAGGAGGTCCCGCTGCTCGAGCAGTGGGGGCAGTACCGGCTCGACCTGGAGGGCCTCGAGCGGGCGTTCGCCGGCGGGGTCGGCGTCTTCCTGCTCTGCAACCCGCACAACCCGGTCGGGCTCGTGCACGACCGGGCCGACCTCGTCGCGATCGCCGAACTCGCTGCGAAGTACGACGTCCTCGTCATCAGCGACGAGATCCACGCACCCCTGACCCACCCCGGCGTGCAGTTCACCCCGTTCGCCGCCGTCGCCGAGCCGCTCGGTGCCCGGAGCGTGTGCGTGACCTCGGCGAGCAAGGGGTGGAACCTCGCCGGTGTGAAGTGCTCGGTCATCGTCGCTGGCGATCCCCGGACCGCCGCGCTCCTCGACACCCTGTGGGAGGAGGTCGCCTGCCGCACGAGCATCCTCGGGCTGCACGCGAACCTCGCGGCGTTCACCCTGGCGACGGACTGGCTGGACGACGTCGTGGCGCGCATCGTGGCGAACGACCGGCTGCTCGCCAAGCTGCTCGCCGAGCACCTGCCCGGGGTCGTCTACACGCGGCCTCGCGCCGGCTACCTGGCGTGGCTCGACTTCCGCGGCATCGGCCTCGGCGACGACCCCGCGGTGCCGCTGCGCGAGAACGCGTACGTCGCGCTCAACTCCGGGCTGGGGTTCGGGTCCGAGGGGCGCGGGTTCGTCCGGCTCAACCTGGCGTGCTCACCGGAGACCCTGCGCGAGGCCGTGTTCCGGATCGCCTCGGCGTACCCGTCGAGCGCGCAGGAGGGGCTGGTCTGGCACGTCGCCTGACCTGCGCAACGGCGTCGTTTGCCGGCTACGCAGCATCGAGTGAGCACAAGACGTCGGGTCGGCTGCACGCACTCGATGTCTTCTGCACACTCGAGCCCGCTGCGGTCAGGCCACGTACTGGTTGCGGCCGACGACGCGGATGCGCAGGTCGTCGTCACGGTCCATCGCGAGGAGCTCGCGGGCCACGAACCCGACGGACGGCCACCGGGACACCTCGGTCACCATGAAGCCGTCGATGAAGACCTGCCACGCGCCGGCCTCGCGGACCGCCTGCACCTCGTACGTCGCCATGCCGCGAGCGTACCGGGACGGGCCGCCGGCAGTGCAGGTCGAACGGCGGTGCAGGTCGAACGTCAGTGCAGGGTCAACGTCAGTGCAGGTCGAGGGTCATGTGCACGTCGGCCCGGACGTACGGGCTCGGGGCGATCTCGTCCGCGCGCAGGTGCCGGAACCCGAACGCCTCGTACAGGTGCACGGCGCTGGCCAGTTGTGCGTTGCTCTCCAGGTCGATGCGGTGCGCACCGAGCTCGCGTGCCCGGTCGAGCGCAGCGGTGATGAGCTTCCGCCCGGTCCCGTGCCCCTGGTGGTCGGGGGAGACTGCCATCTTCACGAGCTCGAACACGCCGGGGGCGGTGGGGACGACCCCGATGCACCCGACGACCTGGTCGTCGAGCCGGGCGACCAGGACGGCCCCGCCCCGTTCCACGACGCGGCCGACGGGATCGGAGAGGAACACGCGGTCCTCGTCCTCGAGGGTGAAGTACCGGGTGATCCACGCCTCGTTGAGCGTGCGGAACGCCTCGGCGTCCGCGTGGGTGGCGAGGTCAGCGATGGTGACGGTGGAGGTTGCTTCGGGCATGCGACCATCCTCGGGCGGCGATGCAGTCACGTCCAATACTCGTTCGCGCTGATCGATACGCTGTGTGCATGGATCGCGAACCGGACGTCGACCTCCGGCAGCTGCGGGCGTTCCTGGCCGTCGCCGACGAGCTGCACTTCGGCCGAGCGGCCGAGCAGCTGCGGATCGCCCAGCCCGCGCTGTCCCAGCAGATCCGGCGCACCGAACGCGCGCTCGGGGTCGACCTGTTCGTCCGGACCAGCCGCAGCGTCGCCCTGACCGCCGCCGGCCGGGTGCTGCAGGGCCGGGCGCGGTCGTTGCTCGGGCAGGTGCGACGGGACCTCGACGAGACGGTGCGGGTCGGTCGGGGCGAGGTCGGTCGGCTCGACGTCGGGTTCGTCGTCTCCGCGCTGCCCCTCGGTCCGATCGAACGCGTGCAGGCGTTCCGGGAGCGCTACCCGCTGGTCCGGGTGGAACTGACCGAGGGGTACTCGTCGACCCTGCTCGCCCGGATCGTCCGCGGCGAACTCGACCTCGCCGTCGTCCGCGATGCCGACCCGGACCCCGCCGTGCGGCTGCTGCCGTTCCGGTCAGAGGCCTTCGTCGCCGCCGTGCCGCGCGGTCACCGCCTGGCGGATCGGGATCGCATCCGCGGCACCGAACTGGTCGACGAGCCGTTCGTGTTCTTCCCGGCGGTCGCGGGGGCTCTGGCGACCGAGCGCAACCTCGCACCGGTCACCGCCGGTGGCCGCCGCCCGGTCATCGTGCAGGAGGCCACGACCTGGGCGACCGTGCTGCACCTGGTCGGGGTCGGCCTCGGTGTCACGGTGGTACCGGAGAGCGCTGCGCTCGCCGCACCCGACACGGTGGCGCTCCTGCCGCTCGAGGGCAGCGACCACCGCAGCGAGCTCGCATGGGCGATGCGCGCCGACGACGACCGCGAGATCCTGCGCAACTTCGTCTCCGCGGACTGACCGAGCGGACCGCGCGCGCCGAAGGAAGCCGTCCGGGCGTCCTCGTTCAGCCGAGCGACAGGACGGGCGCCCGGTGGTCACCGAGTTCGTCGATGCGCCACGGCCGAGCCCCGCGCAGCGTCAAGCCGAGCTGCACGAGCACGAACCCGACGTGCGGCTCGACGTCGGGGTCCCACGGCCCCTCGACGCCCAGACCGAACGCGCCGAGTTCGTCGTCGGCCTCGTCCCGCAGCGTCAGCCGCCACCGGCCGTCGCCGAGCTCCTCGACCACGGCCCAGCGGGCGGTGCCGAACCGGCTCACGCCGTCTTGGTGATGTCCGCGGTGAAGTTCTGCACGCGCTGCAGCAGGGAGGCTCCACGCATCGCGATGGTCGCCGGCGGATTCAGGTGCGGGGGCGCGGTGCGGATGAGCATCGGGCACCCGAGGTCTTCGCAGATGTACGTGCCGATCGTGTTGCCGTTGCGCCCGGACTCACCGGCACGCGCGGCGGAGAACAGCCGGACCTGGGTCGCGGGCTGCGGCGAGTGGCAGAACGAGCACATCGCGGCGATTCCGGGGCGCAGCGAGCCACCGGCGGACCGGACGACGATGCCCACGGGGCGCTCGTCGATCCAGGACACGATGTACCCGCGGCGGGCGGCCTGCGGGTCGCGCCAGCCCAGGAACTCGCGTTCGTCCCAGAGTGTCTCGTGCAGGCCCGGGATGGGCAGCTGTGCGAGTTCGTCGGGGGTGGCGTTCACGAACGACGATCGGATGTCGGCTTCGGTCAGTGGCTTCACGGTCCGATCACCATATGCCTCGCCCCCGACACATGGTGCGTCACGACAGCCTGGAGGCGCGGATCGCGCCGAGCGCGCTGCTCCCGTCCGCCACCAGCACCGCCCGGCGCAGGGCGTCGCGTCCGACGCGACGGGCCGCCGCGTCGTCCGCGGCGAACTCCACGAGCACACGCGTCGACCGCGCCATGGCGCGCGCACCAGGCACCCACGGGACCGCACGTTCGATCGATTCCGCGACCGCGACCGCAGCCGCGTGGTGCTGGGTCAGGTGGGCGCGTTCGTGGGCGACCACGGCCTCCAGTTCGTCGGTGCGCAACCGGTCTGCCAAGCCGGTGCTGACGAGGACGCCACCGCTCCGACCCGGCACGGCGCATGCCAGTGCGTGGTCGGCCTCGACGACGGCGACGGGGGTGCCGTCGATCTCGCGGTGCGGGGCGACGCCGGAACGCATCGCCTGGCGGACGGCCTCGTGTTCCGGGCCGGGGCGCACCCGGACCGCGACGACGAACGCGACGACCGCGAGGAGCGCGACGCCGACGTTGAAGCCGTGCGTGGGGGAGTCGTCCCCGCCGAACAGCTCGGTGACCGGACGGTCGGCGAGCACCACGAGGGTGATGCCGGCCACGAAGCCGACGACGCCGAGCAGGACCGCGACCGACCAGCAGACCAGCGCGGTGCGGGGCAGGTCGATCGTCCAGGCGGAACGGGTCAGGACCCGGGGCGCGAACACCACCACCGCGAGTGCGAGGACGATGAGCGCGATGCCGGCGACGACCACGGTGCGCAGCCGGTCAGGAGCGGGCGCGGGCGTCGAGGGCGCGGCGCAGGGCCTCGAGGTCGTCCGAGGCGAGCGAGCCGGTGAACTGCAGCAGCGCCGCCTCGCGGTCGGACGACGCGGCCAGTGCGCTCGACATCAGCGACGCGGTCTGCTCGTCACGACTGTGCACGGCGCGGAACGTCAGGGGAGCGTCGTCGTGCTGCTCCCGTTCCACCTGGCCCTTGCGGCCGAGGCGGTCGAGCACGGTGAGGACGGTCGTCAGCGCAGGGCGGGGCTCCGGGAACGCGTCGAGCACCTGGCGTGCGGTGCGCCCGGAGTCGGCGGAGCGGAGGGCGTCGAGCACCGCCTGCTCCAGCTGCCCGCGAGGGCGCGATCGTTGTCCGGCCATCCCCGCATTCTACGAGATGTCGAAGGCTCGCTCGCGACACACGCTCGAAACGCGGCCTCGGTATGCTCGTCGCGGACAACTGAACACACCGGCCGTTCATCCGTCGCGGGAGACGCCGTGCACGTACCTCCGGGTACGTCGTGCTTCTGGGTACATCGTGCCCTCGGGCGCACGCACGGCACCGAAGGAGCAATCCCCCCGTCAATCTCTCAGGTCCCACACCGCAGCGGACAGGCCACTCTGAAAAGCAGACGCTCGGTCGTCTCGCCCACGGTGAAAGCCGCCGGACCTCACGGGCCGCGGTGAAACTCTCAGGCCCATGACAGAGGGGGAGTTCCACCCGGCGATCGTCGCCGGGCCCTGCCGATGCCAGGAGAACTCCGCCATGAGTCCGTCCCCACTGCCCACGCCGGGTCAGCGTTCGTCGCCGCTCGAAGCCGTGCACGAGGCCGCCGGTGCGACCTTCACCGACTTCGCCGGGTACCGCATGCCCGTGCGCTACTCGTCGGACCTCGCCGAGCACCACGCCGTGCGCCAGGCCGCCGGGGTCTTCGACCTGTCGCACATGGCCGAGATCGGGGTGACCGGCAGCGATGCCGTCGCCTTCCTCGACCACGCGCTCGCCGGGTCCTTCGGCACGATGCCGATCGGCCGCGCCAAGTACTCGCTGCTGCTCGCCGAGGACGGCGGGATCCTCGACGACCTCGTCGTGTACCGGACCGACGACGACGTCTTCCTCGTCGTCGCGAACGCGTCCAACCGCGACGTGGCCGTCACCGCGCTCACCGCCCGGGCCGACGGCTTCGACGTCGAGGTCTCCGACGACTCCGACACGACGGCCCTCGTCGCGATCCAGGGCCCCGCGGCGGCCGGCACGCTCGACGCGCTCGTCGTCGCCGACCGCCTGCAGCCCGAGACCCCGCTCGACGAACTCGGCTACTACCGCGTGCTGCACGCGCTGTTCGACGGCGCCGACGTGCTCGTCGCCCGGACCGGGTACACCGGCGAGGACGGCTTCGAGGTCTACACCGACCCGGACACCGCCCCGGTGCTCTGGGACGCCCTGCTCGAGGCCGGTGCCGACCGCGGCGTCGTCCCCGCCGGGCTCGCCGCGCGCGACACCCTGCGACTCGAGGCCGGCATGCCCCTCTACGGGCACGAGCTCGGCACCGACGTCCGTCCGGCCCAGGCCGGCCTCGGCCGCGTCGTCGCGAAGGACGGCGACTTCGTCGGTGCGGCCGGCGTCACCCCGTCGGCGGACGCCCGGGTGCTCGTCGGTCTGGTGACCGAGGGCCGCCGTGCTCCCCGAGCCGGCTACGACGTCGTGCTCGACGGCACGGTCGTCGGCACCGTGACCTCGGGCGCGCTCTCGCCGACGCTCGGACACCCCGTCGCGATGGCCTTCGTCGACCCGGCTGCGCTCGCCGCCGTGTCGGACGGGGCACAGGTCCTCCACATCGACGTCCGCGGGACTGCCGTCCCCAGCACGGTCTCCGCGTTCCCCTTCTACCGCCGCGCCTCGAAAGGCTGACCCCATGACCGACCAGACCGCACTCCAGTACACGGCCGACCACGAGTGGCTGCTCGTCGAGGGCGACACCGTCACCGTCGGCATCACCGACCACGCCGCCGAGCAGCTCGGTGACGTCGTCTACGTCGAGCTCCCCGCCGTCGGCACCGCCACCACCGCCGGCGACCAGATCGGCGAGATCGAGTCGACCAAGAGCGTCGGCGAGCTCTTCGCCCCGATCGAGGGCGAGGTCGTCGAGGTCAACGATGCCGTCGTCGACACCCCCGACACCGTCAACCAGGACCCCTTCGGCGCCGGCTGGCTCGTGAAGATCAAGGTCGACGGCACCTCGTTCCCCGAGGACCTGATGGACCACGACGCGTACCGGGCCTCCATCGCATGACCGCGTTCGAGAACCTCCAGACGTCCTTCGCCGACCGCCACATCGGCACCACCCCGGCCGACCAGCAGGCCATGCTCGACGTCGTCGGGCAGCCGTCGCTCGACGCCCTGGTCCGCGCGGCGATCCCGGAGTCCATCCACGTCGGCCCCGTCGCCGACTCAGTGATCCCGGCTGCCGTCGGCGAGACCGAGGCGCTCGCCGAACTCCGCGCGAAGGCCGGCCGCAACACCGTGCGCCGCGCGATGATCGGCCTCGGCTACCACGGCACCCACACGCCCGCGGTGATCCAGCGCAACGTGCTCGAGAACCCGAGCTGGTACACGGCGTACACGCCCTACCAGCCGGAGATCTCGCAGGGCCGCCTCGAAGCACTCATCAACTTCCAGACGATGGTGTCCGACCTGACCGGCATGGCCACCGCCGGCGCCTCGATGCTCGACGAGGGCACCGCCGTGGTCGAGGGCATGCTCCTCGCCCGCCGCGCGTCCAAGGTCAAGGGCGACGCGTTCCTCGTCGACGCCGACCTGCTGCCGCAGACCCGTGCACTGCTCGACCACCGTGCCGACGCCGTGGGCATCACGCTGCGCACGTTCGACGCTGCCGCCGGCCCGAGCGACGACCAGCTCGACGGCGCGTTCGGCGTCATCCTGCAGTACCCGGGCGCCTCGGGCCGCATCGTCGACCCGTCGCCCGTCATCGAGCGGGTCCACGCCGGTGGCGGCATCGCCGTCGTCGCGGCCGACCTGCTCGCGATGACTCTGCTCGCCAGCCCCGGCGACCTGGGTGCCGACGTGGCCGTCGGGACGAGCCAGCGCTTCGGCGTCCCGCTCGGCTTCGGTGGCCCGCACGCCGGCTACCTCGCGGTGCGCGCCGGCCTCGAGCGTCAGCTCCCCGGTCGCCTGGTCGGGGTGTCCTTCGACGCCGACGGTCAGATGGCCTACCGCCTCAGCCTGCAGACCCGCGAGCAGCACATCCGCCGCGAGAAGGCGACGAGCAACATCTGCACCGCGCAGGTCCTGCTCGCCGTGATGGCCTCGATGTACGCGGTCTACCACGGGCCCGAGGGTCTGCGGTTCATCGCCGGTCGGGTCGCACGCACCACCGGTGCACTCGCCGCCGTGGCGCGTGACGCCGAGGTCGAGGTCGTGCACGACGCATTCTTCGACACGCTCACCCTGCGGGCCGTCGGTCGCGCCGAGGCGATCGTCGCGGCAGCGCAGGACGCCGGCTACCTGCTGCACGTCGTGGACGCCGACACGTTCCAGCTGTCCGTCGACGAGACGACCACGCCCGACGACGTCGTGGCGCTGGCGAACGTGCTCGGGGCGGTGGACGTGACCGTCCCCGCGACCGAGACCGCCGTGCGCGACGCGGCCACGGGCCTCCCGGCCGCCCTGCAGCGCGAGAGCGACTACCTGACGCACCCCGTATTCAGCGCACACCGCAGTGAGACCCGCATGATGCGGTACCTCAAGCACCTGTCCGACAAGGACTACGCGCTCGACCGCGGCATGATCCCGCTCGGCAGCTGCACGATGAAGCTCAACGCGGCGACCGAGATGGCCGCCGTGACCTGGCCGGAGTTCGCGAACATCCACCCGTTCGCACCGCGCGAGGACGTCGAGGGGTACCTCGACATGATCGGCGACCTCGAGTCGTGGCTCGCCGAGGTCACTGGCTACGACACCGTGTCCCTACAGCCGAACGCCGGCAGCCAGGGCGAGCTCGCCGGCCTGCTGGCCATCCGTGGGTACCACCAGGCTCGTGGCGACGAGGACCGGACGGTCTGCCTCATCCCGTCGAGCGCGCACGGGACGAACGCCGCGTCCGCCGTGCTCGCCGGCATGAAGGTCGTCGTGGTGGCCTGCGACGAGAACGGCAACGTCGACCTCGAGGACCTCCGGGCCCGCGTCACCGCCAACGCCGACACCCTCGCGGCCCTGATGATCACGTACCCGTCCACCCACGGTGTGTACGAGCACGACATCCGTGAGATCTGCGACGCCGTGCACGACGCAGGCGGCCAGGTCTACGTCGACGGCGCGAACCTCAACGCGCTGCTCGGCCATGCCCGCTTCGGGGACTTCGGCGGCGACGTGTCGCACCTCAACCTGCACAAGACCTTCTGCATCCCGCACGGCGGTGGCGGCCCCGGCGTGGGACCCGTCGCCGCGAAGGCACACCTGGCACCGTTCCTGCCCGGTCACCCGTTCGCGCAGCAGGCCGACCGGCGCTCCGGTGCGACCGCCGCCGAGGCGGACGACCGCCTGGCCCACGCCGGCGGCCCGGTCAGTGCGGCGCCGTACGGCAGCCCGAGCATCCTGCCGATCACGTGGACCTACGTCCGGATGATGGGGCTCGAGGGCCTCACCCGTGCGACCGAGGCCGCGGTCCTCGGGGCGAACTACATCGCGGCCCGTCTGCGCGACGCGTTCCCCGTGCTGTACACGGGCGACGACGGACTGGTCGCGCACGAGTGCATCCTCGACCTCCGCCCGCTGCGCGACACCACCGGCATCACGGTCGACGACGTCGCGAAGCGCCTGGTCGACTTTGGGTTCCACGCGCCGACGATGTCGTTCCCGGTGGCGGGCACGCTCATGGTTGAACCGACCGAGAGCGAGGACCTCGCCGAGCTCGACCGCTTCGTCGACGCCATGCTCGCGATCCGGGCCGAAGCTGCAGCGGTCGAGCGCGGGGAGTGGCCGGCGGACGACAACCCGCTCGTGCACGCGCCGCACACCGCCTCGTCGGTGATCTCGGGGGAGTGGGCGCACGCCTACACCCGCGAGCAGGCCGTCTACCCGTTGCCGGGCATCAGCGGCCGGAAGTACTGGCCGCCGGTGCGTCGCATCGACCAGGCGTACGGGGATCGCAACCTGGTGTGCGCCTGCCCGCCGATCGAGGCGTTCGCCTGATCCCGACCGGCGCCGACACCCCGTCGTCGCCGTGCGCCCCGTGCCCCGTCCGGTCCTCCGGGCGGGGCACGGTCGTGTCCGGCCGGGGTCGGACGGGGTCCGACGGGGCACGGTCGTGTCCCGGCTGGTCACGACACCCCGCTCAGTTCCGCCGTGCGGTCACGAACCGTCGTCCGGACCAGCTCCCACCGACAGTTCGTGACCACTCGGCGTGCCACCCTCGGCATGTCCTGACCGCTCGACGCAGCCCCCGAGCCGTACCCCTGAGCGATGCTCGGCCGTCCCCCGACTTGCACAGAAGTGTGACGGAGTGCAATGGATTTCATGCGGATGCAACAAAAACGCACCCTTCACCGGCACGCGCGCGAATGTTGCATCTTGTCGCAAGGATCGTGCAAGTTGGTTACCGGCGTGTAACCGTTCGCCCCTGGGTTTGGACGCCGCTGTTCACCTTGCCTACGCTGCAAAGGTCAAACGCGCCCGGGTGACACCGCTGTGCCCTGCGCGTCCCATGCACCAGGAGGAACCTTGATCAAGAAGCGCGCCGGGCTTTCCGCCCTCGCCGTGCTCGGGGCCACAGCACTCGCCCTGACCGCCTGCTCCAGCAACAGCTCCGACGGGGGTGGCTCGGGCTCGGCGAACGCGTCCGGGATCGTCACCACGAACGGGAGTGAGCCGCAGAAGCCCCTCATCCCGTCGAACACCACCGAGACCGGTGGCGGCAAGGTCATCGACTCGCTGTTCGAGGGCCTCGTCTCGTACGACGCCGACGGCAAGCCCGTCAACGAGGTCGCGAAGAGCATCGACACCGATGACTCGAAGACCTTCGACATCAAACTGAACACGGGTTACACCTTCACGAACGGCGAGAAGGTCACCGCCGAGTCCTTCACGAAGGCGTGGAACTGGGCGGCCCAGTTCTCGAACAAGCAGAGCGCCTCGTACTTCTTCGAAAACATCGAGGGGTACAACGCCGAGAAGGACTCCGAGCTCACCGGCCTCAAGGTCGTGAACGACGACGAGTTCACCGTGAAGCTGAAGTCGGCACAGTCCGACTTCCCGCTCTCGCTCGGCTACTCGGCCTTCGTGCCGCTGCCGTCGGCGTTCTACGACGACACCAAGGCGTTCGGTGAGAACCCGATCGGCAACGGTCCGTACAAGCTCGACGGCAAGAAGGCCTGGACCCACAACCAGTCCATCAAGCTCGTCGCCAACAAGGACTACGAGGGCAAGCGCAAGCCGAAGAACGGTGGTCTGACGATCACGTTCTACACCTCGCAGGACACCGCCTACGCGGATGCTCAGGGCGGCAACCTCGATGTCCTCGACGCCGTGCCGGACGCCAACTTCCAGACGTACAAGTCCGACTTCCCGGACTCGAACGTCAACCAGCCCGCCGCGATCTTCCAGGGCATCTACCTGCCCTACTACCTGGACCACTGGAAGGGTGAAGAGGGCAAGCTCCGTCGCGAGGCCGTCTCGATGGCGATCAACCGCAAGGAGATCACCGACAAGATCTTCGATGGCACCCGCACCCCGGCCAAGGACTTCACCTCGCCGGTGATCGCCGGTTGGAACGACGACCTCGAGGGCTCTGACGTCCTGGAGTACGACAAGTCCGAGGCCAAGAAGCTCTGGGCCGAGGCCGACAAGATCTCGAAGTACGACGACACCCTCACCATCACGTACAACGCCGATGGTGGCCACCAGGCATGGGTGACCGCGGTCACGAACTCGATCTCGAGCACGCTCGGCATCAAGGCCGAAGGCAATGCGATCCCGACGTTCCAGGAGGCCCTCGACCTCCAGACGAACGACAAGCTCACGGGCGGCAGCCGCACCGGTTGGCAGGCCGACTACCCCTCGTTGTACAACTTCCTCGGCCCGACCATGGGCAAGGGCTCGTCGAGCAACTACGCGCGCTACGACTCGGCCGAGTACAACGAGCTGCTCGCGAAGGGCCGTTCGGCAGCCACTGTCGAAGAGGGCAACAAGATCTTCGACCAGGCTCAGGAACTCCTGTTCGAGGACCTGCCCGAGATCCCGCTCTGGTACTCCAACGTGACCGGTGTCTGGAACGCGGACAAGGTGTCGAACGTCAAGTTCGGCTGGAACTCGGTGCCGCTGTACTACGACGTCGAGGTCAAGAACTGACCCTGGTCTCGTAGAGACCATCACGCGAGCAGGTATCCTGCCTCGCGACCACAGGACGGGGGTTCGGGGGCCACATGGCCCCCGAACCCCCGTACCGCGGCGGTAAGACCTTCCCCCACACCGCGGGCGCCCTCCCGCACCGGACTTCCGTGCCGACCCTCGGACCGTCCACCCCTCACCACAATGAACCTGATCGACATCGCTCCGGACCGGGCAGTGATCTGATGCTCTGGTACCTCGGCAAGCGCCTCCTGCAACTCATCCCCGTGTTCTTCGGGGCCACGTTCCTCATCTACTTCATGGTCTTCTCGCTGCCCGGCGACCCGATCGCCGCGCTGTTCGGCGACCGCCAGCCGACACCGCAGGTGATCGAGCAGCTGCGACAGCAGTACAACCTCGACAAGCCGTTCATCGTGCAGTACCTGCTCTGGATCGGCGGCGTGTTCCGCGGCGACCTCGGCGTGACGTACTCGGGTCTGCCGGTCAGCTCGCAGCTCGCCTCGGCGTTCCCGATCACCGCCCGTCTGGCGATCCTGGCGCTGCTGTTCGAATCGGTCGCCGGCATCGTCGTCGGTGTCATCGCTGGTCTGCGCAAGGGCAAGCTGTTCGACGCCACCGCACTCGTCGTGTCGCTGCTGCTCATCTCGGTCCCGACCTTCGTCGTCGGGTTCCTGCTGCAGTACGTCTTCGGCATCAACCTCGGACTGTTCCGGGTGACGGTGTCCGGCGAAGCGCCGTGGGACGAACTCGTGTTGCCCGCGATCGTGCTCGCCTCGGTGTCGTTTGCGTACATCGTGCGTCTGACGCGCGCGAGCGTCGCCGAGAACATGAGTGCTGACTTCGTCCGCACCGCGACGGCCAAGGGCCTGCCCCGTCGTCGTGTCGTCGGCGTGCACATCTTCCGCAACTCACTCATCCCCGTGGTGACGTACCTGGGTGTCGACATCGGCAACCTGATGGTCGGCGCCGTGGTGACCGAGGGCATCTTCAACATCCACGGTGTGGGTGGCACGGTGTTCCAGGCCGTCAAGCTCGGCGAAGGACCGACCGTCGTGTCGTTCGTCGCCGTGATGGTCATCATCTTCATGCTCGCCAACCTCCTGGTCGACCTGCTCTACGCCGTCCTGGACCCGAGGATCCGCTATGCCAAGTAACGCCGCATCCCGCTCGGCGACGCACTACGTCGCTCCGATCGAGGAGACCCCGCTCCAAGCGGTCGACCAGGTCGACGAGAACGAGAAGACCCGGTCCACCTGGACCGATGCCTGGGACTCCATGCGTGTCCGCCCGATGTTCTGGGTGTCCGCCGTGCTCATCCTGCTCATCATCGTCGTGGCGTTGTTCCCTGGCCTCTTCACGCACATCGACCCGAGGAAGGCGATCCTCGCCAAGAGCAACGAAGGCTCGGAAGCAGGCCACATCTTCGGGTACAACCGCCAGGGCTACGACGTGTACTCACGTGTCATCTGGGGTGCACGGAACTCGCTGATCGTCGGCATCGTCGCCACGGTGCTGGTCACGATCGTCGGTGTCATCATCGGCGCTCTCGCCGGCTTCTACGGCGGATGGCTCGACACGATCGTGTCCCGCATTGCGGACATCTTCTTCTCCATCCCCACCGTGCTCGGCGCAATCGTGATCATGTCGGTCATCCCGGCGCGGAACGCGATCACAGTGGCGTTGGTCCTCGCCGCGTTCGCCTGGCCGCAGATCGCTCGCATCATGCGTGGTGCCGTGCTCAGCGCGAAGCAGTCCGACTATGTGATGGCCTCAGCCGCGCTCGGCGTGAGCCGCTTCAAGACGCTGGTCCGTCACGTGATCCCGAACTCCGTGGCCCCGGTCATCGTCGTGTCGACGGTGTCGCTCGGCACGTTCATCGTGGCTGAGGCGACCCTGTCGTTCCTCGGCATCGGGCTCCCGGACTCAGCGCTCAGCTGGGGCCTCGACATCGGAACCGCACAGGTCTCGATCCGAACGGCACCGTCGACGATCTTCTGGCCGTCGGCAGCCCTGTCCATCACCGTGCTCGCGTTCCTGCTCCTCGGTGACGTGGTGCGCGACGCGCTCGACCCGAAGGCGAGGGCCCGCCGATGAGCGAGACACTGACCCAGACGAACAGCAGCCGCACCGGTGGTTCCGGCGCCCCGCTGCTCGAGATCACCGACCTGCAGGTCGGCTTCAAGACCCAGAGCGGCCTCGTGCAGGCCGTCCGCGGTGTCAACCTCACCCTCGAGCAGGGCGAGCGGCTGGCCATCGTCGGCGAGTCCGGTTCGGGCAAGTCGACGAGCGCCCAGGCGATCATCAAGCTGCTCCCCGGCACCGGTGAGGTCACGGGCGGTTCGATCAAGTTCAACGGGCGCGAGCTCGTCGGGCTGAGCGACAGGGAGATGTCGGAGATCCGCGGGAAGGAGATCGGCTACGTCCCCCAGGACCCGATGTCGAACCTCAACCCGCTGTGGTCGATCGGCTTCCAGGTCGAGGAGGCGATCCGTGCGAACGGCATGGCGACCGGCAAGAAGGCCGTCCGTGACCGTGCTGTCGAGGTCCTGCAGGAGGCCGGCCTCGGCGACGCCTCGACCCGCCTGAAGCAGTACCCGCACGAGTTCTCCGGCGGCATGCGCCAGCGCGTGCTCATCGGCATCGGTCTGTCGAGCCGCCCGCAGCTGCTCATCGCCGACGAGCCGACGAGTGCGCTCGACGTCACCGTCCAGCGCGTCATCCTCGACCACCTCGAGAGCCTGACCCGCGACTTCGGCACCTCGGTGCTGTTCATCACGCACGACCTCGGCCTCGCCGCCGAGCGTGCCGAGAAGCTCGTCGTGATGTACAAGGGCCAGGTCGTCGAGGCCGGTCCCTCGAAGGAGATCCTGGCCAACCCGCAGCACCCGTACACGCAGCGGCTCGTCGCGGCGGCCCCGTCGCTGGCCAGCCGTCGCATCCAGTCGAAGGTGCAGCACGCGCGCGTCGACATCGCCGACGCCGGCAACGACGACGCCGAGCTGATCGCCCGGGCCCAGGAGCGCGAGCACCGTCCGGCCGAGGACCTCATCGTGGTGAAGAACCTCGAGAAGGTCTACAAGCTGCGCGGCAAGAGCCTCGCGACCCGCGAGCTCAAGGCCGTCGACGACGTGTCGTTCTCGATCCAGAAGGGCACCACCACGGCGCTCGTGGGCGAGTCCGGTTCGGGCAAGTCGACCGTCGCGAAGCTCGTCCTGCAGCTCGAGAGCATCACGAGCGGCACCGTGCAGTTCGACGGGATCGACATCGGCGCGCTGAAGGGCAAGGACCTCTTCGACTTCCGCCGCCGCGTGCAGCCGGTGTTCCAGGACCCGTACGGCTCCCTGGACCCGATGTACAACGTCGGGAACACGATCGCCGAGCCGCTCGCCACGCACAAGGTGGGCGACAAGGCCTCGCGTCGCGCCCGGGTGCTCGAGCTGCTCGACCAGGTCGCGCTGCCGAAGTCGATGGTGAACCGCTACCCGAACGAGCTGTCCGGTGGCCAGCGGCAGCGCATCGCCGTCGCTCGTGCGCTGGCGCTCAAGCCGGAGGTCATCGTCCTCGACGAGGCCGTCTCCGCGCTCGACGTGCTCGTGCAGGGGCAGATCCTCGACCTGCTCACCGAGCTGCAGACCGAGCTCGGCCTGACGTACCTGTTCATCACGCACGACCTCGCGGTCGTCCGCCTCGTCGCGGACAACGTGTGCGTCATGCGCCGTGGGCAGATCGTCGAGAAGGCGACGACCGACGAGGTCTTCGCCGCCCCGAAGGAGCAGTACACGAAGGACCTCCTGGCCGCCATCCCCGGCGCCGGGTTCGAGTTCGGACGCTGATCCACCTGGACACGAACGAGGCCGGACGCCCCGTCGTCCTCCGCGCTGGTCGCGGGGGCGCGGTGGTGTCCGGCCTCGTCGCCGTCCTGGGCCTGTTCCTGCTCGGCGATGCGGCGTTCCGGGGGAGCTGGGACGTCGTCCTCCGCGCCGCCGGCCCGATCGCCGTGCTCGTCTGGGCGCTCTGGGTCCTGACCTACCGCCCGTGCATCGTCATCGACGAGCGCGCGGTCACCGTGGTCAACCCGCTCCGCCGAACCGTGGTGTCGTGGCAGGCCGTCGCCGACGTCCGGCTCCGCTGGCAGATCGTGATCGAGACGGTCGCCGGCCGGAAGGTCCAGTGCTGGGGCGGGCCGTCGCTGCCGCGGCCGAAACCGGCCCGGCGCGGTGAGCGGGCCGTCCTGCGACAGCCCGACGAGATGACGGTGCTGCTCGACCGCTGGTCCGAGCACCGCGACGGCACCGGCGCCGGCGACCCCGTGCGCGGCTGGGACATGCCGGCCCTGGCGGTCGGCGCAGCGGCGCTGGCGCTGCTCGCCGCTTCGCTGCTCAGCCTGTGGCTGGGAGCCTGACGCGGCTCACGATCGCGACCACACGACGGACGGGAGGCCCGGTACCAGCTGGTACCGGGCCTCCCGTCCGTCTGCTGGTCACGTCCACGGCGTGACCGGCGTCGTCAGACGACCGCGCCGACCCGCTCGGTGAGCAGGTGCTCCTGGTCGGTCTGGATGCAGGCGACACCGCGGCCGTGCACGGGCTCGAGACCCGGGTCGATCGTGCGGCACTGCTCCTGGCGGCCCTCGTCGAGGAGCTGGTAGAGCGGGCATCGTGTGCGGAACCGGCACCCGTCGATGCGCTCCGTGGGGGAGGGCAGGTCGCCGTCGAGCAGGATGCGCCCGCGGGCGGCCTCGGCCATGGGGTCCGGCACGGGTACGGCCGACAGCAGGGCCCGGGTGTACGGGTGCTGCGGGTCCGAGAAGACCGCGTCGCCGTCGCCGTACTCGACGATGCGGCCGAGGTACATGACCGCGACGTCGTCGGCGATGTGCCGGACGACGGACAGGTCGTGCGCCACGAACAGGTAGGACAGCCCGAGGCGGTGCTTGAGGTCCTCGAGCAGGTTGATCACACCGGCCTGCACCGAGACGTCGAGCGCGGAGACCGGCTCGTCGAGCACCAGGATCTTCGGCTCGACGATGAGCGCTCGGGCGATGCCGATGCGCTGCCGCTGGCCGCCGGAGAACTCGTGCGGGTACCGGTCGATGTAGCTCGGCTCGAGCCCGACCAGCTCGAGGACCTCGCGCACCCGCCGGCGGATCTCGTCCTTCGCGACGCCGTGCACGGTGAGGGGCTCGCCGATCACCGAGCCGATGTCGAGGCGCGGGTCGATCGACGCCATCGGGTCCTGGAACACGACCTGGATGTCGCGTCGCAGTGCCAGACGGTCCTTCTTGGACAGCGAGGCGGTGTCGACGCCGTTCACCCGGATGGTGCCGTGCTGGGCCCCGGCGAGCTCGAGGATCTCCATGATGGTGGTCGTCTTGCCGCAGCCGGACTCGCCGACCAGACCGAGCACCTGGCCGCGCTTGAGCGTCAGGGAGATGCCGTCCACCGCGTGCACCTCGCCGATCTGCCGGCGGAAGAGCGCGCCCTTGGTGAGCGGGAACGTCTTGACGACGTCCTGCAGCTCGAGCACGACCTCGTCGCCGTGGTCGACCGCTGCCTCGGGGACGTCCTCGGGGCGGGGGAAGATCTCCGAGCGCTCCAGGGTGCCCGCGGCGATCTCGTCGCGACGGATGCACGCGGCGGTGTGGTCGTCGAGCAGGGTGCCGTTGCCGATCGTCTGGACGGCACCGGTCAGGACCGGGTTGTCGGCGCTCTGCGGCACCGTCGGTGCGACGAGGGCGGGTTCGCCGTCGCGGCACGCGTCGATGACGGCGGGGCAGCGGTCGGCGAACGGGCAGCCGGTCGGCTTCTGCGTGAGCAGGGGCGGGCGGCCGTCGAGCGGGACGAGCCGCTCGGTGCGGGCGGACGTCATGTTCGGCATCGAGCGGAGCAGCCCGATCGTGTACGGCATCACCGGTTCACGGAACAGGGGGAGCACCGGCGCCGTCTCGACGATCCGGCCGGCGTACATCACGGCGACGCGGTCGGCGTTGCCGGCGACGACGCCGAGGTCATGGGTGATGAGCACGACGGCCGCACCGGTCATGTCCTTCGCGGTCTGCAGCACGTCGAGGATCTGCGCCTGGATCGTCACGTCGAGCGCGGTGGTGGGCTCGTCCGCGATGATCAGCTTCGGGTCGTTCGCGATGGCGATGGCGATCATCGCGCGCTGGCGCATGCCGCCGGAGAACTCGTGCGGGAACGCGTCGAGTCGTCGCGCCGGGTTCGGGATGCCGACGATGCGCAGGAGTTCCTCGGCGCGGGTGCGTGCGGCGTGCTGGGTGAGGGATCGGTCGTGCAGGCGCAGGCCCTCGACGATCTGCTGGCCGATCGTGTACACCGGCGTCAATGCGGACAGCGGGTCCTGGAACACCATCGCGATGTCCCGGCCGCGCAGCGCCGACATCTCGCGATCGTTCCTGCCGACGAGCTCCTGCCCGTCGAACCGGATGCTGCCCTGCACCTGGGCGGACGACGGCAGCAGGCCCATCACGGCCATCGAGGACACCGACTTGCCGGAACCCGACTCGCCCACGATGCCGAGGAACTCACCGGGGGCCACCGAGTAGTCGACACCCCGGACCGCGTAGACGGGCTTGGTCTTCGGGTTGAACGTGACCGACAGGTCGGACACGGTGAGCAGCGGCTCAGTCACGGTTGGCTCCGGAGGTGGGGTCGATGGCGTCGCGCAGGGCGTCGCCGAGCAGGCTGGTCGAGAGCACGGTCGCGACGAGCGTCGCGGCGGGCAGGACGAACAGCCACGGGCGGGTGACGGCGGACTGGCTGCCGGCGGCGAGCAGGGTGCCGAGCGAGACGTCGGGGATCTGGATGCCGAAGCCGAAGAAGCTCAGCGAGCTCTCCGCCAGGATCGCGGCTCCGACGCCGAGCGTGGCGTCGATGATGAGCAGCGACGCGACGTTCGGCAGGATGTGCCGCCGGATGATCGTGAACGCCGGGACACCCATGAACCGGGCGGCCTTGACGTAGTCGCGTTCGCGGAGCGACATCGTCTGCCCGCGGATCACCCGGGCCATCACCATCCAGCTGAACACCGCGAGCCCGACGATGAGGGCCACCCACGTCAGGTTCTTGAACACCGGGCTCAGCAGTACGAGCGCGTAGAACGACGGGATCACGAGCAGCAGGTCGATGACCCACACGAGCAGCCGGTCGGTGAGGCCGCCGAAGTACCCGGCGATCGCGCCGACGATGCCGGCGATCAGGGTCGCTGCCGGTCCGGCGATCAGGCCGATGAGCAGCGACTTCTGCAGGCCGACCAGGGTCTGCGCGTAGATGTCCTGGCCGATGTCGTTCGTGCCGAACCAGTGCGCAGCGCTCGGCGGCATGCCGAACGCCAGCCCGTCGGAGTCGACGGCGTTCCAGTGGTACAGGTACGGGCCGAGGAACGCCCAGAGGATGATGAGGAGCAGGGCGCTGCCACCGATGCGTGCGCGCCAGGTGCCGAACACCTTGCGCCAGAGCGGGGTGCGGCCGCCCTTCACCTCGATGACGTGCGCCGGCGTCCCGGCGTTGCCGTCGCCGGGGTCACCGGCGGTGGTCGTGGTCGTGGGGTCGAGAACAGACACGGGTCACACCCTCACTCGCGGGTCGAGCGCGGCGTACAGCAGGTCCGCGAGGGTCCCTGCGATGAGCACGAGGATCGCCGTGAAGAGGATCGTGCCCGACGCCGCGTTGATGTCGTTGTTGCTGATGCTCTGGACGAAGTACTCGCCCATGCCGTGCCAGCTGAAGACCAGCTCGGTGATGCTCGCGCCGGTCAGGATGAGTCCGAACGAGTACGCGAAGAAGGTCGACATCGGGATGAGGGCGACCCGCACACCGTGGCGCATGATCGCCGAGCCGCGGGTGCGGCCCTTCGACCGTGCGGTCCGGATGAAGTCGTTCGACAGCACGTCGAGCATCGCCGAGCGCTGGTAGCGCGAGTAGGTGGCGACGGCGCCGATGGTCAGCGAGATCGTCGGTAACAACAGGTGCACGAGCCGGTCGCCGAGCACCGGGAAGAACCCGGTCACCCCCGGCGTGTACTCGCCGGTGAACCGGATCACCTGCGTCCCCACGCCCTGGTTGAGCGTGGTCGCGAGGATCATCAGCACGACCGCGATGACGAAGGTCGGGGTGGCGAGCACCGCGAACGACAGGTACGTCGACACCTGGTCGGAGGTGCGGTACTGCCGGACCGCGTTCCAGACGCCGAGGAGCACCCCGAGGATCGCGCCGAGCAGTGTGCCGATCACGAGCAGCCGCAGGCTCGTCCCGGAGCGGGCGATGATGTCGGCCGTCACCTCGGTGCCGCGGGTGCTCATGCCCAGCGAGCCGTGCGTCACCAGCCCGACCCACCAGTCCCAGGTGCGGACGAGGAGCGGGGTGTCCGGATCGGCGCCGAGCTTGCGGAGCGACGCCTGGATGGTGCCCGGCGGCACGGCCGGGTTGCGCCCCAGGAACCGGGCTGCCGGGTTGAGCGTCGTGCTGGCGAGGATGTACCCGAGCGTGGTCGCCACGATCGTCAGGACGATGTAGTTGACGATCCGCTTTGCGATGAAGGCGAGCATGTGGTTCGTGACCTCTGGGTGCGGCCGTCCGACCGGACGGCGTTGTCGGTGGCGACAGGCTAGCCGTTCGAGCGACTGGGTGGGACAACGGAAGTGACGCTATGCAACATTCGTTACGAGCGTGTTTCGATTCATCGCACAGACCCTTGTGCCGCCTTCGGATGTGGCTAGGGTTCTCAACCAACAGGCGCGACGGCGGGGGCCGCCGCGGTCCAGCGCGATCTGCGCGAACCACAACGAAAGGGAATCCTCGCCATGCGAAAGAGGATCAAGGGCATCGCCGTCCTGGCCACCGCTGCGGCAGCTGCCGTCGTGCTGGCAGGCTGCTCCGGCGGCGGAGAAGCGGGCGGCGACAACTCCGCGGTCGCCGAGTCGTCGCTGAAGTCGACCGGCTGGACCGTCGCGGACCGCGCCGACGTCAAGGACGGCGGGTCGATCACCCTGCCGATCGACACCGCTCCGGCGAACTGGCAGCTGCTCAACCTGGACTCGGGGACCGTCGACGACACGACGATCTCGCAGACCTACCTGCCGAGCTTCATCCAGTTCAAGGAGAACGGCGAGTGGGAGGCGAACAAGGACTACGCGACGTCCGTCGAGCTGACCAAGGACTCGCCCCAGACCGTCGAGATCAAGATCAACCCGAAGGCCGTGTGGTCGGACGGCACCCCGATCAGCGCGAAGGACGTCATCGCGAACTGGAAGGCGCTGAACGGCTCCGACAAGGCCTTCGCGCCGCTGTCCACCAACGTGTGGGAGGACGTGGACTCGGTCAAGCAGGGCTCCGACGAGCGTGACGTCATCATGACGTTCTCGAAGACCAACGCCGACTGGGCGAGCGTCTTGACCGCCATCTACCCGTACTGGGCCGTCGACACCCCGGACCACTTCAACAAGGCCTGGGCCAAGGCGCCGTACGCCGCCGACGGCAAGACCTACGTCTCCGGTGGTCCGTACATCCTGAAGTCCTTCGACACCAACGGTGGCGTCGTGACCTTCGAGAAGAACTCGAAGTGGTGGGGTGACCCGGGCAAGCTCGACACGATCGTCTTCAAGACGGTCTCGCGTGACGGCGTCGCCCAGGCGTACGGCAACAAGGAGCTCGACGCGTTCAACCTGAACGGCAGCGCCGACAACCTCAAGACGGCGAACTCGCGGTCCGACTCGAAGATCGAGCGCTCGCTCGGCACCACGCAGCGTCAGATCACGCTGAACGGCACCTCGGACGTCTTCAAGGACCAGGACGTGCGCCAGGCGTTCGCACAGGCCATCAACCGCAAGGTCGTGGCCCAGGCGATCCTGTCGCCGGTGAAGAGCCCGGGCGACGTGCTCAACAACCTCGTCTACCTGCCCGGACAGCAGGGCTACGAGGACGACGCGTCGAGCGTCTACGGCTACAGCACCGACAAGGCGAAGTCGAAGCTCGAGGACGCCGGCTGGAAGATCGGCTCGGACGGCTACGCGACCAAGGGCGGCAAGGAACTCGACGTCCGCTTCGTGATCCCGTCGGACAACCCGAACTCGGCGAACGTCGCGCAGCTCGTGCAGCAGCAGACCAAGCTCGCCGGCTTCAAGGTGACCATCGACACCGTGCCCACCGACGACTTCTTCACGAAGTACATCACCACGACGACCCGTGACTTCGACGCCACGTACTTCGCGTGGCAGGGCACCCCGTTCCCGATCTCGTCGCTGAAGTCGATCTACTACCCCGCCGACGCCGGCCAGAACTACACCGGCGTGACGGACGACTCGCTCGGTGCCGCGTGGGACAAGGCGAACGGCGAGCTCGACCCGGATGCCCGCATCAAGGACGCGCAGGCCATCGACAAGAAGATCGTCGCGGTCGCCGGCACCATCCCGCTGTTCGCCGAGCCGTACGCCTGGGGTGTGCGCAAGGACCTGGTGAACTACGGTCCGGCGCAGTTCCAGCAGTCCTCGGTCAAGTGGCAGGACGTCGGCTACACGAAGTAGTCGGCACCGCGTTCACGAACGACACCGTTCACGAACGACACCCTCGACGTCGCACGACGTCGGGGGTGTCGTTCCTTGCCGGGCCTGTCGGCTGCTCAACTGCCAGGACCTTCATTTGACGCGTGATGTTGTGTCCTGCAACCCTTGCCGAGGGCGGTAGGGGCTATCGCCCTTCGCGAGACAAGGGGCAAATTCATGCGAAAGAAGAAGATGATGATGGGCGTCGCAGCGATGACGCTCGCGTTCTTGGGGTTCACCGCTACGTCGGCGAGCGCTGCCGAGGTCGTCATCGTGCACATCGGCGGGAGCACGGTCGTCGGTGGGTCGAACACCTTCAAGGACGACAGCGGCAAGACCAACGTCTACCGGACCACTGCAACCTTCAGTGAGGTGAAGTCGACCAGCGCACGGTTGGTGAGCTTCCGTGTGTGCTTCAGCCGCACCGGTGGCGGGCAGGCGACGCTGTCGCCGTACACGCGGAACTCGACTGGGGCCAGCGGAACGTTCTGGGATTCGGGCGTCTACAAGGTGATCACTTCTGGCACTTGCTACACGTACAAGCCCAACAAGGTGTACAAGAAGGGATCCAACGGTGAGATCGTTCGGGTCGTGAACCGCATCACGCCGAACCGCGAGGAGACCGTCGGCTTCTACCGCTGAGCACAGCTGTGGCCGGAAAGTCCCAACGACACCCCCGACGTCGCACGACGTCGGGGGTGTCGTTCTGCGTCGGGGCGATGTCCGGGCGGCACGGCCGCGACGACTGCGCGACCGCTAGAACCGTGCCGCCGCCAGCGACGCCGCGACCCCGAGGACGACCATCGCCAGGATCGTCCAGCCGTGGGTGCGGTGCGTGATCGGCGCAGCCGTCACGGTCGACGGGGGCGGGCCGTCCTGCTCGGCCGGGGCGGGCACGTGGGCCAGCATCCGCGCGGCCGCAGCGTCGACGTCCAGGCGATCCGGGCCTCCCGGCTGGTCACCGGTGTGCGCGGCGAGACGCGCCGTCGGGCGGGTCGCGATCCAGACGCGGCGGACGCCCTCGCTGGTGACCACCTCGATGCCGTACTTCGTGCGCACCTCGCTGATGCGGGACCAGGTGTAGGTGCTGGTCCGCCGGACGTCCACGATGCGCAGGTGCTCCGGCGTCAGCTCGATCCGGGGACGCCACAGCGCTGCCCAGGCGACGAACGCGACGGCGATGCTCGGGATCGGCACGAGCCAGGGGGCGCCGCCGCCGAGCAGCGCCAGTGGGACGAGCACGACGGCCACGACCCAGAGGACGACGGCGAGGGCGCGCAGGCCGGGGGCGACGATGGTGGTGGGCACCGGACGAGGGTACGAGATGCCTCCCCGAAGACGCCCGGGGAGCGGGTGTGACACACCGGCGCGTATCTCCGGACGACCCGATTCCCCGGGGAGGCAGATCCTGGACGGACCCTCGTGCCGTCAATGGTCGTCGCCCCCAGTTGGGGTGTCAATACCCCATCGCGACGCATTCAGGGGAATCCCACGCCGAGGACTACGAAACGAGCAGTTCGATCTGTTCGCGGATCGTCTCGGCCTTCGGGAACCGCAGGCCGACCAGACCGATGTGCCGCCACCGGACCACGCCGTCGGGGCCGATCACGAAGACCGACCGACGCAGGCCGATGCCCGGGGCCTGCACCCCGTAGGCGCGGATCACCGAGCCCGCGGTGTCGCTGAGCAGCGGGAACGCGAGCGAGGACCCGCGGGCGAACCCCTCGTGCGAGTCGAGTGCCTGCGGGCTGATGCCCCACACCGTCGCGCCGAGGTCGGTGAACTCGTCGAGTTCGGCCTGGTAGCTGCAGAGCTGGGCCGTGCAGACCGCGGTCGCGTCGCCCGGGTAGAAGGCCAGCACGACGGTCCGACCGATCTCGGCGGACAGGTCGTACTCGTCGTCGGAGCGGACGCCGCCGCGCACGACCATCCCCGGCAGGGTGAACGACGGGGCGGACTCGCCGATCGCGGGGATGCTCATGGGTCTCACGGTAGGGCGGCCCGGCGGGGGTTGCCCCTCGGCGCGCTGAGCGGGGGCTGTGGATGCGCCCGCGACGCGCTGAGCGGCCAGCGGAGCGTCGACGCGCCGCCGCCTACGAGAACAACTGCGGGAACGCGTGCGCTACCCAGGGGTACCCGACGAAGACCACCGCGTCGAGCAGGGCGTGCGTGATGACGAGCGGCAGGAGCCGGCCCCACCTCGTGTAGATCCAGCCGAACACGATGCCCATCACCGCGTTGCCGATGAACGCCCCGAACCCCTGGTACAGGTGGTAGCTGCCGCGCAGCAGGGCGGTCGACAGGATCATCTGCCAGCGACCCCAGCCCAGGTCGCCGAGTCGGGCGTAGAGGTACCCGATCACGATCACCTCTTCCTGCAGGCCCGAGCGGATCGCGGACAGCAGCAGGACCGGGACCGTCCACCAGTACGAGTTCAGCGCGGCGGGGTCGACCGCGACCGTGATGCCGAGCGCCCGCCCCGCGAAGTACAGCGCGAGCCCCGGGATCCCGATGCACAGGGCGATGAGTGCCGGGCCGCCCAGGTCCGGCTTCGCCCGGAACCGGTCGATCCCGAGCCGGCTGAGGTGCGGTCGCGACGTGCTCCACAGGAGGTAGCAGACGAGCGCGACCGGGGCCAGGTCCACCGCGATGCCGAGGAGCTGCCGGGCGAGGTCGACGTACTGCACCGTCGTCGACGAGGTGTTCAGCGCCGTCGACTGCTCGCCGAGCGGGGTCGTCTGGGACAGGTCGTCGATGATCTGCAGGATCGAGTAGAGGGCGCTGGCGCCGAGCGAGAGCAGCAGGACGATGGTGATCTCGACCCACGTTCGCCGACGGCTCATGCGCTGTACTCCTGTCGCTTGCGAACTACCGGTAGACTGGCGTGTCGGGCGTTCTGCCCACGGGTGCGGTGCTGTGAAAACACTGGCCCGACACTCTCCCAGAAATTGAAGGATGTCCTGTATGGCGCTCGCCACCCGGTCCGACCTGCGCAACGTCGCCATCGTGGCACACGTCGACCACGGCAAGACCACCCTCGTCGACGCGATGCTCACGCAGACCAACTCGTTCGACGCCCACTTCGAGGGCGAAGACCGCATGATGGACTCGAACGACCTCGAGCGCGAGAAGGGCATCACGATCCTCGCGAAGAACACGTCGGTGCTCTACAACGGCAAGCACGCGACCGAGTTCGGCGCGGACGGCCCCATCACCATCAACGTGATCGACACGCCCGGTCACGCCGACTTCGGTGGTGAGGTCGAGCGCGGCCTCTCCATGGTCGACGGTGTCGTGCTGCTCGTCGACGCCTCCGAAGGTCCCCTGCCCCAGACCCGCTTCGTGCTGCGCAAGGCGCTCGCCGCGAAGCTCCCGGTGATCCTGCTCGTCAACAAGACGGACCGGCCCGACTCCCGCATCGACGAGGTCGTCTCCGAGTCCCAGGACCTGCTCCTCGGCCTCGCCTCCGACCTGTCGGACGAGGTCGACGACCTCGACCTCGACGCGATCCTCGACGTCCCTGTGGTCTACGCCTCGGGTCGCAACGGCGCCGCGTCGCGCAACAAGCCGAACGACGGCGAGCTGCCCGACAACGACGACCTCGAGCCGCTGTTCGAAGCGATCCTCCAGCACGTCCCGGCCCCGAAGTACGACGACGAGCACCCGCTGCAGGCGCACGTCACGAACCTCGACGCCTCCCCGTTCCTCGGTCGCCTCGCGCTCCTGCGCATCTTCCACGGCACCATGAAGAAGGGCCAGACGGTCGCGTGGGTCAAGCACGACGGCACCGTCGTCAACGCCCGCATCACCGAGCTCCTCATCACGAAGGCGCTCGACCGCTACCCGGCCGAGTCGGCGGGCCCCGGTGACATCGTCGCCGTCGCCGGCTTCGACACGATCACCATCGGCGAGACCCTGACCGACCCCGAGGACGTCCGCCCGCTGCCGACCATCACGGTCGACGACCCGGCGATCTCGATGACGATCGGCACGAACACCAGCCCGCTCGTCGGCAAGGTCAAGGGCCACAAGCTGACTGCCCGCATGGTCAAGGAGCGCCTCGACCGCGAGCTCGTCGGCAACGTCTCGCTCAAGGTCCTCGACATCGGCCGCCCCGACGCGTGGGAGGTCCAGGGCCGTGGTGAGCTCGCACTCGCCATCCTGGTCGAGCAGATGCGTCGCGAGGGCTTCGAGCTCACCGTCGGCAAGCCGCAGGTGGTCACGAAGCGTGACGAGAACGGCAAGCTGCAGGAGCCGTACGAGCACATGACGATCGACACGCCGGAGGAGTACCTCGGCGCGATCACGCAGCTCATGGCCGCTCGCAAGGGCCGCATGGAGAACATGACGAACCACGGCACCGGCTGGGTGCGCATGGAGTTCATCGTCCCGTCGCGCGGCCTGATCGGCTTCCGCACGTCGTTCCTCACGGAGACCCGCGGCACCGGCATCGCCAACGCGATCTTCCACGGCTACGACGAGTGGGCCGGCGCGATCCAGACCCGCATCAACGGCTCGATCGTCTCCGACCGCTCCGGTGTGGTGACGCCGTTCGCCATCACGAACCTCCAGGAGCGGATGTCGTTCTTCGTCAACCCGACCGAAGAGGTCTACGAGGGCATGGTCATCGGCGAGAACTCGCGCGCCGACGACATGGACGTGAACATCACCAAGGAGAAGAAGCTCACCAACATGCGGTCGGCCAACGCCGACACGTTCGAGTCGATGACGCCGTCGCGTCAGCTCTCGTTGGAGGAGTGCCTCGAGTTCGCCCGTGAGGACGAGTGCGTCGAGGTCACCCCCGCCGCCGTGCGCATCCGCAAGGTCGAGCTGGACGCGTCGGCTCGCCAGCGCTCCTACGCGCGTCTCAAGCGCCAGGACGCGTAAGCACCAGCACGAGCAACACGCGCGGAGGCCCGTCCTCCGTCCGACGGCCCGGTCACCTGCAACAGGTGGCCGGGCCGTTCGCGGTTGTACCGTGGTCAGCGTGACTCTCGACCTGCTCTCGATCTACCAGGACCTGCACGCCCACCCGGAGCTCGGCTTCCAGGAGCACCGCACCGCCGGTGTCATCACTGCGAAGCTCGCCGAGATCGGTGGGATCGAGGTGACGACGGGCGTCGGCGGCACCGGCGTCGTCGGTGTCGTGTCGAACGGCGAGGGACCCGTGGTCTGGCTCCGCGCCGACATGGACGGCCTGCCCGTGCAGGAACGCACCGGCCTGTCCTACGCCAGCGAGCACGTCGGCACCGACGACGAGGGCCGCGAGGTCCCCACCATGCACGCCTGCGGCCACGACATCCACGTCACGTGGCTGCTCGGCACACTGGAGCGCCTGGTCGCCACCACGGGGGACTGGCGCGGCACGGTCGTCGCCGTCTTCCAGCCCGCTGAAGAGGTCATCTCCGGCGCCCGCGCGATGGTCGAGGACGGCCTGGTCGAGCGGTTCCCGAAGCCGGACGTCGTGCTCGGGCAGCACTCCGCACCCGCACCGGTCGGCATCGTCGCGGTGGGCACCGGCCCCGTGATGGCGTCGAGCGACCGGCTGACGGTGACCTTCAACGGTCGTGGGGCGCACGGTTCGGCACCGCAGGCCTCGCTCGACCCGGTCGTCACCGCGGCCTCGGCCGTCGTGCGGCTGCAGACCGTCGTCGCCCGCGAGGTCTCGCCGAGCGACGCGGGGGTCGTCACCGTCGGCAGCTTCCACGCCGGCACGCGGGCGAACATCATCCCCGACGAGGCCGTCATCGAGATCTCGACACGGGCCCGCAACGAGGAGACCCGCCAGCGCATCATCGCCTCGATCGAGCGCATCGTCCGGGCCGAGAGCACGGCCGGTGGCCTGTCCGAGCCGACGATCGTGCGCGCACCGGGCGCCGAGGTCACCGTGAACGACGCCGAGGCCGCCGCCACCGTGCTCGAGGCCATCCGCGCCGAGGTGCCGGGAGCCCGCGACCTGGAGATCGGGCTCGCCATGGCGTCGGAGGACGTCGGCCAGCTCGCCACCGCCGCCGGAGCGCCGCTCGTGTACTGGTTCACGGGCATCACCGACCCGGAGCGCTTCCGCCGCGGCGAGGAGATCCCGAGCAACCACTCGCCGTTCTACGCGCCGCAGGCCGAGACCGCGATCCCGGTCGGTGTCGATGCCCTGGTCGCGGCGACGCGCGCCTACGTCGCCTGACACGTTCTTCGGGAAGGAGGCCCGGGGCGGCCCCGCCGCGCACGTGACCGCCCCGGGGACGGCACGTTCACAGCCAACTCGCGCCGGGCCTCCCGGCTCGTCCGTTACGGTCGCGCCATGCGTTCCCTCCGTACCCCGCTGATCGCCGCCGTCGCTGCCGGCATCGCCCTGGCCGGACTCACCGGCTGCTCGACCCAGGCCGTGCAGCAGGCCACCGACCTCGGGTCCTCCGTCGCGTCGAACGTCGCCGACGGGGTCGCGGGCATCGACGGCAAGGCGATCCAGGACGGCATGTCCTCGGTCGCCGGTGGCATCGACGGCGCGCTCGACACGGCGCTCAAGGGTGCCGATGTGACCTCCGACGGAAAGGTGCCGGACGGGTTCCCGTCGGCCGACGTCCCGCTCGTCGACGGCACCGTGCTCGGTGGGGGAGCCGGACCGAACGGCTCGGGGTGGGTCGCGCAGGTCCGGGCGGCCTCCGTCGACGACTTCCAGGCCGCCGTGCAGCAGCTCACCGACGCCGGGTACACCGAGTCGGCCAAGCGTGCGGACTCGTCGAGCGCGTTCGGCATGTTCCGGAGCGACGCCTACCGCGTCGTCCTGACCTTCTCGGAGACCAAGGACAGCGGCGGCGTCACGGCGACCTACATCGTCACGCCCCGCTAGTCCCGTACCCTTGGGGACGATGTCGAAGGCCCCCGCCACGCGCCCCGAGCGCGTCCTGATCGTGCACGCCCACCCCGACGACGAGACGCTCTCGTCGGGCGGGACCATCGCGACCCTGCTCGAGCGCGGCGCCGAGGTGACCGTGCTCACCGCGACCCGGGGCGAGCGCGGTGAGATGCTCACGGAGCAGTTGGCCCCGCTGGCCGGGGACCCCGCTCGGGTGGCACGGCACCGGGAGACCGAGATCGCTGCGGCCCTCGCCGCCCTTGGCGGTCCGCAGCACCTGTGGCTCGGCGGGCGCGGTGCCCGGCCGACCGACCTGCCGGAGCGCCGCTACGTCGACTCCGGCATGCAGTGGGGCCCGGACGGGCGGGCCACCGCCGCGGACGACGCCCCGGCCGACTCGCTGACGGCGGAAGACCTGGGCGAGGTCGTCGACGACGTCCGCGCCGCGATCCGCTCCACCGGTGCCGACGCCGTGATCAGCTACGCCGACGACGGCGGCTACGGGCACCCCGACCACGTACGGATGCACCACGCGGCGCAGTACGCGGCCCGTGCCGAAGAAGTCCCGTTCTCGATGATCGTCGACCCCGCCAGCGGTCAGGCCGACGTCACGGTCGACGTCCTGCCGGTCCGGGCCAAGGTGCGGGCGGCCGTCGAGCAGTACCGCTCCCAGGTCGCCGTCGACCCCGTGGACCCCGCCGACCCGAGCGCTCTGTCGTGGGTGATGCCGCACGGCGTCCGGCAGCACGCCCCGGCGGTCGAGGCGTTCCGGCACGACGCGGCCCCGCAGACGGCGGCCCCGCAGACCTACGCCGAGATGTCCGGCCAGGGCAAGGCCGCGGCGGTCGTCGTCTCGCTGCTGTTCGGGCTGCTCGCGGGCGGGCTCGGGACGGTCACGCACCAGCAGACGCTCGGCGCGTTCCCGGTCGGACTCGTCGTCACCACCCTCATCGTGCTCGGCCTGACCGTGGGCGTGCGGCTCGTCTACCGCTCGCGGGCGATGGTCGCCGCGATCGGCATCGGGATCCTCGTCGCGACGCAGGTGCTCGTGTCGGTCGGCGGGGAGAGCTCGCCGCTCGTCCTCGCCAACGCGGCCGGGTACGTCTGGACCTTCGCCCCCGCGGTCATCGCCGCCCTGGTCCTCGCGTGGCCGGACCTGTCGGGGCTGCGGTCCCGGACGGCCCCGGGCCGCGAGTAGACTCGAACCCGCTCGTCGAAGGGAGCACCCGAACCGTGACCTACGTGATCGCCCAGCCCTGTGTCGACGTCAAGGACCGTGCCTGCATCGACGAATGCCCGGTCGACTGCATCTACGAGGGTGACCGCTCGCTCTACATCCACCCCGACGAGTGCGTCGACTGCGGTGCGTGTGAGCCGGTCTGCCCCGTCGAGGCCATCTACTACGAGGACGACCTGCCCGACCAGTGGGCCGACTACTACAAGGCCAACGTCGAGTTCTTCGACGAGGTCGGGTCGCCCGGCGGCGCTGCGAAGGTCGGCGTGATCCACAAGGACCACCCCGTCGTCGCGGCCGAGCCCGTCCGCGGCTGACCGGACCCCCTCGTGGCGCTCGACCTCCCCGACTTCCCCTGGGACCAGCTCGTCCCGTTCAAGCAGCGCGCCGCGGCGTACGAGGGCGGCATCGTCGACCTCAGCGTCGGATCGCCCGTCGACCCCACGCCCGAGGTCGTCCGCACCGCCCTGGCCACCGCGACCGATGCGCACGCCTACCCGCAGGTCGCTGGCACCCCGGCGCTGCGGCAGGCCATCGCGGACTGGTACGGCCGTCGGCACGGCGTCGCCCTGACCGAGGCGAACGCGCTGCCGACGATCGGCTCGAAGGAGTTCATCGCGGGCCTCGCGCTCTGGCTCGGCATCGGCCCCGGTGACACGGTGGTGTTCCCGGCCGCCGCGTACCCGACGTACGAGCTCGGCGCCGCACTGGTCCGCGCCGAGGCCCTCGCGTCGGACGACCCGGCGGAGTGGCCGTCCAGCACGAAGCTCGTGTGGCTGAACTCCCCGGGCAACCCCGACGGCCGCGTGCTGACGATCGACGAGCTCCGCGCCGCCGTGGTGCGCGCCCGCGAGCTCGGAGCCGTCATCGTCGGCGACGAGTGCTACGCCGAGCTCGGGTGGGACCCGGAGTACGCCACCACCCCGACGCCCACGATCCTGGACCCCCGTGTGGTCGGTGACTCGCTCGACGGCGTGCTCAGCGTGTACTCGCTGTCGAAGCAGTCGAACCTCGCCGGCTACCGTGCGGCCTTCGTCGCCGGTGACGCCGCGATCCTGGCCGACGTCCTGGCCGTCCGGAAGCACGCGGGGCTCATGCCGCCGCTGCCCGTGCAGCAGGCCATGGTCGTCGCGCTCCAGGACGAGACCCACGTGCAGCAGCAGAAGGGCCGCTACCGAGCGCGACGGAACATGCTCCGGCGAGCACTCGAGGATGCCGGGTTCCGAATCGACCACAGCGAGGCAGGGCTCTACCTCTGGGCCACCCGCGGCGAACCCGCACTCGACACCGTGGCCTGGCTCGCCGACCGCGGGATCCTCGTCGCACCGGGCACGTTCTACGGCGCAGCAGGGGGAGAGCACGTCCGCGTGGCCCTGACGGCGACCGACGAACGCATCGCCGCAGCGTCGCAGCGACTGGCGAGCAGCCGTCGCCTCGGCACCGCGTAGCACGGACACGAGTCGTTCCGGTGGTGCCCGCAATCCCTGGGAACCACCAAATCGTCACCTGGGATGTGTGCACGACCGACAGGTGCCGCGATTAGGCTGTCCTCGTGACTGACACTGCCAATGACGCTCAGAAGACGGCCACACCGCCCACCACGCCCGTCCCCGTGAGTCCCGCCGCCGAACAGCAGGGCGCGACCGCGACGCTGACGTTCCCGGGTGGCACGGCGGAGTTCCCGATCCTGCAGAGCGTCGACGGCGCGTCCGCGATCGACATCTCGACCTTCAAGAAGCAGACCGGGATGAACACGCTCGACTACGGGTTCGTGAACACCGGTGCGACGAAGAGCGCGATCACCTACATCGACGGCGACCAGGGCATCCTGCGCTACCGCGGGTACCCGATCGACCAGATCGCCGGCAACTGCACCTTCCTCGAGGTCGCTTGGCTCCTGATCTACGGCGAGATGCCGACCCCCACCGAGCTCGAGCAGTTCGACGCCCGCATCCGTCGGCACACCCTGCTGCACGAGGACCTCCGCCGCCTGTTCGACGCCCTGCCGCACTCGGCGCACCCGATGTCCGTGCTCTCGAGCGCCGTGAGCGCCCTGTCCACGTACTACGAGGACGACATGGACGTGGACGACCCCGAGAAGGTCGAGCTGCAGACCGTCCGGCTCCTCGCGAAGCTCCCGGTGATCGCGGCCTACGCCCACAAGAAGGCCATCGGGCAGGCGTTCCTGTACCCGGACAACTCGCTGTCGTTCGTCGACAACTTCCTGCGGCTGAACTTCGGCACCATGGCCGAGACCTACAAGCCGAACCCGGTGCTCTCGAAGGCGCTCGAGCGGCTCCTCATCCTGCACGAGGACCACGAGCAGAACGCCTCGACCTCGACGGTGCGCATGGTCGGCTCGACGAAGGCGAACATGTTCGCCTCGATCTCGGCCGGCATCAACGCCCTGTACGGCCCGCTGCACGGCGGTGCGAACGAGGCTGTCCTCGAGATGCTCCAGCAGATCAAGGACTCGGGCGAGCCCGTGACGCGCTTCGTGGAGCGGGTGAAGAACAAGGAGCAGGGCGTCAAGCTCATGGGCTTCGGGCACCGCGTCTACAAGAACTACGACCCGCGCGCGAAGCTCGTCAAGGAGTCCGCGCACGAGGTCCTCGAGTCCCTCGGCGTGCAGGACGACCTGCTCGACATCGCGATGGAACTCGAGCAGATCGCACTCGAGGACGAGTACTTCGTCAGCCGCAAGCTCTACCCGAACGTCGACTTCTACACCGGCATCATCTACAAGGCGATGGGCTTCCCGCCGCGGATGTTCACCGTCCTGTTCGCCATCGGTCGCCTGCCGGGCTGGATCGCCCAGTGGCGCGAGCTGAACAACGACCCGCTCAACAAGATCGGTCGCCCCCAGCAGCTCTACGTGGGCGCGCCCGAGCGCGACGTCCCCGAGCGCTGATCGACTCCGAGCGCCCCGCCCCACGGTTCCGTGGCGCGGGGCGCTCGTGCGTGTGCGCCGCGTGGCGCCGTCCGGCGGGACGTGCCGCTCACCTCCGTCGAGTGGTCGCGAACGGTCGTCCGGCGGGTGTCGAAACGACGGTTCGTGCGCCCTCGGCGCCCGCGGACGGTGTGTTGTGACCACTCGCGGGGCTCTGGACACGACCGCCTGGAGGCCCGGTGGCGGTCTCGTGGACCGGCACCGGGCCTCCCGTGCGGGCGTGTCGGGCGCGGGGCGGCGGGGCGCGCCGCTCACCTCCCGTCGAGTGGTCGCGAACGGTCGTCCGGCGGGTGCCGGAGCGACAGTTCGTGCGCCCTCGGCGCCCGCGGACGGTGTGTTGTGACCACTCGCGGGGCTCTGGACGCGACGGCCTGGAGGCCCGGTGGCGGTCTCGTGGACCGGCACCGGGCCTCCCGTGCGGGCGTGTCGGGCGCGGGGCGGCGGGGCGCGCCGCTCACCATTGCCGAGTGGTCGAGAACTGTCGTCCGGCGGGTGTCGAAACGACGGTTCGTGCGCCCTCGGCGTACGCGGACGGTGTGTTGTGACCACTCGCGGGGCGGGTTGCGGCTCTGGACGCGACCGCCTGGAGGCCCGGTGCCGGTCTCGTGGACCGGCACCGGGCCTCCAGGCGGGTGCGTCGGTGGGTGCGCGATCGTGGGACGCGCCGCTCACCTCCGCCGAGTGATCGCGAACTGTCGTCCGGCGGGTGCCGGAGCGACAGTTCGTGCGCCCTCGGCGCGCGCAGGCGGCGCGTCGTGACCGCTGGCCGAGCGCTACGCGTGCAGCGCGGTGTTCAGCTGGATGCCCTCGCCCTTGCGCTGCAGTGCCTCGACGGCGCCGCTGATGCTGTTGCGGCGGAACAGGATGTTCGGGGTGCCGGAGAGCTCCGCGGCCTTGACGGTCTTCGGAGTGCCGTCGGGGTTCGGTGCCGCGCCGACCAGCACCACCTTCGTGCCGGCCGTGACGTAGAGACCGGCCTCGATGACGGAGTCGTCGCCGAGCGAGATGCCGAGGCCCGCGTTCGCGCCGAGCAGCGCGCGTTCGCCGAGCGAGACACGGTGCGTGCCGCCGCCGGACAGCGTGCCCATGATCGAGGCGCCGCCGCCGATGTCGGTGCCGTTGCCGACGACGACGCCCTGCGAGACGCGGCCCTCGATCATGGCGTCACCGAGGGTGCCGGCGTTGAAGTTGACGAAGCCCTCGTGCATGACTGTGGTGCCCGGCGCCAGGTGTGCGCCGAGGCGGACGCGGTTGGCGTCACCGATGCGGACGCGGTCCGGCACGACGTAGTCGAGCAGGCGCGGGAACTTGTCGATGGCGTGCACGGCGATGCCGGCGCGCTGCAGGGACGGGCGCAGGCGCGTCAGGGAATCGGGGTGCACCGGGCCGGCGTTCGTCCACGCGACGATCGGCAGGTGGCCGAAGACGCCGTCGAGGGAGACCTCGTTCGGGCGGACGTGCAGGTGGCTCAGCAGGTGCAGGCGGAGGTACGCGTCCGGGGTGTCCGTCGGAGCGGCGTCGATCGTGATCTCGGTGGTGACGGCCTCGATCCGGACCTCGCGGCGGGGGTCGTCACCGACGTGCGCCTGCAGCTCGGCGGGGAACACGGCGTCGGCGGGCAGCGCGCCGAGGTGCGTCTCCGGGTACCAGGTGTCGAGCGTCGTGCCGTCGGCGGCGATCGTCGCGAGGCCGTGGCCCCAGGCGTGGGTCGGGCGGTCGAAGGCAGTCGTGTCGGTCACGGCTCCAGGGTACCGAGCGACCGTCGGCGGGCACCGTCCGGCCGGACGGCCTGGGCGGCGGGGTCGCCGTCCGTCCCGACTGCCGGGGCGGTCGGGTTCCCGACCGTCCGGACTGCCGGGGCGGTGCGAGGGGCGGCCGGTAGGCTGCCCGCATGCCGGAGCACCTCGACCTCACCGCCTCGTCCATCGACATCACCCGTGCCATCTGCGACATCGAGTCGGTGTCCGGCAACGAGCAGGCCCTCGCCGACGCGATCGAGGCCGTGCTCGCACCGCTGCCGCACCTCGAGGTGATCCGCGACGGCGACGCGATCGTGGCGCGGACGAACCTGGGCCGCGACCGCCGGGTCGTCATCGCCGGTCACATCGACACGGTGCCGCTCAACGACAACCTGCCGACCGAGTTCCGGACCACCGAGGACGGCACCGAGATCCTCTGGGGCCGCGGCACCGTCGACATGAAGGCCGGCTGCGCGGTGCAGCTCAAGCTGGCGTACGACCTGGTCGACCCCTCGGTCGACGTCACGTGGGTCTGGTACGACCACGAGGAGGTCAGCGACGCCCTGAACGGCCTCGGCCGCCTGGCCCGGACGCGACCCGAACTCCTCACCGCCGACTTCGCGATCCTGGGCGAGCCGTCCGGGGCGCAGATCGAGGGTGGCTGCAACGGCAACCTCCGCGCCGAGATCCGCACGTTCGGCAAGCGATCGCACAGCGCACGGAGCTGGATCGGCGACAACGCGATCCACAAGACGGCCCCGATCCTGGCCACCCTGGCCGCGTACGAGCCCCGTACCGTCACGGTCGACGGGCTCGAGTACCGCGAAGGCCTGAACGCGGTCGGCATCAGCGGCGGCATCGCGGGCAACATCATCCCCGACGAGGCGATGGTGCACGTGAACTACCGGTTCGCACCCTCGCGCTCGGCCGACGAAGCCGTGGCCCACATCCGCGAGCTGTTCGACGGGTACGAGGTCACGATCGTCGACCTCGCCGCCGGTGCCCGCCCCGGACTCGACGCCCCGCTCGCGCAGGACTTCGTCGCGGCCGTCGGTGGACCGGAGCCCCGTCCGAAGTACGGCTGGACCGACGTCGCGCGCTTCTCGGCGCTCGGGGTCCCCGCGGTCAACTACGGCCCCGGCGAGCCGGTCTTCGCCCACCACGACGACGAGCAGGTCCCGGTCGCGCAGATCACCGCGGTCGAGGCCGGGCTGCGTCGGTGGCTGACGGCCTGACGACGGCGGGGGTCACCCGGAGGACCCCTGCTCGGAACCGCTGGCGGGCCCGGTACCGGGTCGTCCCGTGGTGGGTGCGCATCTCGGTCGTCTACGTGCTGGCGCGGCTCGTCACGGGCGCGATGATGCTCGCCTTCGCCCGCGTGCAGGCGGCGAACTCGTTCACCGTGCAGAGCCCGGGCTACCTGTCGTTCGCGTCGATCTGGGACGGCGCCTGGTACCGCGTGATCGCCACGGGCGGGTACCCGTCGACGCTGCCCGTCGACGCCGCCGGGCACGTGACCGAGAACGCGTGGGCGTTCATGCCCGCCTACCCGTTCCTGGTGCGCGCGCTCACGCTGCTCACCGGAGCGTCGTTCGAGTTCGTCGCGGTCTCGGTGTCGTTGCTCGCCGGACTCGGGGCCGCGCTGGTGTTCCGCCGACTCATGGGCCGGTTCCTCGACCCCGCACGGGCGACGTTCGCCACGGTGCTGTTCTGTGTCGCACCGGTGTCGGCGATGTTCCAGGTGGCCTACGCGGAGTCGATGGGCCTGTTCCTGCTGCTCGTCGCGCTGCTGCTCATGGTGGATCGACGGTGGTGGGCGATGCTGCCCGTCGTGCTCCTGCTCGGCATGACCCGACCGACGGGGCTCGCCTTCGCGTTCCTGGTGGTGCTCTTCGTGGCCGCGTGGGCGATCCGTCCGGCGTGGGTGCGCTCGTCGGAACCGCTGACACTCCGCCGGCTCGTCCCACCCGCGGTGGTCGCCACGGTGTCGGGTCTGGTCGGTCTTGCCTGGCCGGCCATCGCGTGGGCGGTCACCGGCGTGCCGAAGGCCTACACGGACACCGAGCTCGCCTGGCGGTCGTCGTACATCGGGTGGAAGGAACTCGTGCCGTTCGCGCCGTGGGTGCAGGGGTTCGGGTGGTGGTTCGGGCAGCCGGCCGGCACGGTGCTGCTCGTCGTCGTGCTCGTCGGGTTCGCGGCGTTCGTGTGCATGCCCGCCGCACGCCGGATCGGCATCGAGCTCCGACTCTGGGGCGTGGCGTACCTCGTGTACCTGCTCGCGGTGTTCTTCCCGCAGTCGAGCACCTGGCGCATCCTCGTGCCGATCGCACCGCTGCTCGGGATCGTGGCGCTGCCGCGGTCGCGGGTGTACCGCGTGGCCGTCGTCGTCGCGTTCGTCGGGCTCCAGTGGGTCTGGCTGTACTACACGTGGTGGATCGACGGCTACGACTGGACCCCGCCGTGATCGATGGGGGGCGCCGGAGGCCCGTGGATCCGCGCTCTGCGGAGCATCCGGATGGCACATCCGACACCCCCAACCTGGGCGGTTTCGCAGTTGCCCCCTCCATACGGGATAATGGGGCTGCATTTACTGCACGAAAGGGGACATCTGATGGCAGCCATGAAGCCGAGGACCGGTGACGGGCCGATGGAGGCTGTTAAGGAGGGTCGACTCATCATCGTGCGGGTTCCGCTCGAAGGTGGAGGCCGCCTGGTCGTCTCGGTCAACGATGCCGAGGCCAAGGAACTCCACGACGCACTCGCTGAGGTCGTCTCGGCCTAGTACGTCGAAGCACCAGAACGGAAGGCCCGGAGCGTGTACGCTCCGGGCTTTCCGTCTGCCCGCCGGTAGCGGGCGTCCACACGCGGTGTCGGTCGGCTCCGGCAGGATGGGGCCGTGCCGAGGACCCACCTGCCCATCCGACGCGTCGAGGAGTACCGCGACCCGGACCCGATGCCGCGCGACGAGTGGCCGGCCACGCTCCCGCCGATCCGGCAGCTGCTCGACGAGGGCCTCGACCTGGACCCGGTGACGGTGTTCGTCGGGGACAACGGTGTCGGCAAGTCGACCCTGATCGAGGCCATCGCGCTCGCGTTCGGGATGTCCCCGGAAGGCGGCTCGACCGGGGCACACCACTCGACCCGTCCGTCCGAGTCGGACCTGTGGCAGCACATCGCCCTGCGACGTGACTTCGGTGCGCCCCGCGGTGGTTTCTTCCTGCGTGCTGAGACGATGCACGGCTTCTTCACCTACCTCGAGGAGCACCCGAACCGCAGTCGCCCCGAGCCGGTGTTCCACGAGCGCAGCCACGGCGAGGCATTCCTGGACTTCGTCATCGACCGGGCGCGTTGGCCCGGCCTCTGGATCCTCGACGAGCCGGAGTCCGCCCTGTCGTTCTCGGGCTGCCTCACCCTGATCGCACTGTTGCGCTCGATCGTCGAGAGCGGCGTCGGCCAGGTCGTGCTCTCGACCCACTCGCCCGTGCTCGCCGCGTTCCCGGGCGCGACGATCCACGAGGTCGGCGAGTGGGGCCTGCGGCGCACCGAGTGGCGCGACCTCGACCTGGTGCGGAACGAGCGTGCGTTCCTCGAGTCGCCCGAGCGGTACCTGCGGCACCTGGACTGACCTGCGCGAGCGCCGGCGGGTCGAGCGCTAGTTGGTGACCTTCGTCAACTGCAGCAGCCCGTCACCGGCGGGCGACAGCGCGCTGCGCACCGCACCCGAGGTCGACACCTCGGTCAGGAGCAGGCGGAAGTCCGTGGTGGCGCGGTCGCGCTTCACCGGGTCGGCCACGCGTCCGCGCCAGAGGGCGTGCGGCACCAGGACGGTGCCACCCAGGCGGGCGAGCCGCAGACCGTGCTCGACGTACTCGATGACGTGCTCGGGGTCGGCGTCGACGAGCACGACGTCGTACGAGGCCTCGTTCATGCGGGGGAGCACCTGGTTCGCCCGGCCGGGGATGAGCCGGATCCGTGCGGGGGCGGTGCCGGCGCTGATGTAGGCGTCGCGGGCGAACTGCTGGTGGTCGACCTCGACGTCGATCGTCGTCAGGGTCGCGTTCGGGGCGCCGGCGAGCAGGTACAGGCCGGAGACCCCGAGGCCGGTGCCGATCTCGATGATGCTCGTGGCTCGCGAGGCTGCCGCGATGACCCCGATCTGCGCACCGATCGCGGGCGAGATCGCTTCGACCCCGAGTTCCAGGGAGTGCTCACGAGCACGGGCGATCGCCTCGGTCTCCGAGACGATGTCCTCGGCGAACTTCCAGTTCGACTCTTTCTCTGACACGCACACTCCGTTCGGGAGACAACTCTAGAGGTGCAACGCAGCAGCACGCGTTAGGCTCGCTCGCGTGGACATCCCGCTCGACAAGATCCTGATCATCGGGGTCATCGGCGTCCTCTTGCTCGGGCCGCAGCGCCTGCCGATGTACGCCCAGAAGCTGGCCGAGTTCGTCAAGGCCGTCCGTCGGTTCGCCGACACCGCGAAGGAGCGGATGCGCGACGAGATGGGCCCCGAGTTCGACGACATCGAGTGGCAGAAACTCGACCCGCGCCAGTACGACCCGCGCCGCATCATCCGAGACGCCCTGCTCGACTCCGGTTCCAGTGCGGCCGCCGTGCAGACCGCGCAGGTGACGGCCTCCAAGGTTCGCGCGACGGCTCCCGTCGTGCCCCTGGCCGCCGGTGAACCGGCACCCTTCGACGCCGAGGCGACCTGACGCCCGTCACGTCCCCACCTGACGGACTGGAGGCCCGGTGCCAGCTGGCACCGGGCCTCCAGTCCGTCTGGGGGTCGCGTCGTCAGTCGCGGGTGGCGACGATCGTGTAGGTCGTCGGCATCCGGTCGCGGTCGTGTTCCGGCCAGGCCCACGAGCCGGTGTCGGTCTCGACCATGCGGGAGCTGAAGCGCCACGGCAGGGTCCGGCCCTCGTCGAGCCGTCGGAGCCGCAGCCCGGCACCGAGCAGGGCGTTCACGATCTCGGACAGCGGGTGCGGCCACTCGAAGGTGCGGGCGTTCGCCACCGTGCCGTCGCCGGCGTAGGTGCCGGCGTCGTCCCACTGCTGCGCGGTGCCGTCCGGGAAGTACCGGTACCGGGTGACGAGCTCGTCGGCGTCCTCGTCGAGGGCGTACAGCGCCGGGTGTCCGTCGCGGATGAAGAACACCCCGCCGGGGCGCAGCAGGCCGGCGACCTGCGCAGCCCAGCGGTCGAGGTCGGGGAGCCAGCAGATCGTGCCGATGCTCGTGTACACGACGTCGAAGTCGCCGGTGACGGCGGCCCGGGCATCGAGGACGTCGGTCTCGACCCAGGTGACGTCGAGCCCGAGGCGCGATGCGAGTCCGGCGGCCGAGGCGAGGGCGGCGGGGGAGAAGTCGACACCGGTCAGTCGGGCACCCTCGCGGGCGAGCGACACCGTGTCGGTGCCGATGTGGCACTGCAGATGACAGACGTCGAGGCCCGCGAGCGAGCCGTTCGGCAACCAGGGCGTCAGGGCCGGCAGGTCCTCACGGACGACGTCCGAGCGATGGCCGGGGTCGGCGAGGGCGTCGATCGCGTAGGCACCCTCGTGGATCGGCACCCGGTCGTCCCAGTTCGCGCGGTTGGTGGCGCGTGCGTGGTTCCAGTCGACATCGACGTGATCGGTGCTCATGACCTCGAGCCTAGGACAGCGACAACCCGAGCTTCCGGCCGGCGAGTCCGCGTCCCATCGTGGTGATCCGGTCGGCGATCGCCGTCAGGGCCACGGCGGACGGGTCCTCCGGGGCGCCGAGCACCACGGGGACGCCTGCGTCGCCGCCCTCGCGCAGCGGCACGGACAGCGGCACGCTGCCGAGCACCGGGACGGGGGCGTCCTGCCCGCGGGACAGCCGTGCGGCGGTCTCGGCGCCACCACCCTCGCCGAACAGGTGCAGCACCGAGCCGTCGGGCTGCACGAGCCCCGCCATGTTCTCGACCACCCCGATGACCCGCTGCCCGGTCTGCCGGGCGACGATCCCGCTGCGCTCGGCGACGTCGGCCGCGGCGGCCTGCGGGGTCGTGACGACCAGGACCTCTGCGTGCGGCAGCAGCTGCCCCACCGAGATCGCGACGTCGCCGGTGCCCGGCGGCAGGTCGAGCAGCAGGACGTCGAGGTCGCCGAAGAACACGTCCGTCAGGAACTGGTTCACGGTGCGGTGCAGCATCGGGCCACGCCACGACACCGCGGTCGAGACGTCGTCGACGAACATGCCGATCGAGACGACCTTCACGTCGTGCGCCACCGGCGGCAGGATCATGCTGTCCACCCGGGTCGGACGGGGTGCGACCCCGTGCTCGTCGGTCAGACCCATCAGGCCGGGGACGCTGAAGCCGTGCACGTCGACGTCGACGACCCCGACCCGCAGGCCCCGGCGGGCGAGCGCGACGGCGAGGTTCACGGTGACGGTGGACTTGCCGACGCCACCCTTGCCGCTCGTGACGGCGATGACGCGCGTGAGCGAGTCCGCGGTGAACTGGATGCCCTTGGGGCGGCCGGCTCGCAGCCGCTGGGTCAGCGCGGCACGAGTGGCCGGGTCCATCACGGACACGTCGACGTCGACTGCGACGACCCCCGGGACGGACCCGGCGGCGACGCGGACGTCGCGCTCGATGGTGTCGGCGGCGGGGCACCCCACGATCGTGAGCTGCAGGTCGACGCGCACCGCGCCTCCTGGCTGCACGTCGACACCACGGATCATGTCGAGCTCCGTGACGGGGCGGCGGATCTCGGGGTCGATGACGCGGTCGAGCGCGGCGAGGACCGCCGTGCCGAGCTGTTCGTCGGTGTGGCCGGCGTCAGCCACGGGTGGAGTTGTCGTGTTCGTCCGCGTACCCGGCCTCGTCGGCGTCGCGGCGGTCGAGCTCCTCGAGCAGGGAGCGGAGCTCGGCGCGGATGAAGTCCTTCGACGCCATGTCCCGCATCGCCAGGCGCAGGGCCACGACCTCGCGGGCCAGGTACTCGGTGTCGGCCAGGTTGCGTTCGGCACGCTGGCGGTCCTGCTCGAACTGCACGCGGTCGCGGTCGTCCTGCCGGTTCTGCGCGAGCAGGATCAGCGGGGCGGCGTACGAGGCCTGCAGCGAGAGCACGAGCGTCAGAGCCGTGAAGCCGATGGCCGCCGAGTCGAACTGCCACGGCTTCGGCGCCAGGGTGTTGTAGCCCATCCAGACCACGCAGAACAGCGTGAGGCCGATGAGGAACCACGGCGTGCCCATCCCGCGGGCGATGCCCTCGGTCGCACGACCGAAGGTGTCCCCGCGACCACGGCGGCGGCTGGGGAGCACACGCGTGCGCATGCCCTTGGGGGAGTCGAGCCGGACCTCTTGGCGGTCACGGTCGCGACGGTTGTCATCCGTTCGGGCCACGGGTGGTCCTCCTTCCCGTCGTCACGGGTGTCCTGCGCGGGCGTTGGCGTGGAAGCGGTGAGGGTTCCCCCTCGCCCTGACTTCGCCAGTCGTCCGGCAGGACGTGGTCGAGGACATCGTCGATCGTCACCACCCCGACGAGACGGTGGGCGTCGTCGACCACGGGGACGGACAGCAGGTTGTAGGTCGCCATGATGCGGGTGACCTCGGCTGCGCTCGCGTCGACCCGGACCGGTTCGGTCTGCTGGTCGATGAGCGTGCCGAGCCGCTCGTTCGGCGGGTAGCGGAGCATCCGCTGGAAGTGCACGAGTCCGAGGAACCGACCGGTCGGCGGCTCGTACGGCGGCAGGGTGACGCAGACGGCGGCGCCGAGCACCGGTGCGAGCTCGTGGCGGCGGACGAGCGCGAGGCCCTCGGCCACGGTGGCGTCGGCCGAGACGATCACCGGTTCGGTGGTCATCAGACCACCGGCGGTGTCCGGCTCGTACTCCAGGAGCATGCGGACGTCCTGCGCCTCCTCCGGCTCCATGAGCTGCAGGAGGGCCTCACTCCGCTCGTCGGAGAACTGGGCGAGGACGTCGGCCGCGTCGTCCGGCTGCATCTGGTCGAGGACGTCGGCGGCGCGGGCGTCCACCAGCCGGGTGAGGATCTCGATGCGCTCCTGGTCGGGCATCTCCTCGAGCACGTCGGCGAGGCGGTCGTCGGGGAGTTCCTCGGCGACCTCGAACCGGCGCTCGGCGGGCAGGTCGAGCAGCGTCGACGCGAGGTCGGCGGGCAGCAGGTCGGAGTAGGCGGCGATGACGTGCTCGGCGGACTGGGCCTCGCCGGGGAGCTCGTCCTCGGTGACCTCGTTCCACGTCGCAAACGTCGTCGGACCCTTGCCGAACGGCGACGGCGTGGTCTTCGGCTTGCGGAGGAAGAGCTGCGCGACCTCCCAGTCGCCCTGCCCGCGGTCCTCGATCGCGACGTCCTCGATGGTGGCGCGGATCCGCTGGTTCTTGATGAGCACCTTGCGGCCGAGCATCTCGGCGATGACGCGGACCTCGCCGCCGCGCTGCTCGAAGCGGCGCATGTTGACCAGACCGGTCGTGATGACCTGCCCGGCGCCGATGGAGGTGATGCGGCCGATGCTCACGAAGATGCGGCGCTTGCCGGGCACCTCGACGATGAGCCCGACGACGTGCGGGGGATCGGCCCGGCGGTAGACGACCAGGACGTCCCGGACCCTGCCGACGCGGTCGCCCGCGGGGTCGAAGACGGAGCACCCGGCGAGGCGGGCGACGAAGACCTTCGTGGCGCTCACCCGACCAAGCGTAGTCGCTCGGGTGTGCGCGTTCGCCCGCGCCGCCGACGGCACCGGTCGACGGCTTGCGATCGGCTGCTTCCCTGAGAGTGCACGTGCGATTGCAAGGTGTGCGGTGAATGATGGCTGTGTGAGCAATCAGAGCCCCTTCGCCGGCAGGACCGCCCAGGCGTTCCCGACGCTGCCCAAGGGCGACGTCCTGGGAACGTACGACAGCTACCCCGACGCGCAGCGCGTGGTGGCGAAGCTGGCCGAGGCCGACTTCCCCGTCAACCAGCTCTCGATCGTCGGCAACGACCTGAAGACGGTCGAACGGGTCACCGGCAAGATGACCTACGGCCGTGCCGCCATCGCCGGCGCGCTGTCCGGCCTGTGGCTCGGCATCTTCTTCGGCATCGTGCTCACGCTCTTCTCACCGAGCGCCGGCGGCCTGATCCTGGCCGCCGCGATCATCGGTGCCGCGTTCGGCATGCTCTACGGCATCGTCTCGTTCGCGATCACGAAGCGGCAGCGCGACTTCACGAGCGTGCACCAGGTGCTCGCCACGAACTACCAGATCGTCGTCAACCCGCAGCTGACCGGGCAGGCGCAGCGGATCCTCGGCGAGCACGGGGCGACCCCGTCCACGCACTGGAACGACGCTCCCCAGCAGCAGCAGCAGCAGCAGCCGTGGCGTCCGGGCCCCGGTGGGGTCCCGCCGCAGCAGCAGTCGCCGTACGGCGGGCACGCTACGCCGCACCAGCAGCCGGGAGGCCCGCAACACCCCGGCACGTCGGCCCCCGGCACGCAGACGGGTGCGCCTTCGGGCCCGCCGCGCTACGGCACGAACGACGGACCCCGGTACGGGGAGACCCCCGAGACGGCTGCCGCCCCTGCGGCCCCGCCGGTGCCGGAGCGTCGACCCGAGGAGCCGCCGCGCTACGGCGAGCGGGTCGCCGGTGCCACGCCGCCGGAGCCCTCGTCCTCGTCCTCGCCGGATGCGTCGCGCGAGGGCGACAGGGACAGCGACCGCCGCTAGCCGAGCTCCGGCCGCGGCGCGACCGGCCTTCGTCCTGCGGTCGCGCGAGGTCGGATCGAGGTCGGGTCGGGCGAGGTCGGGTCGTGCGAGATCGCTCGACACGCCGTTCGCGTTCGCCGAGGTCGCACAAACTGTCGTCCCCGAGCTCCGCGGGCGGCACTTCGTGCGACCTCGCTGGCTGAGTCCGGACGGTCGGGCGGTCCGGGCGGTCGCAACACCCCGCGCGCACGGCGTCGAGCGGTCGGAGATCGTCGTTCGGCGCCGGCCCGGACGACGGTTCGTGACCGCTCGGCCTCGGGCCGACGGCACGTCGTGACCGAGAGCCGAGCGGGCTCGGGCGCGCGCGAGCCGGGCTTGCGCGCGGCGCGGTCCGGGCAGGCTCGGGCCGGCTAGAGGACCTTCGAGAAGCAGACCGACAGGGGCGCCCCGACGTAGGGCCCGAAGTTCGCGATCCGCCGGAACCCCTCGCGCTGGTAGAACCCGACGGCGCGCTGCTGCTCCGTGCCCGTCTCGAGGACGAGCGCCGGGGACCCGAGGTCGAGCGCCGCTTCTTCCAGCCGGCGCAGCAACGCAGCCGCGGCGCCGGACCCGCGGGACTCCGGCCGGACGTACATCCGCTTGATCTCGGCGATGCCGTCGTCGACGATGCGCAGGCCCCCGCACCCCAGGGGAGTCCCGGACTCGTCCCGTGCGACGAAGAACACCGCGATCGACTCGGCGGTCGGCTTCTCACCCGGTTCGGTGTCGCCGCCGTGCGCCCGGTCGATCTCCAGGCGCTGGGCGGCACGGAGTCGCTGGGCGTCGGGGGAGTCGAAGTGCTCGACCTCGATCGAGATGGTGTTCGGGGAGGCCTCGGGCATGGTCACCCGATCAGGCTAGCGGCCCGAGCGGGCGATCCACCCCTCCACTTCCGAGGGGGTCCGGGGGATGCCGACGGACAGGTTCTCGGCGCCGTCCTCGGTCACCAGGATGTCGTCCTCGATGCGGACACCGATGCCGCGGAACTCCTCCGGCACGGTCAGGTCGTCCTGCTGGAAGTACAGCCCAGGCTCGATCGTGAAGACCATGCCGGCCTGCACGGTGCCGTCGAGGTACATCTCACGACGGGCCTTCGCGCAGTCGTGCACGTCGAGCCCGAGGTGGTGGCTCGTGCCGTGCACCATGTAGCGGCGGTGGAACTGGTTGTCCGGCTCGAGCGACTCGGCGGCCGAGACCGGCAGGAAGCCCCACTCGGCGGTCTTGCGCGCGATGACCTCCATCGCGGTGGCGTGCACCTGGCGGAACGTGATGCCCGGCTTGACGATCGCGAACGCGGCGTCGGCGGCCTCGAGCACGGCTTCGTAGACCATCCGCTGCACGGGGGAGAACGTGCCGCTCACCGGCAGCGTGCGGGTGATGTCGGCGGTGTAGAACGAGTCGACCTCGACCCCGGCGTCGATGAGGATGAGGTCCCCCGGCTGCACGGCGCCGTCGTTGCGGGTCCAGTGCAGGATGCAGGCGTGGTGGCCCGAGGCGGCGATGGTGTCGTAGCCCACGGTGTTGCCGTCGGCGCGCGCCCGGCGGTTGAACGTGCCCTCGACGATGCGCTCACCGCGCGGGTGCGCGAGCACGGCGTCGAAGTCGCCGATGACGTCGTCGAACCCGTGCTTCGTGGCGTCGACGGCCTTGCGGAGCTCACGGACCTCGTACGCGTCCTTGACCAGTCGCAGCTCGGACAGGTCGCGGGCGAGCAGGTCGTCGGTGGCCGGCGACCCCTCGGTCTCGTCCGCGCCACCGATGGCCGCGCCGATGCGGGCGTCGAGCGAACGGGTCAGGTCGTCGTCGGCTTCACGCACGAGCAGCGCCGACGCGTCGAGTGCGTCGGCGACGGCCGTGAACGCCCCGAGGTCGGCCGTGGCCAGCCCGAGGTCGGCGGCGACGGCGTCGAGCGAGGGGCGCGGACCGACCCAGAACTCCCCGATCTCGGGGTTGGCGTAGAACTCTTCCGAGTCGCGGCCCGCGGTGGCACGGAAGTACAGCGTGGCGTCGTGGCCGGAGCCGTTCGGCGTCATCACGAGCACGGAGCCGACCACGGTGTCGGTGCCCCAACCGGTCAGGTGCGCGAAGGTGGAGTGCGGGCGGAACGGGTAGTCGCAGTCGTTCGAGCGGACCTTGGCCTGCCCGGCCGGCACCACGATCGTGCGGCCCGGGTGCAGCTCGGAGATGCGCGCGCGACGCTCGGCGGCGAACGCGGCCTGCTCGCGGGGCTCGGGCTGCGCTTCCGAGCGCTCTGCCCACTGCGACCCGATGAAGTCCTTGAAGGTCGAGGACCCGGGGGTCGTGGATCGGTTGCTCGTCGCGCGGGGAGTCGTGTCGGCCATGCGTCCATCATCGCATCGCCCGGGGACACCCGGCCTGTGCGGCCGCTCACCTGTGGATAGCATTGGCCACGTGCCAGACCCGTTCATCGACCTGCACGCGCACTCCAGTGTCTCCGACGGCACCGAGCGTCCCGCGGAGCTCGTCCGAGCGGCCGCGGCCGCCGGACTCGACGCCGTCGCGCTGACCGACCACGACACGACCGCGGGGTGGGCGGACGCCACGGCCGCGGCGCGTGAGCTGCCCCTGACCCTGCTGCCGGGCCTCGAGTTGAGCACCCGGATCGGCTACCGCAGCGTGCACGTGCTCGGCTACCTTGTGGACCCCGAGCACCCCGGACTGGTCGAGGAGACGACCCGGATCCGCGACGGCCGGCTCTCCCGCGCGCACCGCATGGTCGACCGCATCGCCGAGGACCACCCGATCACCTGGGCGGACGTCCTGGCCCAGTCCAGCCCCGGTGCCACGATCGGCCGTCCGCACATCGCCGACGCCCTGGTCGCCCGCGGGCTCGAGTCCGACCGGTCCGCGGCGTTCCGCGGCATCCTGCACCCGGCGTCCGGCTACTACGAACCCCACGAGGCACCCTCGCCCCTGCGCGGCGTCGAACTCATCCGGCAGGCCGGCGGCGTGCCCGTCATCGCGCACCCGGCGGCGTCCTCGCGCGGGATCGTCATCGACGAGCCGATGCTCCGCGACCTGGTCGACGCCGGGCTCGGCGGGCTCGAGGTCGACCACCGCGAGAACCTGGCACACGGCAAGCGCACCCTGCTCGACTGGGCGACGCGCTACGGCCTGTTCGTCACCGGTTCGAGCGACTACCACGGCACCGGCAAGCCGAACCGGCTGGGGGAGCACCGCACCGCACGCGTCTCCTTCGACGCGATCGTGTCCGAGGCGACGGGCAGCGCTCCCGTGGTCGGACCCGGCTCGCGCCTGTCCTGACGCGTCTCGTCGTCCCACCGAAGTGACAGATCTCGGTCGGCGCGGCTTGACCCATCCGCGAAAGCGACAGATCCCCGCTGACAGTTGGCGGCGATCTGTCGCCCTCGCGGGGCAGCCGGCGGGCGGGGACGACGAAGGGCCCGTCGCGTCAGCGACGGACCCTTCGGTCTGGAGGCGCTACTCGCCGTCCGACGTGCCCTGCGGTGCCGAGGCGGTCGCCGAGGCATCGCCGGTGCCGGCTCCGCGACGGCGGCGACGGCGACGACGCTTCGCGGCGCCGTCGGTGGAACCACCTTCGACGGCCGAGCCGTCCTCGGTGCCCGCCGCGGTGGTGGGGGCGACCGACTCGGTGGCCGGAGCCTGCGGGGCGGACTGCTCCGAGCCTCCTGACCGGGTGCGGCTGCGCGACCGCGAACGCGACGCGTCACGCGAACCCGAACCCGAGGCCGGGCGGTCGCTGCTGCGCTTCTCGACGGGGGCGCCAGCCGAGGCGGCGTGCGACGACGAGCCGGGCAGACGGCCCTTGGTGCCCTTGGGGATGTCGAGTTCCTCGAACAGGTGGGGCGACGACGAGTAGGTCTCGACGGGCTCGGGGATGCCGAACTCGAGCGCCTTGTCGATCAGCGTCCACTTGTGCAGGTCGTCCCAGTCGACGAACGTGACCGCGATGCCGGTCTTGCCCGCACGGCCGGTGCGGCCGGCGCGGTGCAGGTACGTGTCCGGGTCGTCCGGGATCGTGTGGTTGATCACGTGCGTGACGTCGTCCACGTCGATGCCGCGGGCGGCGACGTCGGTGGCGATGAGCACGTCGCGCTTGCCGGCCTTGAACGCCGCCATCGCGCGCTCGCGCTGCTCCTGGTTGAGGTCGCCGTGCACCGCTGCGGCGTTGAACCCGCGGTCCTTCAGCTCCTCGACGAGCTTCGCCGCGGCACGCTTGGTGCGGGTGAAGATCACGGTCTTGCCGCGGCCCTCGGCCTGGAGGATGCGGGCGATGACCTCGTCCTTGTCCAGGGAGTGCGCACGGTAGATGAGGTGCTTGATGTTGGCCTGCATGAGGCCCTCGTCCGGGTCGGTCGCCCGGATGTGCACCGGACGGCTCATGAACCGGCGGGCGAGGGCGACGATCGGCGCGGGCATCGTCGCCGAGAACAGCATCGTGTGCCGCACCTCGGGGACGGCCTGGAAGATGCGCTCGATGTCCGACAGGAACCCGAGGTCGAGCATGCGGTCGGCCTCGTCGAGCACGACCTCCTGCACGTGGGAGAGGTCGAGCAGCCGCTGCCGCTGCAGGTCGATGAGTCGCCCGGGCGTGCCGACGACGATCTGGGCACCGGCCTTGAGCTGCTCCACCTGGCCCTCGTAGGCCTTGCCGCCGTAGATCGAGACGACCGTGGTCGGACGGTTCGAGGCCGCGAGCTCGAGGTCCTCGGTGACCTGGACCGCGAGTTCACGGGTCGGGACGACGACGAGCGCCTTCACGCCGTGCGCCGGGTCGGCACCGAGTCGCTGGATCAGCGGCAGGCCGAAACCGAGCGTCTTGCCGGTACCCGTCTTGGCCTGGCCGATGATGTCCTGGCCGGTCAGGCCGAGCGGGATGGTCTGTTCCTGGATCGGGAAGGGCTCGATGATGCCCTTGCCGGCCAGTGCATCGACGATGTCCTGGTCGATGTTGAGGTCTGAGAAAGTCAAAGAATCACCTTAGTTCTGGTGGAAGTCCGGGCCAGTCTACCGACGGGCGCGTAGTCCGGGGCGCGGCGGGGTGCTTCGGGGAGTCGGGCGGTCCGGTCCGGGCGCCGAGCGGGGCGACCGGCGGGTCCCACGGGGCGCGCCCTCTATGCTGGTCGGGTGGTCTCGTGGTGGAACCGGAAGCGCGCGGCGCAGCTCGCTGCAGCATGGCTCGCGTCGCGGAACCCGCGCGGAGCCGCGCAGGTCAAGCGGCTCGCGCTCGACGACGTCACCCCGGAGCTCGACGTCTACCTCGGGCAGGCCGCGTACCTGCAGCTCTCCGTCTACGAGACGATGGGACGAGCCGGTGCTTCGGCCCCGACGCTCTCCGGCCGTCTGGTCACCGGGGTCCTCGCGACCACGGCGCTCGAGCGGCACCGCACGATCGTGGCCGAGATCGAGCGCAGCGGCGGAGACCCGGCGGCGCTGATGGCCCCGCACCGCGAGGCGATCGACCTGTTCCTCGAACGGACGAGCGGCGCCGACTGGTACGAGTCGATGCTGACCGGCTATGTGACGGCCGGCATCCTGAACGACCTGTTCGGCAACCTGCTTCGCTCGCTGCCGCTCGACGTGCGGCAGCGACTGCGGTCGGTGTTCGACGCGCGCGAGGAAGCGGCGGTCGTCGAGGAGCTGACGGCTCACATCGAGGACGACCCGCAGATCGGTTCGCGTCTGGCGATGTGGGGACGCCGTCTGGTGGGCGACACCCTGCTCGTCGCCCGGTCGGCGCTGGCGTCGCACGCCCGAGAGGACCAGGAGCGGCTCGAGCCGGTCTGGACCGAACTCATCGCCGCGCACACCCGACGGATGGATGCGCTCGGGCTGACGGCCTGAGCGGTCGAGCGTCAGGCGCCGCGCGTCTTGAGCTGCTCGTAGTACTCGGCGTCGCGCTTGTCGCGCTGCGTGCCGAGGAGCCACTCGACGACGAGGACGACCACGCCGGACCCCACGAGGGCCACGACCCAGATCCAGGTGCCGTCGTACCGCCACCCGGCCCAGGTCAGCGCTTCCCAGAGCACTGCTGCGGCGATGCCGCCGACCGCTGGGCCGACGAGCACGCCACGGTTCGACCGCCACGGCAGGATCACGTGCGCGACCGCACCGATGATGATGCCGCCGAGGACGGCGAAGAGCAGTTCCACGTCGTCAGGCGACGAAGCCGATGCGCCGTGCCTCTTCCGCGCCGACCTCGACGTACGCCAGGGCCGAGACGGGGACGATGAAGCGACGGCCCTTGTCGTCCTGCAGCGACAGGTGCGTCGACTTGGCGGTGAGCGCCTCGGACACGGCCTTCTCGACCTCGTCCGCGGTCTGGGCGGTCTCGAAGGCGATCTCGCGGGGGCTGTTGATGATGCCGATCTTGATGTCCACGAGCACAGCGTATCCGAGCGGTCCCGTGCGGCATCGGGCGTTCGCCGCGGGCGCACTCGACGGCGTGACGACCGGTGCCCCGCGCGTCAGCAGCGGTGCTGTCGGCGGTCCTGGGTACCGTACGAGCGTGCCGCAGACCACGCTGATGCCCGCTCCCGAGGACACCGGGTTCGCGCGCGCACTGGTCGACGACCCCTCGCAGGCCGCGGTGCTCGCGTTGCCGGACGGTCTTCACGCCGCGGTGATCGGTGCGCCGGGCAGCGGCAAGACGACCACGCTCGCGCGGCTCGTCGCCGACCGGCTGACCCGACCCGACGCGATCACCCCCGACGGCCACGCGACGGTGCTCGCCCTGACCTCGGCGCGGACGGCCGCGACGGCGCTGCGCGACCGGCTCGCTCGGGCGGTCGACCGGGTCGTGCCGGGTGCACTCGCCCGCACCGTGAACTCGCTGGCGTTCCAGATCGTCACCCACGCGGCGTCGGTGCAGGGACAGGAACCCCCGACGCTGCTGACCGGCGGGGAGCAGGACCGGATCATCGCCGACCTGCTCGCCGGCCACGAACTCGACGGAGCCGGACCGACCTGGCCCGACCCGATCACCGCCGTCGTCCGGGAGCGAGCGGGGTTCCGTACCGCCCTGCGCGACGTCATGATGCGTGCGGTGGCCGCCGGCGTCGAGCCCGACGACATGCGGGAACTCGGCGACGAGCTCGGACGGCCCGAGTGGCGGGCCGTCGGGGACTTCGTGGACGACTACCGGGCATCGGTCACCGCGTTCCGACCGACCGGACTCGACTCCGGCGAACTCGTGGCGTACGCCACCGCCGCGGTGCTGCGGCACGAGCTCCCCGCGAGCATCGCCGCCCTGCGCCTGGTCGTGGTCGACGACACGCAGGAACTGGTGGAGGGTGAGATCGCGCTGCTCGGGGCACTCGCGCGCTCCGGCGTGCAGGTCGTCGCCTTCGGGGATCCGGACATCGCCGCCTCGGCGTTCCGCGGCGCCGAACCGGACGTGCTCGGTCGACTGGCCGTGCGCCTCGGGGTGGACCGCGTCGACGAGCTGTTCCTCGGCGCCGTGCACCGGCACCCCGCCCCGATCCGTGCCCTGATCACCGGCGTCACGGGTCGCATCGGCACCGCGGCGGCCGGTCGGCAGCGCAGCGCGTCGGCGGGCGACCAGGATGCGCGGTCCGACGCCGTCGTGCACCTCGAAGCCGCCAGCCGTTCCGCGCTCGTCGTGGCGATCGCCCGTCGACTGCGCGAACACCGCCTGCTCGACGGTGTGCCGTGGCACCGGATGGCCGTGGTCACCCGGAGCGGTGCTGCCATCCCCGAACTCGTCCGGGCACTCTCCGTGGCCGAGGTCCCGGCGACCGCCGGTGCCGCGCCCGTCCGTCCGCGCGACGACTCGGCGGCGCGGGCGCTGCTCGACGCGGCCGCGGTGGCGCTCGACGTCCTGCCGCTCGACGCCGCCCTGGCCACCGCGTTCGCCACGGGGCCCCTCGGCGGCCTCGACACCCTGGCGATGCGTCGGCTCCGGCTCGCCCTGCGGCGCGAGGAACTCGCGGGCGACGGCAGCCGCACCGCCGACGAACTGCTGGTCGATGCCCTGGGCGCACCGGAGCGCCTGGCGACGGTGGACGCCGGGTTCGCACGACGAGCGACCCGGCTGGCCCGGAGCCTGGTGCAGGCGCGTGCCGACGCCCAGGCGGGATCGAGCATCGAGGAGATCCTCTGGGGCCTCTGGGAACGCAGCGGTCTCGCGAAGTCATGGGGCGCCCAGTCCGCCGCCGGTGGGGTCGGCGCCGGGGAAGCCGATCGGCACCTGGACGCCGTCGTCGGCCTCTTCACCGCCGCCAAGCGCTTCGTCGAGCGTACGCCGGACGCCCCCGCGCGGGTCTTCGTCGACGACCTACTCGGCGCCGACCTACCGGAGGACTCGATCGGACCCGACCGGACCGCCGGCCGGGTGCGGGTTCTGACGCCGTCGGCGACGATCGGGCTCGAGTGCGACGTGGTCGTGGTGCTCGGTCTGCAGGACGGCGTCTGGCCCAACACCCGGGTGCGCGGCAGTCTGCTCGACCCGGACGGACTGGTCCGCGCTGCCGCCGGGGTCGAGCGTTCGCCCATCGACGACCGTGCCGCCGTGGTCGCCGACGAACTCCGGCTGTTCGCCCGGGCCGTCTCGCGCGCCACCACCCAGGTCGTCATCGGCACGGTCGCGAACGACGACGAGTCGCCGTCACCCTTCGTCCGGCTCGTCCCGGTGCCGCCGGACCGTCAGCCGACCGTCCACCCGCTGTCCCTGCGTGGGCTCGCCGGGTCGCTGCGCCGCCGCGTGGTGGGCTCCGGCGACCACGAGGCCGCGTCCGCGCTGGCCCGCCTGGCCGAGGCCGAGGTCCCCGGGGCGGACCCGGACGAGTGGTACGGGCTCGCCGAGCCGACCACGGACGACCCCCTGGTGGACCTCGACGCCGAGCCCGCGCCCGAGGTCGAGGGCGGCGAGCCCGTCGCCCCGGCAGTATCCGTGTCGCCGTCGCGGATCGGCACCTTCGAGGAGTGCCCGGTGCACTGGTTCGCGCAGACCTTCGGCGGCGGTGCCCCGAGCCCGGCGATGGGCATCGGCACGATCGTGCACGAAGCGATGGAGCACGCCACCGAGATCGACGTCGAGTCGCTGTGGGAGCGGGTCGAGGCGCGGTGGGACGAGCTCACGTTCGAGTCGCCCTGGGTCGCCGACCGCGAACGTGCCCGGACCCGGCGGATGATCGAGGGGCTGAGCGACTACCTCCGCACCTTCGCCAGCGCCGGCCGCCGACTGCTCGGCGCCGAGACCTCGTTCGCGCTCGTGACCGGGCCCGCCCGGATCCGGGGGAGCATCGACCGCATCGAGGTCGACCCCGAGGGGCGGGTGAGCGTCGTCGACCTGAAGACCGGCCGTTCGATGCCCAGCGAGAAGAACGACATGCCGGAACACCCGCAGCTCGGCGCCTACCAACTCGCGGTCGAGGACGGCGCGGTCGAGGGTGTGCCGGCGGGGTCGCCGATGACCGACGCCCGGCTGGTCTTCGTCCAGAACCCCCGGGGCGGACAGGCGTACTCCGAGCGGACCCAGCACGCGTTCGACGCCGAGGCGCGCGAGGCCTACCGCGAGCGGTTGCACGGGGTGGCGCGGGGCATGGCCGGACGCACGTTCGTGGCGAACGTGGACGACCACTGCGAGAAGGCCCGGACCGGTGTCGAGTGCCGGATCCACGTGGTGGCGGAGGTGACCTGGTGAGCGACACGGCGGACACGACCGACACGGCGGACACGACCGGCACGGCTACTGCTGCCGACACGACTGCTGTTGCTCCGCCCGTCATCCAGCACGGCGCCGACGCCATCGCCGACGCCCTCGGCCGCCCCCGTCCCACCGCCCAGCAGCGCGCCGTCATCGAGTCACCGCTCGTGCCGGCGCTGGTCGTCGCCGGTGCCGGCAGCGGGAAGACCGAGACGATGGCCTCGCGCGTCGTCTGGCTGCTGGCCAACGGACTCGTCCGCCCCGACGAGGTCCTCGGACTGACCTTCACCCGCAAGGCCGCCGGCGAGCTCTCCGTCCGCATCAACGACCGCATCCGTGCGCTCGAGGACGTGGGCTTGATCACCCCCGGGGACGCCTTCGAGGCACCCACGGTCTCGACGTACAACGCCTTCGCCAACGCGGTCTTCCGCGAGAACGCCCTGCTCGTCGGGCGTGACGGCGAGTCCCAGGTACTGACCGAACCGTCGGCCTGGCAGCTCGCCCGTCGGGTGGTGGTGGCCGCCCGCGACGACCGGCTCGCCGGACTCGACCGCGACGTCGACACCCTGACCGCAGCCGTGGTCGCGCTCGCCGGTGCCACCTCGGAGCACCTCGTCGAGCCGGAGGACCTGCGCCGGTTCGCGATCGAGTTCTCGGAGCTGCTCGAACTCCCCGGCAACCGCGGCAAGCCGTACAAGGCGATCACCGACGCGGTCGCCGCGATCGGCGCCCTCGAACCCCTGGCCGACCTGGTCGCCGAGTTCCGACGACAGAAGGTCGACCGCGGGTTCGTGGAGTTCTCCGACCAGATCGCCCTCGCGCTCGCCGCGGCCCAGTCGGCCCCACGCGTCGTCACGGACCTGCGGAGCCGGTACGGGGTGGTGCTCCTCGACGAGTACCAGGACACCTCGGTCGTGCAGACCCGGTTCCTCGCCCGGCTGTTCCGCGGGCACTCGGTGATGGCGGTCGGCGACCCGCACCAGTCGATCTACGGGTTCCGCGGTGCGAGTGCCGCGAACCTCGCCCGGTTCCCGCACGACTTCGGCGGCGACGAACCCGGCGTGGCCGAACCCGTCACCTTCGCGCTGTCGACCAGCTGGCGGAACCCGGTGGACGTTCTCGCGGGGGCGAACGCGATCGTGTCACCGCTGTCCGAGGCGTCCGAGGTCGACGTCGAACGGCTCTCGCCCCGGCCGGGTGCGGACGCCGGCACCGTGCGGGTGGTGTTCCCCGAGACCCTGCCGGAAGAGGCCGACGAGGTCGCGGCGTGGTTCCAGGACCACCGCAGGCAGAACCCGGCGGGCTCGATGGCGCTGCTGCTGCGGGCTCGGAAGGACCTCGCGGCGTTCACGGCGGCGCTCGGTGCCCGTGGGGTGCCGTACCACGTGCTCGGCACCGGCGGACTGCTCCAGCGTCCGGAGATCGTCGACCTGGTGGCGTGCCTGCGCGTCCTGCACGACCCGGCGGCCGGCAACGACCTGATCCGGCTGCTCGCGGGTGCACGGTGGCGGGTCGGGGCGGCGGACATCGTCGCCCTGCACCAGCTCGCCCGGTGGCTGTTCCAGCGCGACCACACCCAGCAGCGCCTCGACGACGACCTGACCGCGGCCTTCCGTGCCTCGGTGGCTGCCGGGGAGCACGGGTCGATCGTCGACGCGCTCGACTTCGTCGCGACCGCACCCGACGAGCACGGCGCGCTCGAGGGCATCACCCCCGCGGGTCGCAGCCGGATGCGTGCGCTCGGCGGGCAGCTCGCGATGCTCCGCTCACGCGCGGGGAGCGACCTGGTCGACTTCGTGACGCTCGTCGTGCAGGAGATGCGACTCGACATCGAGGTCGCCGCGCACGAACAGGGCAGCGGCGCGTACCTCGACGCCTTCATCGACGAGCTCGCCGGTTTCGTGTCGACCGACGACCGCGCCGACCTCGGTTCGTTCCTCGGGTGGATCGACGCCGCAGCCCGACGGGACGACATGGGCCCGCGGTCCGAGGAGCCCGAGGCCGGCACCGTGCAGATCCTGACGATCCACGGGTCCAAGGGGCTCGAGTGGGACGCCGTCGCAGTGCCCCGGATGGTCGAGGGCGGCCTGCCGGCGCGTCCGCAGGAGGGCTCGTCCGGCTGGCTCGGGTTCGGCCGACTGCCGTACGAGTTCCGTGGGGACGCCGCCGAGCTGCCGCGACTCGCATGGCGCGGGCAGGAGACCCAGAAGGACGTCACCACGGCGATCGACGCCTTCAAGGAACAGGTGAAGGCCCGCAACGAGGACGAGGAACGCCGGCTGACCTACGTCGCCCTGACCCGTGCCAAGCACGACCTGCTGGTGTCCGGCTCGTTCTGGGCGGGCGGAGTCCGACCCACCGAGCCGAGCCGATACCTGCGCGACCTGGTGGACGCCGGCGTCATCGACGGCGCGGCGATCCCGGAGACGACGGTGCACGACGAGAACCCGATGGGGGAGAGCGGCGCGACCCAGACCTGGCCGCACGTGCCGTTCGGGCAGCGTGCGCCGCGGGTCCTGGCTGCCGCCGAGCGGGTGCGGAACGCGAACCCCGGTGCTGCGGGGCGCTTCGCCGCCGACATCGACCTGCTGCTCGCCGAACGGCACGCCACCCGGAACGCGAAGCACGCGGTCGCCGTCCCGCACCGGGTCCCGGCGTCGGGCTTCAAGGACTACCTGACCGAACCCGACTCCGTGGCCGAGCGGCTCCGCCGGCCGATGCCGGAGCGCCCGTACCGCGCCACTCGGCTCGGCACGCTGTTCCACCAGTGGGTGGAACAGCGGGCACGGAGCGGCGGCGCGCTCGAGACGCTCGACGTGTGGGACGGCGAGCTCGACCTCGATGCCGACGACCTCGCCGATTCGTCGCCGGACGCCGTGGTCACCGACGACGACGCCCGTCGACTCGCGGACTTCCAGGCGACGTTCGCCGGCTCACGGTGGGCGGGGCTGACGCCGATCGAGGTCGAGCGCGAGATCCACATCCCGTTCCTCGGCCACAGCGTGGTCTGCAAGCTCGACGCTGTGTACGAGATCGACGGGCGCGCCGAGGTGGTCGACTGGAAGACGGGCAAGGCGCCGTCGGGGGCGGACGACCTGGCCCGCCGCACCCTGCAGCTCGCGTTGTACCGCGTCGCCTACGCCGAGTTCACCGGGCGACCGCTCGACCAGGTCGACGCGGTGTTCTACTTCGTCGCCGACGACTTGGAGGTCCGTCCGACCGAGCTGCTCGACCGCGCCGGACTCGAGCGTGCGTGGTCCGAGGCCATCGGCTGACGTCCTGCGGGCGCGCTGCGCCCGTCGCGCGCGCTGCGCCCGTGTCGCGCTGCGCCCGTGTCGCGCTCCGCCCGTGTCGCGCTCCGACCTGGAGGCCCGGTGCCGGTCCGCCGGACCCGCGCCGGGCCTCCAGGCGGTCGCGTCCACGACTCCTACCGCACCTTGGTGAGCAGAAATGGTCGGGTGCGCCGCAGCGACCCGACCATTCCTGCTCACGAAGCGTCAGCCGTGGCGGCGTTCGGTGGAGGACAACAGCTGCTCCACCTCGCCGATCTCCATCGTCTCGGGTGACACGGACTGCAGTGGTTCCGCACTCGGGGCGTGCACCGCGTCGACCAGGCGGTGCATCATCGCGACGGCGTCGTCGACGACCTCGGTGCTCTTCGCCTGGACGCCGTGCAGCAGCCAGTGCGCCGTCTCGAGTTCGTGGTGCACGCGTGCACGCTGTGCGAGCTGGCGGTCGCGTCCGCCGCCGTTCGCCTCGTAGGCGCTGAGGACGGTGTCAAAGGCGTCGCGGCGGCCGGCGAGCACCCAGGCGAGGTCCTTCGCCGGGTCGCCGAGCCGCAGCTCGCCCCAGTCGAGGATCCCGGTCACCGCGTCGCCGTCGACGAGCAGGGCGCCGGTGCCGAGCGAACCGTGCACGACGGTCGGCGTGAACTGCCAGAGCTGCTGGTCGCGGGCGGCACCCTCCCAGCGTTCGACGAGCGCGGCGGGGACGAGCTTGGTCGCCACGGCGCGGTCCATCACCGAGACGGCGGACCGGAGCACCTCGAACGGCGTGAGCGACGGCAGGCCGGCGTCGGAGACGAAGCTCGTCGGCAGCTGGTGGATCGCGGCGAGGGCACGGCCGACGCTGGTGGCGAGGTCGGGGCGCTCGACGAGCGACGCGAGGGTCGGGTGAGCTCCGGCCAGCCGCGTCGTGACGATGGCGCGCGTCGACCCGATCGGCGCCTGGCCGCGGTACTCGGCGACGCCGAACGGCAGGCGCGTGCGGATGCCGGCGCTCAGCGCGCGGATGGCGACGAGGTCGGCCGACTGCCGCGCCTCGGCGCGCTGGTTCCGGGGGCGGCGGATGACGATCTCGGTGCCGTCGGCGTCGCGGAGGAGCGCCGACTCGTAGTCGCCGGCCGCGGCTGAGCCGAGCGTGCGCGTGCCCGTGACGAGGAGACCTGGAACGGCCGTCGTCGCCAACGCGGCTAGAGTGAACTGGGATCCCGCCATGCCCCTCAGGGTAGGCGCGTGACGCGTGCACGGCTGCACGCCACGCTGTTCGGCGGCCCGCACGCCCACCGCACGTCTCCTGCACGTCCGCACCCGATCCGAGGAGCTCTCCCGCCGTGACCGTCGAGTTCGCCGCCCGGCTCCCGCTCTCCCGCAACGAACTCGACCGCGACGCCGAGTTCCGCACGACCGACGACGTCGAGCGGGTCCTGCGCGAGGACGAGCACACCCGGTACCTGCCGGTGCGTGGTGCCGAGATGCTCCGGAACGCCGACGGCACCCTGCGCTTCGTGACCGCGACGGAGATCCCGGTCGACACCGTGACCCTGTACCTCGGCCGTGCGGTGTCGGACGCCGCCGATGCCCCGGCGGGTACCCGCTTCGTCGCCGCCCTGATCGACAGCTCGACGGCCACCGCCATCGAACCCGACGACGACGCCTGGCAGAGCCTCCGGATGTTCGGCACCGAGCTCTCGCCGCGCGACCAGGGCCTGGCGGTCGAAGCCGTCGCGATGGCCAACTGGCACGCCGTGCACGGCTTCTCGCCGCGCACCGGGTCGCCCACCGCCGTCGTGAGCGGCGGATGGGTCCGCCGCGACCCCGAGGGGCACGACCTCTTCCCGCGCACGGACGCGGCGATCATCGTCGGGGTCGTCGACGCCGACGACCGGATCCTGCTCGGTTCCAACGCCGCGTGGGACGCCGACCGGTACTCGCTGCTGGCCGGGTTCGTCGAGCCGGGGGAGTCGCTCGAGGACGCCGTCCGCCGCGAGGTCTGGGAGGAGTCCGGCGTCCGTGTCGAGGAGCCCGAGTACCTCGGCTCGCAGCCGTGGCCGTTCCCGGCGTCGCTGATGGTGGGCTTCCGTGCCCGCGCAGCCGGCGGCGACCCGACGACCGCCCGCCCCGACGGCGTGGAGATCCTGGACGTCCGGTGGTTCTCGCGCGACGAGATCCGCGAGCGCGCCGGCGACACCCTGCTGCTGCCGGGACGCACCTCGATCGCCCGCGCCATCATCGAGGAGTGGTACGGCGGGCCGCTGGACCTGCCGTGAGCGTCACCGGTCCGCGCGGTGCAACGGGTGCCGGGGCAGTCGAGCCCCGGCCGCCGTCGCCCGACGAACTGCTCGCCGCGCTCGACGCCGAGCAGCGGACGGTCGCCCGCACCCTGCTCGGTCCGGTCGCCGTGCTCGCCGGCGCCGGGACGGGCAAGACCCGCGCGATCACGCACCGGATCGCCTACGGCGTCGCCACCGGGACCTACGCGCCGAACCACGTCCTCGCGCTGACCTTCACGACCCGTGCCGCAGGCGAACTGCGGTCGCGCCTGCGCGCGCTCGGGGCCGGGACGGTCCAGGCGCGCACCTTCCACGCCGCGGCGATGGCGCAGCTCAGCTACTTCTGGCCGGACACCGTCGGCGGGCACGCCCCCAAGATCGTCGAGTCCAAGGGGCGGATGATCGCCCACGCCGCGGACACGGTCGGCATGAACGTCGACACCCCGGTGCTCCGCGACCTGGCCGCCGAGGTCGAGTGGCGCAAGGTGCAGATGCTCTCGCTCGACGAGTACGAGGCCGCCGCCGCCGACCGGGTGATGCCGCGCGACACCACGCCGCGCCGGGTCATCGACCTGATGAAGGCGTACGAGCGACTGAAGGACGACCGGCGGCAGTTGGACTTCGAGGACGTCCTGCTGGCGACCCTCGGCATGGTCGAGTCCGAGCCCCGCGTGGCGTCGTACGTACGGCAGCAGTACCGGTTCTTCGTCGTCGACGAGTACCAGGACGTCTCGCCCGTGCAGCACGACCTGCTGCGGGCCTGGCTGGGCGGCCGTGACGACCTGTGCGTCGTCGGCGACGCCAGTCAGACCATCTACTCGTTCGCCGGCGCCTCGAGCGACTACCTGCTCGGGTTCGGCTCGGAGTTCCCGCGCGGGTCGGTCCTGCGCCTCGAGCGGAACTACCGCTCCACCCGCGAGGTCGTGTCCGCTGCCAACACGCTGATGCGCGGCCAGCCCGGCGCGCTCGACCTGATGGCCCAGAGCCAGGAACCGGGCCCGGAACCGGTCGTGCTGGCCTGCGTCCACGACGGCGACGAGGCACAGACCATCGCCCGGCGCATCGCCGAGCTCGTCGGGGCCGGAGCGTCCTACGGGGACTGCGCCGTGCTCTTCCGCGTCGGGGCGCAGTCCGCTGCGCTCGAGTCCGCCCTCGGCCGGAACGGCATCCCCTACCGCGTGCAGGGCGGCACCCGGTTCTTCAACCGCCCGGAGGTCAAGCTCGCCGTCCACCACATGCGCGGCGAGGCGATCCGGCAGACCGACGACGAGCTGACCCGACGGGTCCGGCTGGTGCTGCAGGTGAGCGGCTGGACGGAGACGCCGCCGGAGGGCACCGGCGCAGTCCGCGAGCAGTGGGAAGCGCTGCAGGCGATCATGGGCCTGGCCGAGGACGCCCCCGCCGGCACGACGATGCAGCAGTTCACGCAGGACCTGGTCGACCGTGCGGCGACGCACCACGAGCCCGAGGTTGACGCCGTCACGCTCGCGACGCTGCACTCGTCGAAGGGTCTGGAGTGGCCGCACGTGGTCATCGCCGGCGCCGCCGAGGGGCTCCTGCCGATCTCGCACGCGTCGACCGACACCGAGGTGGACGAGGAACGACGCCTGTTCTACGTCGGGCTGACCCGAGCCCGCCGTTCCGTCACGATCACGTGGTCGCAACAGGGCTCCACGCGTGGGGGAGCCCGGGCTCCGAGTCGGTTCCTGGCAGCGCTCGGCACGCGCACCGCGGATGGGGCCGGACCGGCGAACGGCTGACCGACAGGTCGTCGCGCTCGAAGACGAGCTGGTCGGGGTCGGCTCGTTGCGTCCGGAGCGGGAGCCGTTCCAGCAGCATCCGCGTCGTGGCGGCGGCCACCGCCGCCGACCGCCACGGTGACAGTGGTGTCGGGTGCCGCCCCCACACCTGGGCGGCGATGGCCGGCCAGGCCGGGTCGTCGTCGACGCGCGCGTACTCAGCGCACTGGAGGCACGGCCCGGCTCCCGGCACGACGAACGGACCGAGACGGACGCGTCCGTCGCCGACGACGACCGCCAGGTGCGGCACACCCCGGCGGGTCCACGCGGCGCGGAGCGCCGGGTCGACGACGTGGTCGGCCACCACCACGGCCAGGCGTGGTTCGGGCTCGGGCAGCACGATCGGGCCTCCGGCGGGCGCGGTGGTGCGGCTGACCGTCACGCCCTCGCCGGACAGGAACGTCGCCACGGCGTCGGCGAGGACACCGGCGCCGTGCACCTCGATGCGTTCGAGCGGCTCGGGCAGGACCTCGACCACCGCGGGCGACGCGGCACCGAGCACCCCGGCAGCACGTTCCGGGGAACACCCCGACGCGGCCGCGAGCCCGGAAAGCACGTCGTGCCCGGTCTCGCGTCGCAGACCGTTGAGGAACCGTTCTTCCCCCGTGGTGGGCACCGCGACGACGGCGCGTGGAGGATCGACCCCGAGCTGGACCGTGGCGGGGTCACGCCAGACGAACTCGAGCGTCGGATCGATGCGGATGCCCATGACCCCACGGTGCCGGAGTGTGCGGCTCGCGTGGGGTCACAAGAGGGATCTGTGGAGAACTCAGCGGGGCTGGTCGCCCGTGTCGTTTCCGGGCTCGTCGCCCGCTCCACCCTCGGTGTCGTCGGCCACGCGGCCGGACTCGTCCTCGTGCGGACGCGCACCGGTCGAGTCGTTCAGCAGGTCCTCGAGGGCCTTGTCGAACGCGTCGTCCTCGTCGGTCTGGGACGGGTTCCGCAGCCGTGCGACGAGGGCATCGGGTGCGTCGACGTCGTCCGAGGTCGGCACCAGGTCGAAGTGCGACCAGAGGGCGTCACGCTGTTCGGCGCCGAGCTCGTCGGTCACCCGCTGCCACATCGCGGCGGCTTCACGCAGACGACGCGGACGCAGCTCGAGGCCGACGAGTGTCGCGAACGCCGACTCGGCCGGGCCGCCGGCCGCACGGCGACGGCGCACCATCTCGGCGATCGCTCCGGCCTTGGGGAGACGGACCGTGGCCGCGGCGGTGACCGTGTCCACCCAGCCCTCGACCAGGGCGAGCATCGTCTCGAGCCGGGCGAGCGCGGCGTCCTGCTCGGCGGTCCGCGGCGGGATGAGGGCACCCGAGGCGAGTGCGTCGCGCAGCTGCTCCTGGTTGGTCGGGTCGATGTCGGCCGCGAGTTCCTCGACGCGGTCGAAGGGGATGTGGATGCCCCGCGCGTAGTCCGTGATGGACGAGATGATGTGCAGGCGGAGCCACCGTGCCGACCGGAAGAGCCGGGCGTGGGCGAGTTCGCGGACCGCGAGGTAGATGCGGACCTCGTCCTCGGAGACGTCGAGGCCCTCGGCGAACTCGGCGACGTTCTGGGGCAGGAGCGCTGCGACCTGCTCGTCGAGGAGCGGCACGCCGACGTCACCGCCGGAGACGACCTCCTTCGACAGCTGCCCGACGACCTGGCCGAGCTGGATCGCGAACAGTGCCCCGCCGATGCCGCGCATCGCCTTCGAGACGTCGCCGAGCATCGCCTTGAGCTGCTCGGGAGCACGCTGGTCGATCGCCTCGGTCAGGGCATCGGCGATGCTGAAGGCCACCGGCTCGGCGATCTGCGTCCACACCGGGACGGTCGCCTTGGCCCACTGCTCACGCGTGTAGAGGCTCGGGGTCGCGGTCAGCTCGGCGACGGTCGTGACCTCGTCGAGCCACAGTGCAGCGACCTGGAAGGCCTGGTCGGCCGCCTGCGAGGTGGCCGGGTCGACGGGGTGGCCGCCGTCCCGAGCGATCGCGGTGGCGCGTTCGGCGGTGGCCGAGAAGTCGATGCCGTCACCGCCGGACTGCGCGGCACGCTGGAGCTGGCTCATCAGGTTCGCCACGGAGGCCGGATCGTTCGGCAGACCGGCGGCACCGGCGAGCTGCGACGGGTCGATCTGCCCCTCGCCCGAGAGCAGCTTGCGCAGCATCTCCTGGAAGTCGTCGTCCGGCCCCGGCTGTGGTTCATCAGGCATGCCGACTACGCTAATCGCTGCTCACGGGGCCGCACCTGGGATGCCCCCGTGGGAACGCCCGAAGCGCTGCGCCCAGGGCGAACAGCCCTGTCGCGAGACGTGGGCGACCACCCTGCCGCCAGGCGCGGGTGCCCACCTCGGAAGGACCCCGCGTGACCCTCTTCGCCCCCGCGCCCCGTCGTCGCTCGCGTGCCCGGACGGTCGGGTGGGCGTTCCTGGTCGGCGCGGTCGTGCTGGGACTGCTGGCGAGCCTGCTGCCCAGTCCGTACCTCATCGAGGTCCCCGGGCCGGTCTACAACACGATCGGCACCCAGGAGCAGGGGACGGGCAAGGACGCGAAGGACGTCAAGCTCATCCAGGTGTCCGGCCACGAGACGTACCCGACGGCCGGCGCCCTCGACATGCTCACCGTCGGCATCCAGGGCGACGCCACGAACCGCCCGTCGTGGACCAGCGTGATCCGCGCGATCTTCACCAGGTCGCAGGCGGTGATCCCGGTCGAGGCGATCTACCCGAGCGGCACCACGACCGAGCAGGTGAACGAGCAGGACTCCGCCGACATGCAGGCGTCGCAGCAGTCAGCCGTCGCCGCCGCGCTCATCCAGCAGGGGAACGACCTGCCCACGGAACTCGAGGTCAGTGCCGTGCAGGAGGGCTCAGCGGCCGACGGCACGATCGAGAAGGGCGACGTCATCACAGCGTTCGACGGCAAGTCGCTCACGACCAACGCCGACGCGGTGAGCCTGCGCGAAGCCGTCGCGCAGCACGGCACCTCGAGCCCCGCGACCGTCACCGTCGAACGGGACGGCGCGACGAAGGACGTCCGGGTGACGCCCCGCAGTGAGCAGGGCACGGCGCTGCTCGGGGTCGGCGTCACCGTGCGCTACGAGTTCCCCTTCAAGGTGTCGATCCGCCTGCAGGACGTCGGCGGTCCGTCCGCCGGCATGATGTTCGCGCTCGGGATCATCGACGAGATCACGCCGGGCAAGCTGAACGGCGGCAAGCACGTCGCGGGCACCGGCACGATCACGGCGGCCGGCGAGGTCGGCCCCATCGGCGGGATCCGGCAGAAGCTCTACGGTGCCGCGGACGCGGGCGCCACGGTGTTCCTCGCCCCCGCGGCCAACTGCGACGAGGTCGTCGGGCACGTGCCGGACGGGCTCGACGTCTACAGCGTCTCCACGCTCGACCAGGCCGTCACCGACCTGCAGACGATCGCCGACGGCGGGAGCACCGCGAAGCTCGCTCGCTGCGGGTCCTGACCCGGTCCTGAGCCCCCGTACAGGTTCACGCTCGGTCCGGTCCCATAGGATCAGTGTCACTGACGGCCCGCCGCGAGCCGGGCCCGCCGGTCCGACACGTCTGGAGCACATCAAGTGACGACAACCTCGTCCACCTCGGGGCGGCGTTCGCCGCGGGTCCCCATCGTGGTCACGATCATCGTGCTGGCCGCACTGGTGATCGCCTTCTTCATCTTCGCCAGCCTGTACACCGACTACGCGTGGTTCGCGCAGCTCGGGTTCCAGCAGGTCCTCACCACCCGGTGGATCGCCGGGACCCTGATGTTCCTGGCGGGCTTCCTCGGCATGGCGGTCCCGGTCTTCGTGAGCATCGCGCTCGCGTTCCGGTTCCGGCCGGTCTACGCGAAGCTCAACTCGCAGCTCGACCGCTACCAGCAGGTCATCGAGCCGCTGCGGCGCGCCGTGATGATCGGCATCCCCGTGGTCCTCGGCATCTTCGCCGGGCTCTCGACCGCGGGCCGCTGGAGCATGGTCCTCGAGTACTTCAACCGCACGCCGTTCGGCAAGACCGACCCGCAGTTCGGACTGGACATCGGGTTCTACGTGTTCGAGCTGCCGTTCTGGCGCTCGATCGTGGCCTACTCGTCGGCCGTCGTCCTCATCGCCGGCCTCGCCGCGCTCGCTGCGAGCTACCTCTACGGTGCGCTCCGCTTCGGTGGTCGCGAGGTCCGGATCTCCCGTGCCGCGCGCATCCAGCTGGCGGTCACGGCGGCGCTCTACATCGCGCTGCAGGCCGTCAGCCTCTGGCTCGACCAGTACGCGGCGCTGACGAAGTCGAACTCGCTCATCACCGGTGCCCAGTACACCGACGTCAACGCGGTCATCCCCGGCCGCGAGATCATGGCGGGCATCGCGGCGATCGTCGCGCTGCTCTTCATCGTCACGGCGGTCATCGGCCGCTGGCGCATCTCGATCGTCGGCACGGGCCTGCTGCTCGTCGCCGCGATCGTCGTCGGCGGCATCTACCCGTGGGTCGTCCAGCGTCTGCAGGTGAAGCCCTCGGAGCGCACCTTCGAGTCCGCCTACATCGAGCGGAACATCAAGGCCACGCGAGACGCCTACGGTGTCGCCGGCGTCGAGGAACAGAACTACGACGCCACGACCGAGACGAGCTCGGGTGCGCTCGCGAAGGACGCGCAGACCACGGCCAACATCCGTCTCATCGACCCGAAGATCGTCTCCGACACGTTCAGCCAGCTGCAGCAGTACCGGCAGTACTACCAGTTCCCGAAGGAGCTGGACGTCGACCGCTATGACGTCAAGGGCGAGACCGAGGACACCGTCATCGCGGTCCGCGACATCGACCTCGCCGGGCTCAGCTCGGCCGCGAACACGCAGTACAACCGGGCGTTCGTCTACACCCACGGCTACGGCGTCACCGCGGCCTACGGCAACCAGCGCGCGAGCGACGGCAAGCCGGTGTTCCTCGAGTCCGGCATCCCGTCGAACGGTGCACTGGGTGACTTCCAGCAGCGCGTGTACTTCGGTGAGACCTCGCCGCCCTACTCGATCGTCGGTGCGCCGAAGGGCACGAAGGACGTGGAGCTCGACTACCCGTCCGGTTCCGACGACGACAACGGCGGCAACGCGACCACCACCTACGCCGGCGACGGCGGTCCGAGCCTCGGCAACTTCTTCAACCGGCTCGTCTACGCCGCGAAGTTCCAGTCGGAGCAGATCCTGCTCTCGAATGCGGTGAACAAGGACTCGCAGATCCTCTACGACCGCGACCCGATCACCCGCGTGCAGAAGGCGGCGCCGTACCTGACCGTCGACAGCGACGCCTACCCGGCGATCGTCGACCACCGCATCCAGTGGGTGGTGGACGGCTACACCACGAGCGACGCGTACCCGTACTCGCAGAGCCAGAGCCTGTCGGACAGCATCGCCGGCGCCGAGTCCTCGACGTACCGCACCGACCAGGTGAACTACATCCGGAACTCGGTGAAGGCCACCGTCGACGCCTACACGGGCAAGGTGACGCTGTACACGTGGGACACGAAGGACCCGGTCCTGAAGACGTGGCAGAAGATCTTCCCGACGTCGATGAAGCCGGTGTCGAGCATGAGCGCCGAGCTCCTCGACCACGTGCGGTACCCGACGGACCTGTTCAAGGTGCAGCGCTCGATCCTCGGGACGTACCACGTCACCAACGCCAACTCGTTCTACTCGGGCGACGATGCGTGGAACACCCCGCAGGAACCGACCAGCACGGCGACGTCGGACAGTGACGCCGACACGGCGGCGACATCGACGAACGCACTCGGCGCGCAGACGACGACGACCGCCAACAGGGCGAACCTGCAGGACCCGTACTACCTGACGATGAAGGTGCCGGGGCAGGGGACGGCGTACTCGCTGTACACGACCTACATCCCGCAGCAGTCGGCCGGGGCGAACAACCGCAACGTGCTGACCGGCTACCTGGCGGTGAACTCCGACGCGGGTGGTGCCGGCAAGGGCGAGAAGGCGTCGGGTTACGGCAAACTCACGCTGTTGACGATGCCGAAGACCGACAACATCCCGGGCCCCGGACAGGTGCAGAGCCTCTTCAACGGTGACTCGACCGTGTCGCAGGAGCTCAACATCCTGAAGCGGGGCAACTCGACCGTGAAGCAGGGCAACCTGCTCACGCTCCCGGTCGGCGGTGGGTTCCTCTACGTGCAGCCCGTCTACGTCCAGTCGACCTCGAGTGGTTCGTACCCGTTGCTGCAGAAGGTCCTCGTGGCCTTCGGCGACAAGATCGCGTTCGAGGACACCCTCGACGAAGCCCTGAACTCGCTGTTCGGCGGCGACTCCGGTGCGGCGGCCGGCGACTCCGGCGCGAGCGGCAGCGGTTCCGGTTCCGGTTCCGGTTCCGACAGCGGGTCCGGCTCCGACACGGGGTCCGGTTCCGACACGGGTTCCTCGGGCTCCGGATCGACCGGATCGACCGGCTCGACCGGCTCGACGGGTTCCGGCTCGACCGACAACGACGCTCTGCAGGAGGCCCTGGCCGACGCCAAGGCAGCCCTGCAGGACCGCCAGGAGGCCTACGCCGACAACGACCTGGTCGCTGCGGCGGAAGCCGACCAGCGCCTCCAGGACGCGATCGAGGCCGCCACGGCAGCCGAGAACGGCAACTGACACACCGTGGCGGGGCACTCGATTTGTGTCCCGCCACGGCCCCGTGTAGGCTTCTAAACGTGCCGCGGGGTGGAGCAGTTCGGTAGCTCGCTGGGCTCATAACCCAGAGGTCGTAGGTTCAAATCCTGCCCCCGCAACCAAGCGTCACATGAAGGCCCCGGTCCAACAGGACCGGGGCCTTCATCGTGTCCCCGCCGCGAGACGCGAGACGCGAGACGCCCCGACGCGAGACGCGAGACGCGAGACGCGAGACGCCCGGCGCAGGACGCCCAGCCGCAGGCCCGCCCGCCGCAGACCCCCGGGTACGCTCGCCCCATGGCCACCCTCACGATCGCGGCGGCGCAGTTCGCCCCCGTGGACGACCCCGTCGCCAACCTCGACACCGTGCGCACCGCCGCCGTTGACGCGGCGGCCCGTGGCGCCGATCTCCTGATCACGCCGGAGTACACCTCGTACTTCACCGCCGACATCGACGATCGGTTCGTGGCGGCCGCGCAGCCCCTGGACGGTCCGTTCGTCTCCGGCCTCCGTGACATCGCCCGCGAAACGGGCATCGCCCTGATCGTCGGGGTCGCCGAGTCGGCAGGCACGCCGGAGCGCTTCCGGAACACCCTGGTCGCGGTGCTCCCGTCGGGCGACCTGGCGGCGACGTACCGGAAGGTCCACCTCTACGACGCCTTCGGCTCGCGGGAGTCGGACCGCATCGAGTCCGGCGACCCGGAGCAGCTGCCGGTCTTCGACCTCGGCGGAGTCCGTGTCGGGCTCGAGACCTGTTACGACCTGCGATTCCCCGAGGTCACGCGACGACTCGCCGCTCCCGAGGCCGGAGCGGCCGACGTCGTCGTCCTCCCCGCCGAGTGGGTGCGCGGCCCCGGCAAGGAGCACCACTGGCGCACGCTCCTTACCGCCCGCGCGATCGAGAACACCGTCTGGGTCGTCGGGGTCGGGCAGACGCCGCCGATCGGGATCGGCGGCTCGGTCGTCCTCGACCCGTCGGGCGTGGCGGTCGCCTCGGCCGGCGCTTCGCCGACCACGCTCACCGCCACGATCGACACCACCGTCACCGACGCCGTCCGACGGGTGAACCCGTCGCTGTCGCTGCGGCGCTACGACGTCGCACTGCGCACCCTGCCTGGAGGCCCGGGGCAGCCCTGACGCGTCGGTCGCGTCCCCGACGCGGTCGCGTCTCAGGCGCCGGGGCGCGCTCCGAGGGTCGCCAGGCGTGCGGCGGCGTCCTCCAGGACACTCCGGCGCTTGCAGAACGCGAAGCGCACCAGGGACCGGTAGCCGGAGACCCGGTCCGGGCGGACGAACGCCGAGACCGGCACGCCCGCGACACCGGCCAACGCGGGCAGTTCGAGGCAGAACGCACTGGCGTCGTCGTACCCGAGCGGCGCGGCGTCGGCGAGCACGAAGTACCCGCCGTCGGGCCGCATCACGTCGAAGCCCGCCGCCGTCAGTCCGTCGGCGAGCAGTTCGTGCTTCGCGCGCAGGTCGGCGGCGATGCCGGTGAACACCGCGTCGGGCAGGCGGAGTCCCACGGCGACGGCTGGTTGGAAGGGCGCACCGTTCACGAAGGTCAGGTACTGCTTCACCGTCGTGATCGCGTCGACGAGTGCCGGGGGAGCGGTGAGCCAGCCGACCTTCCACCCGGTCGTGTTGAAGGTCTTGCCCGCGCTCGACACCGACACCGTCCGCTCGGCGGCGCCGGGCAGGGTCGCGATGGGCGTGTGCGGGACGTCGAACGTCAGGTGTTCGTAGACCTCGTCCGTGATGATCACCGCGTCGCGCTCGGTGGCCAGGTCGACGATCGTCTGCAGCACCTCGGTGGGCAGGACCCGGCCGGTCGGGTTGTGCGGGGTGTTCACGAGCACGGCGCGGGTGCGGTCGGTGAAGGCCGCGCGGAGCGTGCGCTCGTCGGGCAGGAAGTCGGGCGCGGTGAGCGGGACTGTGACGTGCACCCCGCCGGCCAGCCGGATGAGCGCGCCGTAGGCGTCGTAGAACGGCTCGAATGTGATCACCTCGTCACCGGGTTCGACCAGCGCGAGGATCGTGGCGGCCAGCCCCTCGGTGGCGCCGGCGGTGACGAGGACCTCGCGGTCGGGGTCCACCTCGAGCCCGTACCACCGCTGCTGGTGCTCGGCGATCGCCGACCGCAGGTCGGGGGTGCCCCGGCCCGGCGGGTACTGGTTCACGCCGTCGCGGATCGCCTGCACCGCGGCCTCGAGCACCTCGGCCGGCCCGTCCTCGTCGGGGAAGCCCTGCCCCAGGTTGACCGCGCCGGTGCTGGCGGCGAGGGCGCTCATCTCGGCGAACACCGTCGGTGCGGGGACCCCGTCCGGTCCCAGCAGCATCGCTCCGTCGGCGGCTCGCAGCCACGGTCCTGCCTGGCGCATGTGGTTCCCTCCCGTGCGGGCGACGACGTGTCGCGCTGAACGGACCCCAACCTAGCTGTCCGTCCCGCGGCAGACCGGGCCACCGTGTACAGCGCACGCATAAGATCGCCAGGGGTGGCTCGCAGCCTCGCCAGAAGGACCGCTCAGGTGCTTGCGACAGACTGCACGAGCTTGAAAGGAGCACGTCCAGCATGACCGACACCACGCCCAGCGGGCAGGGCGACGACCGCCGTCCGGACGATGCGGCTCCGCCTGCCGCCAGTGAGGACGCCGCAGCAGCGGCCACGAGAGGGAACACGTCGATGCCGAACGACTCCGACCAGCCGGACGAGACCCCTCGCCCGAACCAGAACCAGAACCAGAACGACGAGACGACCCCGGACCACACGGACGTGATCCCGTCGTCGACGGACCACCCGACCGACCGCTACACCGCGCCGTACCCCGCCGTCTCCGGCGACTCCTCGGGTGCGCAGCAGGGCGGCTACGGCCAGCAGACGTCGCCGTACGGCCAGCAGCCCCAGCAGAGCCAGAACCCGTACGGCCAGCCCTCGCAGTACGGCCAGCAGACGCCGCAGGCCCAGAACCCGTACGGCCAGCAGAGCCAGTACGGCCAGCAGCCCCAGAACCCGTACGGCCAGCAGAGCCAGTACGGCCAGCAGCCCCAGAACCCGTACGGCCAGCAGTCCCAGTACGGCCAGCAGCCCCAGAACCCGTACGGCCGGCAGTCCCAGTACGGCCAGCCGGGCGGCGAACGCCCCCGCTACGGCGAGTACGCCCAGCCGACGTCCTCGACCGCTCCGAGCTCGTCCTCCGAGTACGCGAACGCGTCCGCGCAGGCCCCGCAGTCGGCCACGAGCGGATTCGGCGACGTCGACGGCGCGAACCAGCGCAACGGCCACTACTTCAGCGACGACGCCTCCGGCGCAGCCGCGACCACGACGACGAAGGACCGCTCGGGCCGCAACAAGCTGCTCCTGCCGATCATCGCCGGCGTAGTCGTTGCTGGGCTCGTGGGTGGCGGCGCCGGATGGCTCGCCTCGTCGGCGACCAACGACGGTGGCAGCGTGGTGTCCTCCGGTTCGTCGCAGGGCGGCAACCTGACCGTCAACGACTACGACTCCGCCACCGTGGTCACCGCCGTCGCGGCACAGGCGACCCCGTCCGTCGTCACGATCAACGTGTCCGCGAGCAACGAGGCCGGCACCGGTTCCGGCGTGGTGATGAGCAAGGACGGCTACATCGTCACGAACACCCACGTGGTGACCCTCGACGGCGACAGCTCGAACGGCCGGATCACCGTCACGACCTCGAACGGCAAGATCTACGCGGGCAAGCTCATCGGCACCGACCCGACGGTCGACCTCGCGGTCATCAAGATCGACGCGACCGACCTCAAGCCGATGGAGTTCGCGGACTCGTCCAAGCTCAACGTGGGTGACACGGCGGTCGCGATCGGCGCGCCCCTGGGCCTGTCGAACACCGTCACCGACGGCATCGTCTCGACGCTGAACCGCAGCATCCAGGTCACCTCGAGCGCCCCCAGTGAGGGCGGCGACTCGAACGAGGGCGGCAACGGCGGCTCGGGTCCCTTCGACTTCTGGGGCAACGGGGACAACGGCAGCAGCTCGTCCGCGAACACCACTGTCTCGCTCCCGGTCATCCAGACCGACGCATCGATCAACCCGGGCAACTCCGGCGGTGCGCTGCTCGACTCGAAGGGCCGACTGATCGGCATCAACGTGGCGATCGCCTCGGCCGGCAGCTCGTCGTCGTCGGAGTCGGCCGCCGGCAGCATCGGCGTCGGCTTCTCGATCCCGGCCAACCTGGTCAAGCGGGTCGCGAACGAGATCAAGGACAACGGCTCGGCGACCCACGGTCTCCTCGGCGCAACGGTCGGCGACGCCACCGAGGACGCCAGCGCCACCCAGGTCGGCGCCCTCATCAAGTCGGTGTCCAACGGCGGTGCCGCGGCGAAGGCCGGTCTGCAGAAGGGCGACGTCGTCACGAAGATCGGTTCGGCGTCGGTCTCCGACGCCACCGACCTGACCGCGCAGGTGCGCTTCTTCGCGGGTGGCGCCTCGACGACGATCAGCTTCGTCCGCGACGGCCAGACCCGCCAGGCCGACGTGAAGCTGGGGACGTTCGACAGCAAGGGCTGACGCCACCACACGACGGACAGGAGGCCCGGGGAACGACGTGCGCCGGGCCTCCAGTCCGTCACGGGGCGCGTCCCGCGTCGACGCAGGTGGGCGGTTCGGCCTCTTGATAGGCTCATGGTCGCTCTGCGGGGCGGCACCGCCCCGGTGCGTCCCGTGCCGCCAGCCAGCACCCCGAGGTACGCATGCAGTCAGACGGACAGCCCCTGCCGGGCGTCTCGTACGTGATGCCCGTGCTCAACGAGGTCACCGAGGTCCGGGCCGCCGTCGGCAGCCTGCTCGACCAGGACTACACGGGTCCGTTCGAGGTCATCCTCGCGCTCGGGCCGTCGATCGACGGCACGAACGAGCTCGTCGCCGAGATGAGCGCTGCCGACCCCCGGATCCGCGCGATCGACAACCCGGTCGGGTCGACGCCCGCCGGGCTGAACGTCGCGATCCGTGCGTCCGTGCACCCCGTCGTCATCCGGGTCGACGCGCACTCGGTCCTGCCCACCGACTACACGCGCATCGCGGTGCACACGCTCCTCGAGTCCGGTGCGGACAACGTCGGCGGCATCATGCGCGCCGAGGGCCGGACCCCCTTCGAGCGGGCTGTCGCCCTGGCCTACGGCAGCCGTGTCGGGCTGGGTGGCACGCCGCACCACGTCGGCGGCACCGCGGGCCCGGCCGAGACCGCCTACCTCGGGGTGTTCCGACGCGAGCGGCTGTTCGACGTCGGACTCTTCGACGAGGGCATCAAGCGCGGACAGGACTGGGAACTCAACCGGCGGCTGCGCCAGACCGGTGGGACCGTCTGGTTCACGCCCGAACTCGTCGTCACGTACCGCCCGCGGCCAAGCCTGAAGCGCCTGGTGCGGCAGTTCGTCGCCACCGGACTCTGGCGCGGCGAGCTCGCCCGTCGGTTCCCGGCGAACAACGGCCTGCGCTACTTCGTGCCGCCGGCCATGGTGGCGGCGATGGCGCTGGGCATCGTCGCCGGGCTCGTCGGCATCGTCGGCGCCGTGCTCGGCACGCCGCTCGCCTGGGCGCTGCTCGGGTTCGTGGTGCCCGTCGTCTACCTGCTCTTCGTCGTCCTGGGGTCGATCGCCGTGGCGCGCCGCTCCGGGCTGCCGACGCTTCTCTGGCTGCTCGTCGTGCTGCCCTGCATCCACGTGGGCTGGGGGCTCGGGTTCATCATCGGGTTCCTGACCCGCACGTCCGAGCTGACCACCCACACGGGACGGTGACCGAATGACCGACCAGCCCACGACCGGCCGCGGATCCGCACGGCCGACCTCGATCGCCGAGCTCCGGGCCGTCGCCCAGCCGGACGAGGTCCGTGCCCGCGCCAACGCCGAGCACTGGACGGCCTCGCTGTACCTGCGCGACGTCTCGCCGTACCTGACCTGGGTGCTCCTGAAGACCCGTGTCAGCGCGAACCAGGTCACCGGCCTGATGATCCTGGTGGGCTGGAGCGTCGCTGCCGCCCTCCTCATCCCCGGCATCTGGGGCGCCGCGCTGGCGCTCGTGCTCGGCCAGCTGCAGATGCTCGTCGACTGCTCCGACGGCGAGGTCGCCCGGTGGCGCGGCACCAAGTCGCCCGCCGGGGTGTTCCTCGACAAGGTGGGCCACTACACGACCGAGGGCCTGATCCCGGTCGCGCTCGGCATCCGGGCAGCCACCTGGCCGATCCACGACGCCGACTGGATGTGGACCACGATCGGCTGCGCACTCGGCCTGGTCATCGTGCTGAACAAGGCCCTCAACGACATGGTGCACGTGGCCCGCGCGAACGCCGGGCTCGACAAGCTCGTCGACCGGCGGGACGCCTCCACCGCGCCGTCGGGTCGGAAGCTCGCATCGCTCCGCCGCCTGGCGAAGTTCCTGCCGTTCCACCGCCTGTACCACTCGGTCGAGCTGAGCATGCTCGCGTTCGTCTTCGCCCTGCTCGCCCTGGTGATCGGCGACCCGCTCGCCAGCCGCATCCTGGTCGGTGCGCTGTTGCCGCTCGCGGTGCTCGCGACGGTCGGGCACTTCCTGGCGATCATCGCCTCGAAGCGGGTCAAGGCGTGACCGACGACACGACCGTGCCCGGAACGCTGCGCCGCCACGCGGTGGTGCGCCGCGGACGACCGCGCGTCGCCGTCGTGAGCCTGTCGCAGGGCACCCGGCCGGACGACCTGCGCCGCGGGCTGGACAGCGTGCTCGCGCAGCAGGACGTCGAGCTCGACGTCGTCTGCGTCGGCAACGGCTGGGCGCCGACCGGGCTGCCGGACGGCGTTCGGGCGCTGGCCCTGCCCGAGAACGTCGGGATCCCGGCCGGGCGCAACGCCGGGGCCGAGGTCGTCGACGGCGACTACGTGTTCTTCCTCGACGACGATGCCTCGGTGCCGTCGCCGACGTTCCTGCGCGACGCGATCGCGGTGTTCGAGCACGATCCGTCGCTCGGCCTCGTGCAGCCGCGGGTCGTCGACCCCACTGGCGCCGCGAACCCCCGCCGGTGGGTGCCGCGGATCCGGAAGGGCGAGCCGGACCACTCGTCGCCGGTCTTCTCGGTCTGGGAAGGCGCCGTCGTGCTGCCGATGGACGTGTACCGGGCCGTCGGCGGCTGGGGTGCCGAGTACTTCTACGCCCACGAGGGCATCGAACTCGCCTGGCGGGTGTGGGACGCCGGCCGTCGGACCTGGTACGCCGGTGACCTCGTCGCGCACCACCCCGCGATCGACCCGGCGCGGCACACCGAGTACTACCGGTTGAACGCCCGGAACCGGGTGTGGCTCGCTCGACGCAACCTGCCGGCGGTGCTGCGACCGCTGTACGTGGGGTCGTGGGCCGCGATCCAGATCGCGCGCTGGTGGCGTCACCCCCGCCGACTGGCCACCTGGTTCGGTGGGATCCGTGAAGGATGGACGACCGACTGCGGTCCGGTCCGCCCGATGGGCTGGCTCACAGTCGCACGGATGACCATCGCAGGGCGGCCGCCGGTCGTCTGACCCGCCCGCCCCGTACCGCCCGAGCAGACCCGGAGAACGACCATGTCGATCATCAGCGACCTGCGGACCGCACTGCGGCTCGTCGAGCGACTCCTGACGTCGCGCCGGAGCCGGCGGCAGCTCGCACAGCGACTGCCGTCCGCGCCGAAGCCGGCGCCCGGTTCGGTCGAGATCGCCGTGTACTTCGCCGACGGTCCGGTCAACATGTACCAGGTGCGCCAGTGGTACGCGCCGCTGGCCGAACTCGCGAAGACGCACCCGGTGGCGATCGTCTCGCGGAGTCCGGGCACCATGCTGACCCTGCTCGACGAGTCGCCCGTGCCCGCGGTCTACGCCCGGCAGGTGATCGACCTCGAGCACTTCGTCGACACCCAGGCGCCGAAGGTGGTGCTGTACGTCAACCAGAACGCCCGCAACTTCCAGATGATGCGGTACGGGCGGATGTGGCACGTCTTCGTCAACCACGGCGAGAGCGACAAGATGTACATGACCACGAACCAGTTCAAGGCGTACGACTACGCCCTGATCGCGGGGGACGCAGCACGCGATCGTCTGGCCGAGGCGCTGTGGGACTACGACCTGGACGCCCGGACCATCGCGATCGGACGCCCGCAAGCCGACCACTTCGCCGGAGCGGCCCCGTACCCGGACGACGACCGGACCGTCGTGCTCTACGCCCCGACGTGGGAGGGCGACCGCGGTGCCGCAGCGTACGGGTCGATCGCGTCGCACGGCACGGTCATCGCCGAGCAGGTGCTGGCGTCGCCCCGCCACCGGCTGGTCTACCGCCCGCACCCGCGCAGCGGTGTGCTCGACCCGGCGTACCGCGCGGCGCACGAGCGCATCGTGGCGGCGATCAGCGCAGCCAACGCCGCCGATCCCGCCGCGCACCACCTGTACGACGACGGCGGTGACCTCGGCTGGCAGCTGGCGGACGCCGACGTGGCGATCACGGACATCAGCGCGATGATCTACGACCGGCTGGCGGTCGGCAAGCCGCTCATCGTCACGCGACCGGTCTCGCCCGAGGCCGACGTCGACGAGCGGGGTTACCTGAGCGACGCGAACTGGCTGACCGCGGCCGATGCCCCGTCGGTGCTCGCCCGTGTCGACGCGGCCGCGAGCGACGCCGAGGAGCTCGCACGCCTGCAGCACTGGGTCGCACGGTACTTCGGCGACACGACCCCGGGTGCCGCCACGGAGCGGTTCCACGAGGCCGTGGAGTGGCTGCTCGAGCGGTGGCGGACCGTCGCGGCCGAACGCGACGGGCGCTGACGGCCGATCGTCACCCCGGGTGCTCCGTGGCGCAGGTCGGCGCAGGGTCACGGCTGGAGCCCCGGCCCGACGAGTGACATCCGCCAGAGGTACTCGGACCGGTCGGGCCGACGCCACCGCACGATGACGACCCCCGTGTCCTCGGGGTCGGCGCCGAACACCGCCAGCGACAACGACCTGCCCGGGTCGAGGCGGCGCACCGCGAGCGGCGGGCAGTAGCCGTTGCCCAGATGGGTGAGGGAGAGCCCGTCGACCGGCTCGGGGCCGGTGTTGACGAGGTCGTACCGACGCGGTGCGTGCGATCGGTCGACGGCGAACGGGACGGCGTACGCGGTTGGTGGGTGGTGCATGGGTGGAACGCTAGGGGGAGGGTCCGACGGCGGGACCCCGGGGGCGCTCACGAGGGCCGGGGCTGTGGAGGGAGCCAGCGATACCGGTGTTGGTGCAGGGGGAGTACCCCGGCCGGTCAGGAGCCGTAGTCGGCCGCGTACCGGGCCAGCGCGGCCTCGATGGTGCCGTCGAGCTGCAGACGACCCTTGTCGAGGTAGAGCCCCCGGTCGCAGAAGCGACGGAGGTCCTTGTCGCTGTGGGAGACGAAGAACAGCGTCCGGCCGCCGGCCAGGAGCTGCTCGATCCGCTTGTAGCACTTCTCGCGGAAGGCCTTGTCGCCCACCGCCAGCACCTCGTCGACCAGGATGACCGGCTCGTCGAGCCGCGAGATCACCGCGAACGCGATGCGGACCTTCATGCCGCTCGACAGGTGCTTGTAGGGGGTGTCCACGAAGTCGGCGATCTCGGCGAAGTCGATGATCTCGTCGAAGGCGTCGCGGATCTCGGCCCGTGACATGCCGTGCAGGCCCGCCGTCAGGTACACGTTGTCGCGCACCGTGAGGTCCCCGACGAAGCCACCGGTGATCTCGATGAGCGGGGCGACGCCGGCACCCACGTCGACGCGGCCCTCGTCGGGCAGCATGACCTGGGCCACGAGCTTCAGCAGGGTCGACTTGCCCTGGCCGTTCCGTCCCACGACGCCGATCGCCTCGCCAGGGCGGACGTCGAACGACACGTTGCGGAGCGCCCAGAACTCATCGGCACGCTTCCGGCGCCCGCGTCCGGCGAACAGGTCCTTGAAGTTCCGGCTCGCGCGACGGTTGCGCTTGAAGCAGATGCCGGCGTCGCGCACCGAGATGACCGGTGCGACGGTCTCGGTGCGACGGGTCTGGTCGGTCGCGGTCATCACAGCTCCTTCAGCACGCGGTGCTCGCTGCGGCGGAACACCGCGAACCCGATCACCAGGACGATGCCGGTCACGACCACCGAGGCGCCGACCTCGAGCCAGTCGAGCTGGCCGGGGAAGAACGCCGCGCGGTACATGCCGAAGATGCCGGTGAGCGGGTTGATCGCGGCGATGTCACGCAGGGCGGAGGGCAGCGCGTGCGTGCCGTAGATGATCGGGGACGCGTAGAACAGGAAGCGCAGCACGAGCTTGGTGGCGCGCTCGAGGTCACGGAAGAAGACCACCAGCGGCGCGACGATGAGGCCCAGGCCGTAGACCAGCGCGCACTGCAGCACGATCGCCAGCGGGAAGAACACGACCTGCCAGTGCAGGTGGGCGCCCGTCGCGATCGCGAAGGCCGCCAGGACCGGCAGGCTCAGCAGGAACTCGATGCCCTTCGACGCGATGATCCGTGCCACCCAGATGGTGCGGGGGATGGTGGTCGAGCGGATGAGCTTCGATTCCTTGATGAACGCCCGGGTGGAGTCCGAGACGCCGCCGGTGAACCACATCCACGGCAGCAGCGCGGACAGCAGGAACACGATGTACGGATCCTCACCGACCGAGCCGCGGTGGAAGACCTGCGTGAAGACGAACCAGTAGATCCCCGACATCACGAGCGGGTCGAGGATCGACCACACGTAGCCGAGCGCCGACGTCGAGTAGCGGACCCGGAGGTCGCGGACGGTCAGCAACCACAGGGCCTGACGATAGCGCCGACCGGCGCTCCGGGCCTTCGCGGGTGCGGGAGCCACGGGCGCGGTCGGCGCACTCGCTGTGGTCACGGTTTCCCTCCGGGCGGAACCGCCGAGGGGGTCCTGACGGTGGTTCAGGCGAACAGGTTGTTCGCGCGCTCGAGGTCCTCGGCGAAGTCGATCTCGACCGCGTACAGGTCGGAGATGTCGATCGGCGTCCAGCGTAGCCCGTCCTCGGCGATGGCAGCCTCGATGCCGCCCTCGAAGTACTCCTGGTCGTCGACGCGCCCGAGCTGGCGGATGAGGGCCTGCTTGTCGGCGGCGGAGACGTAGTTGATGCCGACGGCTTCGCCGAGACCCCCGACGACCTGCTTGGAGAGCTTGTGGATGAAGCCCTCGGCGTCGACGGTATACTTGACCTCTTCGTCGGAGACCTTGTCGGTGTTGACGCTGACGAAGGAACGGCCCTCGTCGATCATGTCGGCCGCACGGACGAGCGCCATCGGGTCGAAGACCACGTCGCCGTTCATCCAGAGGACACCGCTCTTGCCGGTGGCCTTGAGGGCACGCAGCAGGCTCTTCGAGGTGTTGGTGGAGTCGTAGGACTCGTTGTAGACGAAGTTCGCTTCGGGGAACGCCTCGACGATGTGCTCCGACTTGTAGCCGACGACGATCGTCACGCGGGCGCTCGAACCGAACGCGGCGCGGATGTTGTCGAACTGCTGCTGCATGATGGTGCGGCCGTCACTGAGCTCCGTGAGCGGCTTCGGCAGGCTGCGGCCGAGACGGCTGCCCATCCCCGCTGCGAGGATCACGATCTGCGTGGTCATGCTGGTCCCTTCTGGTGTCCGCCCGCGCACCCTGGGGTACGGGCGGGCCTCGTCGAGTCTGCGCTTCCAACGTCCGAGTTGCCCGAGAACCGGTCGCGTCGACGTGGTCGTCGCAGCGAGGAGGCTGCCGGGATCGCCTGCTGGAGCAGGTTTCCAAGTGGTGAACACTCCTTCGTGCCCTGGTGAATGATACGGAAACACCCCCTCGCGGGGTACGGGTCTGCGTGCTTCGTACTCAATTCGTGACCCTGGCCGCGACGGTTCCCGACGGTCGGAGAGCGTTGGTACGGTGGGTCGATGCCAGCGCGAGCAGAGAACGAGGACGTGTACGCCACGGCCGACGCTGCCTGGATGACCGAGGCGGGGGACGCCGACGACGCGGACACCGCCGCGGCTGCTGAGGACGACGCAGCCGACGACGACACGGGGGACACTGATGCGGACGACGCCGCCACTGATGACGCGATGACCGACGGGACGGCCGTCCGCACCGACGCGACGACGGCGACCCAGTCGGACGACGCGACGACCGGCACCGACGCGACGACGGACAACCGCACCGACGACGCGACGGCCGCAGCGCCTCGCCCCGCGAAGGCGCGCAACGGCAAGGGACGCACCAAGCGCCCGACGAAGGCCGCCCCGCGGACCGACGCCGCGCCTCCCGTCCCGACCGACGCGGACGACGCGACGGACGTCGCGGACCGGGCGAGCACCGCCGCGCCCGCGGCGAAGAAGCGTGCGCCCCGCACCGCCGCCCCGAAGCAGCCGCAGACGCTCCAGCCCGTCGTCCTCGCGGCGAACGGCCTGGTCAAGCGGTACGGGCAGACCCTGGCCGTCGACGAGGTCGACCTCGAGATCCGGCAGGGCTCCATCTTCGGCGTGGTCGGCCCGAACGGCGCCGGCAAGACGACGACCCTCTCCATGATCACCGGACTGCTGCGCCCCGACGCCGGCTCGGTGACGGTGCTCGACCACGACGTCTGGGCCGACCCGACGGCGGCGAAGCGCAGTCTCGGTGTGCTGCCGGACCGGCTCCGCCTGTTCGACCGGCTGACCGGCGCGCAGCTCCTCTACTACTCGGCCACACTCCGCGGGCTCGACGGGGCCACCGCCCGGAAGCGCAGTGCCGACCTCGCCGAGGCCTTCGGGCTGGGCGAGGCGCTCGGCCGCCAGGTCGCCGACTACTCCGTCGGCATGGCGAAGAAGATCGCCCTGGCCGCGACCCTGATCCACTCGCCGCGGGTGCTCGTGCTCGACGAACCGTTCGAGTCGGTCGACCCGGTGAGCGCGGCGACGATCACGGACATCCTGCGCCGGTACACCCGGGGCGGCGGCACGGTCGTGCTGTCCAGCCACTCGATGGAGCTCGTGCAGCGCACCTGTGACTCGGTCGCCATCATCGTCGGCGGCAAGGTCCTGGCGTCCGGCACCATGGCCCAGGTCCGCGGGCGCAAGAGCCTCGAGGACAAGTTCGTCGAACTCGCCGGCGGTCGTGTCGTCGCGGAGAGCATGGAATGGTTGCACAGCTTCTCCGGCTGAGGGCGGACCTGCTCGCTGGCGAGGTCCGCGGCACCGCCCGCCGGTCCGTCGCCGTCGTGCTCGCCAGCCTCGTCGGACTCCTCGCCGCCGTGTTCGTCGCGTCGCAGACCATCACCCTCGGTGACGCCGACCCGGACGTCGCGCGTGCCGTCATCGTGCCCGTGGGCACCCTGATCACCTTCGGCTTCACGGTCGTGCCGCTCGTCGTCGGCCGGAGCGACCAGCTCCACCCGCGGCGCTTCGCGGTCTTCGGCATCGAGCGCCGTCGCCTGGCGATCGGCCTCGTCGTCGCCGGCCTCGTCGGCATCCCGGTGATCGGTGTGGTCGTCGTCGCGGTCGGCCAGGTCGTCGCCTGGGCCCGCGACCCCGGTCTCGGGCTGCTCGCGGTGCTCGGCGGGCTGCTCGGCGTCGCCACGTGCGCGCTCCTCATCCGGGTCTGCTGCACCGTCGGCTCCCGGCTGATCGGGCCGGACCGCTCCCGCGACGCCGGGTGGCTGGTGGCGCTCGTCATCATCGCGCTCTCGATCCCGACGGTGGCGCTGCTGCTGCGCGTGGACTGGCTCGACCCGCAGGGTGCCGAGATGCAGCGCGTCGCGGACGTCGCCGGGTGGACCCCGTGGGGTGCCGCGTGGGCCGTGCCCGCCGAGGTCGCGAGCGGCCACGTCGGCGCGGGTGTCCTGAAGCTCCTCGTCGCGGTCGCCGTCGTCGCGCTCCTCGCCTGGGCGTGGTGGGCACTCGTCGGCCGAGCGCTCGAGACCGTCGACGACCGCGCCCGCACCCGCCGCTACCAGGGCCTGGGCTGGTTCGACCGGTTCGGTTCGGCCCCGGTGTCGGCCGTCGCCGCCCGGGCGCTCACCTACTGGGTCCGCGACCCGCGGTACCGCACGTCGTACCTGATCATCCTGCTCGTGCCGATCGTCGTCATCCCGCTCGGTGTCGCCGGGGTGCCGTGGCAGTGGACCGCGCTCGTGCCGCTGCCGCTGATGGCGCTGATCGCCGGGTTCCTGCCGCACAACGACGTCTCGTACGACAACACCGCCGTGTGGCTGCACGTCGCCTCGGGTGCGCCCGGGTGGAGCGACCGGCTCGGTCGTGTCGTGCCCGTGCTCGTCGTGGGGGCGCCCGCGATCGTCGCCGGGGCCGCGCTGTCCGCCCGGCTGTTCGGGGACTGGGCGGCGTTCCCGCTGCTCATCGGCGTGAGTGCGAGCGCGCTGCTGTCCGGCCTCGGGTTGTCGAGCGTCCTGTCGGTGCTCATGCCCTACCCGACGGTGCGCCCGGGCGACCACCCGTTCCAGCAGCCCCAGGCCGCCGGCGTCACCGCCACGGTCGCGCAGGCGTCCATGGTGATCGGCATCGTGCTCTGCACGGTCCCCGCAGCCTGTCTCGCGGTGCTCGCCGTCGTGCAGGGTCCGGAGCCCTGGTCGGTCCTGACGCTCCTGGTGGGCATCGGGGTCGGTGCCGTCGTGCTCGTGATCGGTGTCTCCGCCGGCGGACGCCTGTTCGACCGCCGCGGCCCCGACCTGCTCGCCGCGGCACAGCGCAACTAGCGACACAGCGCAACGAGCGGCGCAGCGCATCGGGCACCGAGCGACTCCGCGCGACGATCGCCCAGCGCGGACGAGCGGCGCGCCCGAGGGCGGACCGTCGTACCCTGGACCCATGAGCATGACGGAACCAGGCGGCGGCCTCGACGTGATGGACCGGGAGCTCGAGAAGCTCCTCGAAGACGAAGCGATCGAACCCGGTGACCACGAGCGGTTCTCGCACTACGTCAAGAAGGACAAGATCCTGCAGTCGGCCCTGTCCGGCAAGCCGGTCAAGGCCCTGTGCGGCAAGAAGTGGATCCCGGGTCGCGACCCGGAGAAGTTCCCGGTCTGCCCGGACTGCAAGGCCATCTACGAGAAGATGAAGGCCGAGTAGCCGCGACCAGCAGACGGACGGGAGGCCCGTGGCGACGCCGCCACGGGCCTCCCGTCCGTCCGTCGGTCGCTTCGTGAGCAGCAATGGTCGCGTCCCTCACGCAGACCCGACCATTGCTGCTCACGAAGCGGCGTCGCGTGACGCGCGCGCCACGCGCGCGTGCGTGCGCCCTAGATCACCAGGGTGGGGATGGCGGGGTCGCCGCGCCCGATGCGCGACGCGTCTGCGGGCAGCTCCGCCTTCGCGCGCTTGTGGTGCGCGCGTGCGGCCTCGACGCCCTGCGTGCCGAGGAACGCCGGGTCGACCTCGCCGCCGGTGACCACGGGGACCAGCAGTGGCCGCTCGTCCGGGCCGACCTGCGCACCGGTGAGCACGATCTCGGCGGTGGCGACGCCGTTGCGGAGTCGTCGGCCCGCTTCCTTCCGGCCGCCGATCGACGCCTTGTCGGCCGACTTCTTGGCGACGGGGACCCAGTCGCCGCCGTCCGTGTCCCGGTGCGCGACGAGCTTGAACACCATGCCGGCGGCCGGGTGCCCGGAGCCGGAGACGACCGAGGTTCCGACGCCGTACGAGTCGACCGGGGCGGCTCGGAGCGCGGCGATCGTGTACTCGTCGAGGTCGTTCGTCACCGTGATCTTCGTGCCCGTCGCGCCGAGGCGGTCGAGCTGCGCACGCACGGCGGCGACGACGGACGGCAGGTCGCCGCTGTCGATGCGGACGCCGCCGAGCTTGCCGTCGGTGAGCCGGACGGCCGTCTCGACCGCGGCCTCGATGTCGTAGGTGTCGACGAGCAGGGTCGTGCCGTTGCCGAGCGCGTCGAGCTGCGAGCGGAACGCCTGCTCCTCGGAGTCGTGCAGCAGCGTGAAGGCGTGCGCGGCGGTGCCCATCGTGGGGATGCCCCAGGTGCGCCCGGCCTCGAGGTTGCTCGTCGCACCGAAGCCGGCGATGTACGCGGCACGGGCGGCGGCGACGGCGTTCCACTCGCCGGTGCGGCGGGAGCCCATCTCGGCGAGCGGGCGGCCGTCGGCGGCGGACACCATCCGGGCCGCGGCCGAAGCGATTGCGGAGTCCGCGTTGAAGATGCTCAGGGCGAGGGTCTCGAGCACGACGGCCTCGGCGAAGGTGCCCTCGATCTGCAGGATGGGTGAGTTCGGGAAGTAGACCTCGCCCTCCCGGTAGGCGCGGACGTCGCCGCTGAACCGGTAGTCGGCGAGCCACGAGGCGGTGCCGGCGTCGATGACGCCGCGGTCGCGCAGGAACCCGATCTCATCGTCGCCGAAGCGGAAGTCGCCGAGGGCGGTGAGGAAGCGTCCGAGCCCGGCCGCGACACCGTAGCGGCGGCCGTCCGGCAGCCGCCGGGCGAACACCTCGAAGACGCATCGGCGGTCGGCGGTGCCGTCCTTCAGGGCGGCGTCCACCATGGTGAGCTCGTACTGGTCGGTGAGGAGCGCGCTGGTCACGTCTCCGACACTAGTGACGTGACCCTCGGGAGGCCCGGATCACCTCGGCCGCCCGGCACGCGTGGCGCGCGTGGCCGCGTCGGTGCTGGTCGGCCTGCGTCGGTACGCTGGTGCCGTGACGGATGCACCGATCGGAGTCTTCGACAGCGGGGTCGGCGGCCTCACCGTGGCCCGCGCCATCATCGACCAGCTCCCGCGCGAGAGCATCCGGTACGTCGGCGACACCGTGCACTCGCCCTACGGCCCGAAGCCCATCGCCGACGTCCGCCGCTACGCGCTCGAGGTCATGGACGACCTGGTCGAGCAGGGCGTGAAGGCGCTCGTGATCGCGTGCAACACCGCCTCCTCCGCCGTGCTCCGCGACGCCCGCGAACGGTATGAGCAGGCGTACGGCATCCCCGTCGTCGAGGTCATCCAGCCCGCGGCCCGCGCCGCCGTCAAGCAGACCCGAACGGGCCGCGTCGGGGTCATCGGCACCGTCGGCACCATCGCGTCGCGCGCCTACGAGGACGCCTTCGCGGTCGCCGCCGACGTCACGCTGACCACCGCCGCGTGCCCCCGGTTCGTCGAGTTCGTCGAGGCGGGGGACACCTCGTCGCCGTCGCTGCGCGAGATCGCGGCCGGCTACCTCGACCCGATCCGTGCCGCCGACGTCGACACCCTCGTGCTCGGCTGCACCCACTACCCGCTCATGTCCGCCGCGATCCAGTTCGTCATGGGTCCGGAGGTCACGCTCGTCTCCAGCGCCGAGGAGACCGCGAACGACGTCTACCGCCGGCTCGTGGAGCACGGGCTCGAGCGCACCGCGACCACCGCCCCGACGTACTCGTTCGAGGCGACGGGCGACGACAAGAACGGCTTCATCCGGCTCGCCCGGCGCTTCCTCGGTCCCGAGGTCTCGAGCGTCGGCCACCTCCAGACGGGGGCCATCACGCTGCCCCGCACCGAAAGGACCCCATGACCGACAACCTCCGCGTCGACGGCCGTACCGCCACCGACCACCGCCCCGTCACCATCGAGCGGGGGTGGAGCACGCAGGCCGAGGGCAGCGCGCTCATCTCCTTCGGCAACACGAAGGTGCTCTGCACCGCGTCGTTCACCAACGGCGTGCCGCGCTGGCTCGCCGGCAAGGGCACCGGCTGGGTCACCGCCGAGTACTCGATGCTGCCGCGGTCGACGAACGAGCGCATGCAGCGCGAGTCCATCAAGGGCAAGGTCGGCGGCCGCACCCACGAGATCTCCCGCCTGATCGGTCGTTCGCTCCGCGCGGTCGTCGACACGAAGGCCCTGGGCGAGAACACCCTGGTCATCGACTGCGACGTGCTGCAGGCCGACGGCGGTACCCGCACGGCGTCGATCACGGGCGCGTACGTGGCGATGGCCGACGCGATCGAGTGGGGCCGCGCCAAGGGCTTCATCGCGAAGAAGGCCACCCCGCTCACCGACAGCGTGCAGGCGATCTCGGTCGGCATCGTCAAGGGGGAGCCGATGCTCGACCTGGCCTACACCGAGGACTCCGCCGCGGACACCGACATGAACATCGTCACGACGGGGTCGGGCAAGTTCATCGAGGTGCAGGGCACCGCCGAGCACGCGCCGTTCGACCGTGACGAGCTGAACGTCCTGCTCGACCTCGGCCTGGCCGGCAACCAGTCGCTCGCGGCGATCCAGCGTTCGGTCCTGGGTCTGGCGTGACGTCTCGCGAGGTGGTGCTGGCCACCCACAACCAGGGCAAGGTCGTCGAACTGCGCGAGATCCTCGGGTCGGCGCTGGGCGAGGGTGTCGAACTCGTCGGGTACGACGGCCCCGAGCCGGTCGAGGACGGCGACAGCTACGCCGCGAACGCCCTGATCAAGGCGCGTGCCGCCGTCGCACACACGGGGCTGCCGGCGCTCGCCGACGACTCCGGGATCGCGGTCGACGCCCTCGGGGGCGCACCGGGCATCCACTCGGCCCGCTACGCCGGTACCCGCTCGGACGCCGACAACATCGCGCTGCTGCTCACGAACCTGCAGGGTGTCGTCGAGCGGACCGCCGCGTTCGTGTGCGCAGCGGCCTTCGTGACGCCCGACGGTCAGGAGCACGTCGTCGAGGCCGTCTGGAACGGCGAGGTGCTGACCGAGCCCGTCGGTGACGGCGGCCACGGCTACGACCCGGTGTTCCGGCCGGACGACGCCGACCGCTCGTCGGCGGAGCTCACCCGCGACGAGAAGAACGCCCTGTCGCACCGCAGCAAGGCGTTCCGGGGCATCGCGCCGATCGTGCGGGAGCACTTCGGCGTCTGAGCGCCGGCGCTCTCTTCGTTCCGCACAACCGAAGTCGCCCCGAACCACGTGATCACGTGGTTCGGGGCGACTTCGGTTGTGTAGGCCGCTAGAGCGTCGGGTCGACGGTCGGGGCCGTGGTGGCCTCGGCCTCGTTCGTGTGCTTCGCCTTGCGGGCGTTGCGCAGGTACGTCAGCGCCATCGGCACGACGGTCACGACGACCGCGGCGAGCAGGATGATGTCGATGTACTCGCGGACGATGTGCGCCACGAACGGGATGTGCCCGATGAAGTACCCGAGGAACGTCACGCCGACGCCCCAGACCACGGCGCCGATCGCGTTGTAGAGCGAGTACTTCTTGTAGTCCATCCGGCCGACGCCCGCGGCGATCGGGGCGAAGGTGCGGACGACCGGCACGAAGCGCGCCAGGATCACGGCCAGGGGGCCGAAGCGGTGGAAGAACGCGTTGGTGCGCTCGACGTTCGCCTTCGAGAAGAGCCCGCTGTCCTTGCGCTCGAAGATCGGGGGCCCGGCCTTCTTGCCGATGTAGTACCCGAGCTCGCCGCCGAGGAACGCGGCGGCGCCGATCATCAGCGCCGCGACCCAGATCGGGATGCCGCCGATCTCGCCACCGCGGTCGAAGGCGAACAGGCCGGTGATGACCAGCAGGCTGTCGCCCGGGAAGATGAAGCCGATGAGCAGACCGGTCTCGGCGAACACGATCGCGCAGACCACGAGCACGGCGATGGCCCCGAAGTGGTCGAGGATGTACTGCGGATCGAGCCACGGGATCAGGGCGAGTGCGACGGAGTGCATGGTTCTTCCGGTCGTGGAGCGGGAGTCACGGGGAGGACTCCCGCGGGATGAGGGTACCGCCCGGAAGTGACCGGGCCATCCCTCGCAGGGTTGACCTGCACGAGGCGTGCGGATGACCGCAACGGTGCGCCAGGAGGGACTCGGTGCGGAAGGAGGGACTCGAACCCTCACGCCTGGGGCACAGGAACCTAAATCCTGCGTGTCTACCGATTCCACCACTCCCGCGAGCAGCGGCAGTCTACCGAGCGCGGGGTGCGGGGCGGACGTGCGCCGGGCCTCCAGGCCGTGGGACGCACCGTGCGCGGTCCGCGACCCGGTGCGAGCTCGGCGGCTGGGCGCGGCGCTGTGGGTGCGCACGGTGCGGTCAACCGCGCACGGAGCGGAGGAGCGCGCACGGTGCGCCAGCGCGGCAGCGCGTCAGCGCAGCGGGCGCGGCAGGTACCGGGGCACGTACCGGAGCAGGATGCCCGCGCCGACCAGGCCGAGCACGCCCATCACCCCGCTCGCGACGGCGATGGACGCGACGGCGGTCACGCCGGAGATGAGGAGCGGTGCGGCCGCCGACCCGAAGTCGCCGGTGAACCGCCACGCCCCCAGGAACGGTGCCGGGGCGTCGCGCGGTGCGAGGTCCGCGCCGAGCGTCATGAGGATGCCGGAGCCGACCCCGTTGGCCAGGGACATGCCCATCGCGATCGCGACGAACCAGCCGACCCGGGCGTCCAGGTGGCCGCTCCAGGCGAGCAGGAAGTAGCTGATGCTCAGGCCGAGCATGCAGGGCAGGGCGCTCGCGAGGCGTCCCCACCGGTCCATGATCTGCCCGCTCGTGTAGAACAGCGCGAAGTCGACGGCTCCGGCGATGCCGATCACGAGTGCCGCGGTCGAGTCGTCGAGGCCGACGCTCACCGCCCAGAGCGGCAGGATCACCTGCCGCCCGGCGCGCATCGCACCGATCAGGCCGGCGCCGCTGCCGAGCCGCAGCAGGACCGCCCCGTTCGCGCGGATGGTGCGGAAGAGCCCCTGCGCCTCCTGCTGGACGAACTGCGCGCCCGTGTCGGCGGGCGGTTCGGTCGCGTGGTCGCTCGCGTCCGTCGCGTGGTCGGCCGACAGCCGGGAGGCCCGTGGCGGCAACCGCAGACCGCGTGTGCCCGTCGCGGGGTCGCGCAGCACCAGGAGCACGGTCGCCGCCGCCAGGCAGCAGACGACGTGGATCCAGAAGGCGCTGCTGGTGGTGCCGGTCAGGTGGATGACGCCGGCGGCGATGAACGGGCCGACGAAGTAGCCGAAGCGGAAGACGCCGCCGAGGCTCGACAGCGCCCGGGCCCGGATCCGCAGGGGGATCGCGGTGGTCATGTAGGCGTGCCGGGCGAGGGCGAACACCGCGGTGGAGACGCCGACCAGGAACACCCCGAGCGCCAGGACCCAGGCGTTCGCGGCCGTCGTGGCGACCACGAGCCCGACCACGGACACGAGCGCGGCGCCGATCATCGCGTTCCGCTCACCGATGCGGGCGACGACGATGCCGGACGGCACGTCGCCGATGAGCTCCCCGACCAGGATGAGCGAGGCGACGAAGCCCGCGAACGCCAGGCTGGCACCGAGCGAGTCGGCCGCGATCGGGATGATCGGGATGATCGCGCCCTCACCGATCGCGAAGAGCGCAGCGGGCAGGAACCCGGACAGCAGGACGGACCGGAAGTCGAATGAGTCGTTCCCCGTCGTGGCCATCGCCCGACCAACGGTACGCCAGCGGTACCGCTTCGTCGGCGGGTTACCCTGGAGGCATGCGTGTTCTTGCGGCGATGAGCGGTGGTGTCGACTCGGCGGTGGCCGCAGCCCGGGCGGTCGACGCCGGCCACGACGTGGTGGGTGTGCACCTGGCCCTGAGCCGGATGCCCGGCACCCTGCGCACCGGCAGTCGCGGGTGCTGCACCATCGAGGACTCGATGGACGCCCAGCGCGCCGCGTCGGCCCTCGGGATCCCGTACTACGTGTGGGACTTCTCGGCCCGGTTCAAGGAGGACGTCGTCGACGACTTCGTGGCCGAGTACCAGGCCGGCCGCACCCCGAACCCCTGCATGCGCTGCAACGAGCGGATCAAGTTCGCGGCGCTGCTCGAGAAGGCACTGGCCCTGGGCTTCGACGCCGTCGCGACCGGGCACTACGCGTCGATCGTCACCGGTCCGGACGGCTCCCGCGAGCTGCACCGGTCGGCCGCGTGGGCGAAGGACCAGTCGTACGTGCTCGGGGTCCTGACCGCCGAGCAGCTGCAGCACGCGATTTTCCCGCTCGGCGCGACGCCGTCGAAGGACGAGGTCCGGGCCGAGGCCGCCGAGCGCGGGCTGACGGTCGCCCAGAAGCCGGACTCGTACGACATCTGCTTCATCCCGGACGGCGACACCCGCGGCTGGCTGGCGGACCGCGTCGGCACCGCGCCCGGCGAGGTCGTCGAGCGTGACGGCACGGTCGTCGGCTCGCACGAGGGCGCCACCGGCTACACCGTCGGACAGCGCCGCGGCCTGGCCCTCGGGCGCCCGGCACCGGACGGCAAGCCCCGGTTCGTGCTCGAGATCCGCCCGAAGGACAACACCGTCGTCGTCGGCCCGAAGGAGGCCCTCGCCGTCACCTCGATGTCCGGCTCGCGGTTCACCTGGGCGGGCACGGCCCCGGCCGACCCGGCGACGCCGTTCGCCTGCGACGTGCAGATCCGCGCGCACGCCGACCCGGTGCCCGCGACGGCCCGCGTGCAGGACGACGTGCTCGTGATCGACGTCGACGAGCCGCTGCACGGGGTCGCTCCCGGCCAGACGGCCGTGGTCTACGTCGGCACGCGGGTGCTCGGCCAGTGCACGATCGACACCACGGTCAGCGCCGTCCCCGTCGACGCCTGACCCCGCCGCTCCCGGGGCACACGCTCGCTGCACGCCGCGTCGGTGGTGCACGGTAGAACTGATGCCATGAGCGAGACCGACGCGACGTTCGAGACCATCGACCCCGACGGGCTCGACGCCGCCCAGGCCGCGCGCGAGGTCGACCGGTTGCGCGCCCGCGTCACCGAGCTGCGCCACGACTACTACGAGGGCAACGCCTCGCCCCTGTCGGACGCCGACTACGACGCCCTGGTGCACCGTCTCGACGCGATCGAACGGCGGTTCCCGGAACTCCTGACGCCCGACAGCCCGACGCAGACGGTCGGCGGGCAGGCGCAGACGACGCAGTTCGCGCCGGTCGAGCACGCCGAGCGCATGCTCTCGCTCGACAACGTCTTCAGCCCCGACGAGCTCACCGAGTGGGCCCTCAAGGTGCAGCGGGACGCCGGTGCCGAGCGGGTGCGGTTCCTGACCGAGCTGAAGATCGACGGCCTGGCCATCAACCTGCGGTACGAGCACGGTCGGCTCGTCTCGGCCGCCACCCGCGGTGACGGCGTGGTCGGCGAGGACGTCACCGGCAACGTCCGCACGATGGGCACGATCCCGGACCGCCTGTCCGGCACCGGTCACCCGCCCCTGGTCGAGGTCCGGGGCGAGATCTTCTTCCCGGTCGCCGAGTTCGACGAGCTCAACGCCAACCAGCGCGAGGCGGGGGAGCGCGTGTTCGCCAACCCGCGCAACGCTGCCGCCGGGTCCCTCCGCCAGAAGGAAGAGGGCAAGTCCGAGGCGAAGCGGGCCCTGATGGTCGACCGGCTGCGGCGTCTGCGGATGCTCGTGCACGGCATCGGGGCGTGGCCCGTCCGTGAACTCGAGCAGGGCACCGACGTCCGCAGCCAGTCCGAGGTCTACGAGCTGCTGCAGACCTGGGGCCTGCCGACGAGCAGCCACTACCGGGTGTTCGACACCATCGACGAGGTCAACGGCTTCGTCCGGACCACGGGGGAACGCCGTTCGTCGGTCGAGCACCAGATCGACGGCGTCGTGGTGAAGGTCGACGACCTCGCCCTGCACGAGGAACTCGGGTCGACGTCGCGGGCGCCGCGGTGGGCGATCGCGTACAAGTACCCGCCGGAAGAAGTGCACACGACGCTCACCGACATCGTGGTCAGCGTCGGCCGCACCGGCCGTGCCACCCCCTTCGCGGTGATGGCCCCGGCCGAGGTCGCCGGGTCCGTCGTCCGCCAGGCCACATTGCACAACCAGCAGGTCGTCAAGGCGAAGGGCGTGCTGATCGGCGACACCGTCGTGCTGCGGAAGGCCGGCGACGTCATCCCCGAGGTGCTCGGCCCGGTGGTCGAGCTCCGTGACGGTTCCGAGCGCGAGTTCGTGATGCCGACGAACTGCCCCGAGTGCGGCACTGAGCTCGCCCCCGCGAAGGAAGGCGACATCGACCTGCGCTGCCCGAACGCGAAGAGCTGCCCGGCGCAGGTGCGCGGTCGGGTCGAGCACATCGCCTCGCGCGGGTCGCTCGACATCGAGGGCCTCGGCGAGGTCGCTGCCGCGGCGCTCACGCAGCCCCTCCGCCCGGAGACCCCGCCGCTCGTCACCGAGGCCGGACTGTTCGACCTGACGATGCAGGACATCGCCCCGATCGAGGTCATCGTCCGCGACGCCGAGACCGGCATGGAGAAGGTCGACGACGACGGCACCCCGAAGCGCGTCACACCGTTCAGCCGGGCGCGCAAGAAGACCGACCCGCCGTTCGACCCCGAGGCACGCGGCGCCGACTACACCGGTGAGCCGAGCCGCTACCCGTCGAAGAACGCGTTCGAGATGCTCGCGAACATCGACGCCGCGAAGACGAAGCCGCTGTGGCGGATCCTGGTCGGCCTGAGCATCCGCCACGTCGGACCCGTCGCCGCCCGGGCCCTGGCGAACCACTTCGGGTCCCTCGACGCGATCCGGTCGGCATCGCGCGAGGACCTCGCCGCCGTCGACGGGGTCGGCGGGATCATCGCCGACGCCCTGCTCGCCTGGTTCGACGTCGACTGGCACCGCGAGATCATCGACCGCTGGACCACGGCCGGCGTGCAGTTCACCACCCCGGGCCACCCCGGCCCGGGCAGCGCCGACGTCGAGGGCGGCGTGCTGAGCGGCGTCACCGTCGTCGCCACCGGGTCGCTCGAGGGCTACACGCGCGAAGGTGCACAGGAGGCGATCATCACCGCCGGTGGCAAGGCGGCCTCGAGCGTGAGCAAGAAGACCGACTTCGTGGCGGCCGGTCCGGGTGCCGGTTCGAAGCTCACGAAGGCCGAGCAGCTGGGCGTCCGGATCATCGACGCCGAGCAGTTCCACCTGCTCGTGACCGAGGGGCCCGCGGCGCTCGCCGAACCGGAAGCGCCCACGACCGAGGACTGAGGACTGAGGACCGACCGGGCGCACAGCACGCCCGGTCGCATCCGCTGAGCGCGGCGCGCCGCCGAACGCGCCCAGTTCGGGGGACAAGTTGCATCGCGCATGGATGATCCGCGGACATCTCCATAGACTCGACCGAGCATCACCCGTCGTCTGCAGGGGGACGTCGGGACGGCCTTCCCGGGGGAGACCCGAATGCTGCTCATCGCTGCGGCTCTGCTCACCGCCTCGGTGCACTCGCTCGGAGTGATCGAGGCCCCAGGCATGCCCCCGGCGCACCAGGTCACGGTCGCCAGCACCGCCACGACCCGCATCGTCCCGGTCGACGACGTGCTCTCGTCGGCGTCGGCGTCGGCATCCGTGTCGGCTCCCGTGGTGACGCCGGTGGCGGCAGGGGCGTCGTCCACGACAGCGGTGCGGGTGGACGACCTCGCCGCCGCGCACGGACGCGCCTTCGTCGAGGACCTCGGTGCGCTCGGCGCCGCCGACCTGCGGAGCGCGGCCACCGACCGCGGCGTCGTGGCGACGGTGCAGGACGACCCGCCGCCCGCGCAGACCGTCGCGCAGTGGTGGTCGCACCTGCCCGCCGACGAGCAGGACCGACTCCTCGCGCACGCGCCCGCCCTGGTCGGGAACCTCGAGGGCGTGCCCTACGCCGTCCGTGACCAGGCGAACCGTGCGACGCTGACGTCCGGCCTCGCCGACGCCGACCTCGGTGCAGCCCGGGCCGCGATGCTCGGGCAGGTCCGGGACTCCCTGGTGCAGCAAGCCGGCGACCCGCGGCGCTTCCTGGTGGCGCTCGACACCCGGGGGTCCGGGCGTGCGGCGATCAGCATCGGCGACCTCGACACCGCGGCCGACGTCACCGTCGTGGTGCCGGGCATGTTCTTCACCGTCACCGGGCAGATGACCGACTTCACGAACACCGCCAACGACCTGTCCCGCGAGCAGGCCACCCTGGCGCCGCTCGCCGCCACGGGCAACGGGTCGGGAGCCGCCGTCGTCGCGTGGATGGGGTACCGCACGCCGGACCTGTCCAACATCCTGTCGCTCGGGCTCGCACGGACCGGGGCCGAGCGGCTCGAACGGACGGTCGCAGGGCTGCGTGTGATCCGTGCCGGCGACCAACCGCGCGTGAACATCGTCGCGCACTCGTACGGGTCGACCACGGCGATGACGGCCCTGGCGTCGGGGCGGATGACCGCCGACACCCTGACCGTGCTCGGGTCGCCGGGCAGCGACGTCCGGACGGCGGACGACCTCGCCGTCGCCACCGGGCAGGTGTTCGTCGGCGGCGCGCACAGCGACCCCATCGCGGGCTCCGGGTACTTCGGCACCGACCCGGGCGGGGCGTCGTTCGGGTCCACCGTGCTCGACCTGGCCGGGGGCGCCGACGCGCTGTCGGCCGGTGACGTGTTCCGCCGCCCCGTGGGCCACAACGACTACCTCAAGCCGGGCACGGCATCGCTGCACGACGTCGCCCTGATCGGCATCGGGCGCGGCGACCTGGTGCGCGAGCAGGTCCGACGCGGCAAGTCGGGTGGTGACGGCATCGTCGGTGCCTCACCGGACATGTACCTCGTGCGCCCGCAGGACCTGCAGCCCCGTGACTGACGGGCCGTGACCGACGGGCGGTGGGCGGCCGGCCCTGACCGACCGGACGGACCCGCCGGTCGTGGCGACGCGGTGGACGTGACCCGATCGTGACCGGCGGCCGACGTGGCGGAGCCGTTGCGGGCCTCCCGGCCGGATCGGTGCGCCCGCGCGGATCGCGACGCGTCCTCGGAACCGCCTGGGTGGCAACCTGAGCGCGACCGCAGCCTGCACTCGTTCCAGGGCAGAACCAGTACAGCCCTGCTGCCTACGGTGCCGTCATGCGTGTGGTGCGATGGCCTGGTGCTCTCCTGATGTTCGTGGTGATGTCCGTGCTCGCCGGCATGCTCGTCGCCGTCGCGGTGACCCCGGCGGTCGCCGTCGCGGGTGAGGGGACGTCCGGGGCGGTCTCGTTCTTCGAGGACCTGCCGACCTACCTCGACGTGCAGACCCCGCAGCAGGTGTCGTCCGTGTACGCGGAGCAGGGCGGGAAGCAGGTCAAGATCGCCTCGTTCTACGCCGAGAACCGCACGAACGTGACGGCGGACCAGATGGCGGACTCGCTCAAGCAGGCGGCGATCGACACCGAGGACCCGCGCTACTACGACGAGGGCGGCATCGACGTGCTCGGGACGCTCCGCGGGGTCGCCGCGACCGTCGTCGGCGGGGACGTGCAGGGCGGCTCGAGCATCACGCAGCAGTACGTCAAGAACGTCCTGGTGCAGCAGTGCGAGGAGCTCACGGGCAAGGACCAGGCCGCCACCGAGAAGAAGGTCGAGGCCTGCTACGAGGACGCGGCCGGCGTCACGCCGCAGCGCAAGCTGCAGGAGATGCGGTACGCGATCGCGGTGAACAAGAAGTACTCGAAGGACGAGATCCTGACCGGGTACCTCAACATCGTCGGGCTCGGCGGGCGGGTCTACGGGGCCGAGGCCGGGGCCGAGTACTACTTCGGCGTGCACGCGAAGGACCTGTCGCTCGTGCAGTCGGCCACGCTCGTCGCGATCCTCAACAACCCGTCGAACCTGCGCATCGACGTGCCGAGCGACAAGGACAACGGCAAGGCCAACGGGTACGAGCTGACGAAGGAGCGCCGCGACTACGTGCTCCGCCGGATGCAGGCGCACGGGTCGATCACGAAGGCACAGATGACGAAGGCGATCGCGACGCCGGTCACGCCGAAGATCACCGAGACCGCCAACGGGTGCTCGACCGCCGCGACGCACCACGACGCCGGGTACTTCTGCGACTACGTCCGCGACCAGGTGCTGCAGGACCCCGCGTTCGGCAAGACCGCGGCGGCACGCATCGCCACGCTCGACACCAAGGGCCTGCAGATCCACACCTCGCTCGACCTCGACCTGCAGGGCCAGGCACAGTCCGCCCTGTCCACCTACGTGCCGGCCACGATGGCGGGCGTCGACGTCGGCGGCTCGAACGTCACCGTGGAGCCCGGCACCGGCCGGATCATGTCGATGGTCCAGAACACCACGTACACGCAGGGGGACAACGCTGCGGCCGGGGCCACGGCGGTGAACTACAGCGCCGACTCCGCGTACGGCAACTCCGGTGGGTTCCAGACCGGCTCGACCTACAAGGTGTTCACCCTGGCCGAGTGGCTCGCCAGCGGGCACACCCTGTCCGACTCGGTCACCACCTCGGAGCACCAGTTCGCGAACGCCGAGTTCACCAACACCTGCCAGAACGTCGCGGGCGGCACCTGGAACGTCGCCAACGCCGAGAGCGTGCCGTCGTCGATGTCGGTCGAGGCGGCGACGGTCGAGTCGATCAACACGGCGTACGCCCAGATGGGCAAGCAGCTCGACCTGTGCAAGATCGCCCAGCTCGCGCAGTCGATGGGCATCCACCGCGCCGACGGCGGGGACCTGACGCAGACGCCGTCGTCGATCCTCGGCGTGAACGAGCTGTCGCCGATCGACCTGGCCGAGGCCTACGCGGGCTTCGCCAACGGCGGCATCGTGTGCACGCCCACCGCGATCGACTCGGTGACCGAGGCGGACGGCACGAAGATCACCCCGACGCCGTCGTCCTGCACGCAGGGCGTCTCGGCGGACGTCGCCGGCACGGTCGACTACGCGCTGCAGGGCGTGCTGTCAGGGTCGGGGACGGCCGCGAGCGCGAACCCCGGGGACAGCGTGGCGAAGTTCGCGAAGACCGGCACCACCGACGGCGACGTGCAGAACTGGCTGGTCGCGTCGTCGACGAAGTACACGAACGCCACCTGGGTCGGCAACGTGCAGGGGAGTGTGAGCCTGGCGAACTGGCCGTTCCTGCAGGGCACCACCGGGTACAGCGCGAAGTTCGGGGTCGGGAAGTCGATGATGGCGTACCTCGACCAGACCGTCGGCGGGGGAGCGCTGCCCGCGCCGAGCCAGGCGATGATCGGGCAGGCGAGCAAGTCGTCGTCTTCGTCTTCGTCTTCGTCGGGGTCCTCGTCCGGGCAGGGGACGGCGCAGGACGACCAGACGACGCCGACGGCTGCGCCGGCTGCGCCTGCCGCTCCGGCTGCACCCGCTGCCCCGGCTGCGCCGGCGCCCGCCGCGACGGTGGCCCCGGCGGCACCGGCTGCGAGGGGCCAGAACGGGAAGTGACCCTCGACCCCCTGGAGGCCCGGTGCCGGTCCGGCGGACCGGCACCGGGCCTCGAGGGGGTTGTCCACAGCCGCGCCTGCGCGCCCGACGCAGCCAATAGACTGTGGGGCATTCCACGAACCGATCGACGGAGCACCATGCCTGACATCACGAGCGAGCAGGTCGCACACCTGGCGAACCTCGCACGTATCGCACTCACGCCCGACGAGATCGAGAAGCTGACCGGGGAGCTGTCGCACATCGTCGAGAGCGTCGCCAAGGTCGCCGAGGTCGCGACCGACGACGTCCCGGCGACGAGCCACCCCGTGCCGCTCGGCAACGTCACCCGACCCGACGTGGTCGGCACGACGCTGACGCAGGAGCAGGCGCTCTCCGGGGCGCCCGACTCCGACGGCGAACGGTTCCGCGTGACCGCCATCCTCGGCGAAGAACAGTAGGGCGAAGAACAGTGACTGACGACATCACGAAGCTGAGCGCCGCGGCGCTCGCCGACGCCCTCGTGGCGCGCGACGTCTCGAGCGTCGAGGCCACCCAGGCCCACCTCGACCGGATCGCCGCCGTCGACGGCGACGTGCACGCGTTCCTGCACGTCAACCAGAACGCCCTGGCAGTGGCGAAGTCGATCGACTCCCGCCGTGCCGCGGGCGACGACCTCGGGCCGCTCGCCGGTGTGCCGATCGCCGTCAAGGACGTCCTGTGCACGCAGGACATGCCCACGACCGCCGGGTCCAGGATCCTCGAGGGCTGGGTGCCGCCGTACGACGCCACCCCCGTCGCGAAACTCCGCGCCGCCGGCCTCGTGCCGCTCGGCAAGACCAACATGGACGAGTTCGCGATGGGCTCGACCACCGAGTTCTCGGCCTACGGTCCGACCCGCAACCCGTGGGACCTCGACCGGATCCCCGGCGGGTCCGGCGGTGGTTCGGCCGCTGCGGTCGCCGCGCACGAAGCACCCTTCGCCCTCGGTTCGGACACGGGTGGCTCCATCCGCCAGCCGGGTGCCGTGACGGGCACGGTCGGTGTGAAGCCGACCTACGGCGGGGTGAGCCGCTACGGCGCCATCGCCCTGGCGTCCAGCCTCGACCAGATCGGCCCGGTGTCCCGCACCGTCCTCGACGCCGCGCTCCTGCACGACGTCATCGGCGGGCACGACCCGAAGGACTCCACGTCCATCCCGGACGCCTGGCCCTCGATGGCCGCCGCCGCACGCGAAGGGCTGCAGGCGGACACGCTCCGCGGCCTGCGCGTCGGCGTGGTGAAGGAACTGGCCGGGGGCGACGGGTTCCAGGCCGGGGTCACCCAGCGCTTCCAGGAGACGGTCGCGCTGCTCGAGTCGGCCGGCGCGGTCGTCGTCGAGATCGACGCCCCGTCGTTCGCGTACGCGATCAGCGCGTACTACCTGATCCTCCCGGCCGAGGCATCGTCGAACCTCGCCAAGTTCGACTCGGTGCGCTTCGGCCTCCGGGTCACACCCGAGAACGGTGCCACCGTCGAGGACGTCATGGCTGCCACGCGTGAAGCCGGCTTCGGGCCCGAGGTCAAGCGGCGCATCATCCTCGGCACCTACGCCCTGAGCGCCGGCTACTACGACGCCTACTACGGCTCGGCGCAGAAGGTCCGCACGCTCGTGCAGCGGGACTTCCAGGCCGCCTTCGAGCAGGTCGACCTGCTCGTCAGCCCGTCGGCCCCGACGACCGCGTTCCCGATCGGTGAGCGCATCGACGACCCGCTGGCGATGTACCTCAACGACCTCACCACGATCCCGGCGAACCTCGCCGGCGTTCCCGGCATGAGCATCCCGAACGGCCTCGCGCCCGAGGACGGCCTGCCCGTCGGCGTGCAGCTGATGGCGCCCCAGCGTGAGGACGCCCGGCTGTACCGATACGGTGCCGCCCTCGAGCGTCTGCTCGAACAGCAGTGGGGCGCGCCGCTCATCGCGTCCGTCCCGGACCTCGACCAGAGTCAGCAGTCCGCTGCGCAGGAAGGTGTGATCTGATGGCGCAGAAGGACGCGCTGATGGACTTCGACGAGGCGCTCGAGCGCTACGAGCCGGTGCTCGGCTTCGAGGTCCACGTCGAACTCGCGACGAAGACCAAGATGTTCTCGGACGCCCCGAACTTCTTCGGCGGCGAGCCCAACACGAACGTCACCCCGGTCGACCTCGGGCTGCCCGGGTCGCTGCCGGTCGTGAACGCGCAGGCCGTGCGGTACTCGATCCAGCTCGGGCTCGCGCTCGGCTGCTCGATCGCCGAGTCCTCGCGGTTCGCCCGGAAGAACTACTTCTACCCGGACAACCCGAAGAACTACCAGGTCTCGCAGTACGACGAGCCCATCGCCTACGAGGGCGAGGTCGAGGTCGAGCTCGCCGACGGCACGATCTACAACATCCCGATCGAACGCGCCCACATGGAAGAGGACGCCGGCAAGCTGACGCACGTCGGTGGTGCCACCGGCCGCATCCAGGGCGCCGAGTACTCGCTCGTCGACTACAACCGTGCCGGTGTGCCCCTGGTCGAGATCGTCACGAAGCCGATCTTCGGCGCCGAGCACCGTGCCCCCGAGCTCGGAGCCGCCTACGTGCAGGTCATCCGCGACCTCGTCCGGGCGCTCGGTGTCTCCGAAGCCCGCATGGAGCGCGGCAACCTGCGGTGCGACGCGAACATCTCGCTGCGCCCTCGCGGGCAAGAGAAGCTCGGCACCCGCACCGAGACCAAGAACGTCAACTCGTTCCGCGCCGTCGAGCGTGCGATCCGCTACGAGATCCAGCGTCAGGCCGCGATCCTCGCCGCCGGTGGCACGATCACGCAGGAGACCCGCCACTGGCACGAGGACACCGGTCGCACCTCGGCCGGTCGTCCGAAGTCGGACGCCGACGATTACCGGTACTTCCCGGAGCCCGACCTGCTGCCCGTCGTGCCGGACCCGGCCGTCATCGCGGAGCTCCGTGCCTCGCTGCCCGAGGCACCGGTCGCACGTCGCCGTCGTCTGAAGGGTGACTGGGGCTTCGCCGACCTGGAGTTCCAGGACGTCGTGAACGGCGGGCTGCTCGACGAGGTCGAGGGCACCGTCGCCGCCGGCGCCGCACCGCAGGCCGCCCGCAAGTGGTGGACCGGTGAGATCAGCCGCGTCGCCAACGCGCAGGACGCCGCTCCCGGTGACCTGGTGTCGCCGAAGCACGTCGCCGAGGTCATCGCGCTCGTCGAGTCCGGCGACCTGACCGACCGCCTGGCACGCCAGGTGCTCGAGGGTGTCATCGCGGGCGAGGGTTCGCCGGCGCAGGTCGTCGAGGCCCGTGGGCTCAAGGTCGTCTCGGACGACTCCGCCCTGACGGCCGCGGTCGACGAAGCACTCGCGGCGCAGCCCGACGTGCTGGCGAAGATCCAGGACGGCAAGGTCCAGGCGGCCGGCGCGATCATCGGCGCGGTCATGAAGGCCATGAAGGGCCAGGCCGACGCCGCACGCGTGCGGGAACTCGTGCTGGAGCGCGCGCAGCAGTCCTAGGCAGTCCCACCACGGAGGGCACGGCACCGGTCGGTGCCGTGCCCTCCGTGCGTCCCGGTCGCCGTGTGCATCCTGGGGACGCGTCAGCGATCCGGTGACAGGATGAGTCGTGTCCGCAACGATCCGCGCCATCGGAACCGCCGTCCCCGAGACGACCCTCGACCAGCCCCGGGTGCGTGACCTGTTCTCCGCCCAACCCGACCTCGGGCGGCTCGGCAAACGGCTCGTCCCCGCCGCGTTCGACGGGTCGGCGGTCGACCAGCGGCACACCGTCCTCGAGGAACTCGACTCCGCGCGTGCCGGTGGGGCCTTCCGTGACGACGACGGCACCCTGCGCTCGCCGTCCACCGGCTCGCGGAACGACCGGTACCGCGAGCTCGCCCCGCCGCTGTTCGTCGCGGCCGCCCGTGACGCCGTCGAACGTGCCGGCATCGCGCCGGAGGCCGTCACGCACCTGGTGACCGTGTCGTGCACCGGGTTCACGCAGCCTGGGCCAGACATCGACGTCGTCGAGCAGCTCGGGCTCCCCGGGGGCGTCTTCCGGCACCACATCGGCTTCATGGGGTGCTGCGCCGCGTTCCCCGCGCTCCGGATCGCCGCGGCCTTCGTCGACCAGGACCCGGACGCCGTCGTGCTCGTGGTCTGCGGTGAACTCTGCACCCTGCACGTCCGCGCCTCGAACGACCCCGACCAGATCGTCGCGAACAGCGTCTTCGGCGACGGTGCGGCCGCCGCGGTCGTCGCCCGGGACGGAGCCGGTCTGCGCTTCGACGAGTTCACGACGGCCGTGGTGCCCGAGGGGGCATCCGAGATGGCGTGGAACATCGGGGACGAGGGCTTCGAGATGGTCCTGTCCACCGCTGTGCCGAAGCTCGTCGGCCTGCACGTCCCGAGCGCCGTGCAACCGCTGCTCGACGGCGGGCCCGCGTCGGACGTGCCGGTGTGGGCGGTGCACCCGGGCGGCCGGGCCATCCTCGACCGCACGCAGGAGTCGCTCGGCCTGCCCGACAGCGCCATGGAGTCGAGCCGGCGGGTGCTGCGCGAACACGGGAACATGTCGAGCGCCACCGTGCTCTTCGTGCTGCGCGACGCCGTCGACGCCGGTCTCGAGGACGGCAGCGCCGTCGTCGCGCTCGCCTTCGGCCCCGGCCTCACCGTCGAGAGCGCACGGCTCACCGCGGTGCGGACCGAGGCGTCGCCCGCGGCAGAACCCGCGGCAGAACCCGCGGCAGAACCCGCGGCAGAGCCCGTGGCGGAACCCGCGGCGGAACCCGCTGTCGCACCCGCCCGCGTGCCCGTCGCGACCACGGGCGCGGCGTGAGCCGTCAGGGCGGCGGCACCACGGGCCTCCCGGCCGTCGACCTGCGCACCCGCGCGCTCGACCTGACCGAACTGATGGACGACCCGGACTGCGACCCGCGTGCGCTCGCGCGCACCTTCCGGCGCTTCGCCGTCGTGAACGCACTCGTGAGCGGCTGGCGCGCGGCCTGGCGGTCCCACGTCGTGCCGGCCCTGCCCGCCAGCGGCCGTGGCCGGGTGCTCGACCTGGGGTGCGGCGGCGGCGACCTGGCCCGCTCGTTGGTTCGCTGGGCGGCGAGCGATGGCTTCGACCTCGAGGTCGTCGGGGTCGACCCGGACGAACGTGCCATCGCCGCAGCACGGCGGTCGTCCCCGACCGGCGTGACGTTCCGGCAGCAGTCGAGCGGTGACCTGGTCGCGGCGGGTGAGCGGTTCGACGTCGTCGTGTCGAACCACGTGCTGCACCACCTGGGCGTCGAGGAGCGGCGGGGGTTCCTGGCCGACTCCGAGCTGCTCGCAAGCGGGCGCAGCCTGCACTCGGACATCCGGCGGTCGCCGGCGGCCTACCGGGCGTACGCGCTGGCGTCACCGCTCGTGGCGGCGGGGACGTTCATCCGGGTCGACGGCCTGCGGTCGATCCGACGGAGCTTCACCGTGCCCGAACTCCGCGACGTGCTGCCCGGCGGGTGGCGGGCCGAGGCGGCTGCGCCGCACCGGGTGCTGGCGATCCGCGACGCCTGAGCGGGCGGCCGCCGGGGGTCCGACGCGACCAGACGACGGACGGGAGGCCCGTGGCGACGCCGCCACGGGCCTCCCGTCCGTCTGTCGGTGCGTCCACGACGCGCGCCGCTACGGGCGCAGCAGCACCTTGATGGCCCGGCGCTCGTCCATCGCGCGGTAGGCCTCGGCAGCCTCGTCGAGCGGCAGCTCCAGGTCGAAGACGCGACCGGGGTCGATCGCGCCGGACAGCACGTCGGGCAGCAGCTCGGGGATGTACTTCCGCGCCGGGGCCATGCCGCCTGCGATCGCGATGTTCGTGTCGAACAGGTAGCGCGTGCCGATGGTCGGTACGCCGTGCGGGACCCCGACGAAGCCGACGTTGCCACCGGGGCGCACCGAGTGCAGCGCCTGGTCCATGCTCTCCTCGGTGCCGACGGCCTCGACGGCGCAGTCGGCCAGGTCGCCGCCGAGCAGCGCGCGGACCGCCGCGACGCCCTCGTCGCCGCGCTCCGCCACGATGTCGGTGGCACCGAACTCGCGAGCGAGCGCCTGACGGTCGGCGTGCCGGCTCATCGCGATGATGCGGTCCGCACCGAGCCGCTTCGAGGCGAGCACCGCGGACAGGCCGACCGCGCCGTCGCCGACCACGACGACGGTCTTGCCGGGGCCGACCGCTGCCGACACGGCGGCGTGGTGGCCGGTCGAGAAGACGTCGGACAGGGTGAGCAGCGACGGCACCAGGGCCGGGTCGACCGGACCGGGGACCGCGACGAGCGTGGCGTCGGCGTCCGGGATCCGCACGTACTCGGCCTGTGCGCCACCGACGGGGTCGCCGTACGCGTCCGTGCTGCCGAACCCGGACAGGTGGTCGCAGCCGGTGGTCATGCCGTTGCGGCAGGCCTGGCAGGTGCCGTCGTTCATGGTGAAGGGGGAGATGACGAAGTCGCCCTCGTGCAGGCCGGTGACGTCGTCACCGACGGCGACGACCTCGCCGACGAGCTCGTGGCCGATCGGTCGGGGCTGCTTCGTCTCGGTGACGCCGCGGTAGGGCCAGAGGTCCGATCCGCAGACACAGGCCGCGAGGACCTTGACGACGACGTCCTTGCCGGACAGGAGCCCGGGTCGGTCGCGCTCCTCGACGCGGATGTCGTTCGGGGCGTGGATGATCGCTGCGCGCACGGGCGGGCCTTCCGTCGAGATGATGGGGAACCGGCGCGGTCGACGTCGTCCGGGCCGTCGTCGACAGTACCCTCGTGCGGGTGGACGACGACCGGTACGGCGGCGATGTGCTCTCGGGGGACTGGCGCTCGCGCGGGGTGAAGAAGGTGCGGCAGGTGCCGCTCGAACGGGACATGGTGCTCGAGGACCCGGACTCCGGGTGGGCCGGTGCCGTGGTGGGGCTCGAGGCGGGCAACATCGCGCTCGAGGACTGGAAGGGCCGCACGCGCTCCTTCCCCTTCACCGGGCAGTTCCTGCTCGAGGGTGAGCTGGTGACGCTGGGGCGGCCGTCGGCGCCGGTCGGGCGGTCGGCCGCAGCCGCTGCCGGCTCGCCGGGTTCGCTGGGTTCCGTTCATTCGGACTGGAGGCCCGGGGGTGCGCCCGCCGTGCGGCAGGCGTCCGACGGTGGTCGCCTCCGCACCGCGTCCGGATCGTTCGCCGTGGAGTCGCAGCGTGCTCGGGTGGCGCTCCCCAGCCGCATCATGGTCGAGGGCAAGCACGACGCGGAACTCGTCGAGAAGGTCTGGGGTGCCGACCTGCGCGTCGAGGGCGTCGTGGTCGAGGAGCTGTCCGGCGTCGACAACCTCGCCGCGGTGCTCGACGAGTTCCAGCCGACGCGGGAGCGCCGGGTCGGGGTCCTGGTCGATCACCTGGTGCCCGGGTCGAAGGAGTCCCGCTTCGCCGACGCGGTGATGCGCGGCAAGTGGGGCGCGCACGTGCTCGTCGTCGGGCACCCGTTCGTCGACGTCTGGCAGTCGGTCAAGCCGGCACGGGTCGGGCTGCGGGCGTGGCCGACGATCCCGCGCTCGATCGAGTGGAAGGCGGGCATCTGCCAGGCGCTCGGTTGGCCGCACGCCGAGCAGGCCGACATCGCCCGGGCATGGCAGCGGATCCTCGGGCAGGTGCGCACCTTCGCCGACCTCGAGCCTGAGCTGCTCGGCCGTGTCGAGGAGCTGATCGACTTCGTGACGGAACCACAGGCCTGAGAACCGGTGGATTGCCCGACCGGCGCGGTGTGCCGGGGGTGATCCGCGCCTCCAGGCCTACTGTTGAGGGATGGACGGCATCGACGGACGCGTGCGGGGCGCGGTCGACCTGTGGCTGCGCTGGCTGCCGCGCTGGCAGATCGGGACCGCCCGCCCGCGCACGCGCATCTGCCGGAAGTGCACCGGGTCCCCGATCGCCGCGGCCGCGGGGTTCGGACCCGACGTGCCGCACGCCGTCCAGCACGCGCTGATCGGGCGGATCTCGACCATCGTCGAGGACGCCGTCGACGACTACACGGCGAAGAACCTGCCGCTGCTGCAGCGGGAACTCGAGCGGGCGGCGGCCCGGAAGCGGCATGCCGGGTACCAGCCGGCCGAGGGGTTGTCGCCCGAGTTCCAGGGCCTCGACGTGGACCCCGAGCCGTCGCCGGGGTCGCCGTTCCTGTTCACGCTCGGCGAGCTGGCCGGCACCGGTGCGGGGGAGCAGACGCCGCGCGAGCCGCTGTCCGACGAAGCGAAGGCTGCGCTCCGGCACGAGATCGCGCTGTCCGACGAGTGCGCGCGGTCGACCGGCACCGCGGTGTGCCTGGCGCTCATCGACCACCGGCCGCGGATCGCCGAGGCCGTCGAACGCCTGGTGGAGCCGCAGATCGAGGCGCTGGTGTCGGACATGTTCCGCGGGTTCGACGGGCCGGAGGACGGGCCGCGCAGCGGGCTGTTCTAGGTGCGGGCGCGGGCGCGGGTGCGGTGCGCGGGCGCGGCTGCGGCCGTGGGCCGAAGCCGCACGGTGCTGTCTGTGTCGGCCCGTGCGAGGTTGTCCGCTCGGTGCACGCTTGTAGCGCCGCACCGAGCCACCATGGTGGCACCGCTCGACGGACCTCGCACCGTGCGTGCCTCTCGAGCCTCGCACCGCAACACGAACCGTGCGCGGTTTGAGCGACCTCGCACCGTGCGCCAGGCCCGGAGCCTGCACGGGTCGAGTCGACGCGCACCGTGCGAGATCAGCGGGTCGGCGTCAGCGGGGGAGCAGGGTGCGGCCGGGGATCACGGTGCCGCGCAGTGAGCGGTGCTCGACCGGGCGCGTGGGGTCGTCGATGCGGCCGATGACGAGGTCGATGGCCTCGCGGCCGATGCGCTCGATCGGTTGCTCGAGTGTCGTGAAGCCGATCCAGTCGCTCGCCAGTGGGTAGACGCCGTCGAACCCGGTGACGGAGAGGTCGCGCGGGACCTCGACACCGCGGCGGGCGAGCGCCTCGCACACGTCGAGCATGAGCCGGTCGGTCGGGCACATCACCGCGGTCACGCCCGACTCCTGCACGGCGTCCACCAGGTCGGCGGCGAGGTCGTCGGGTGGCCGCACGAAGCTCGCGTCGATGTCGATCACCCGGACGCCTCGTGCTCGGAGCCGCTCGAGCATCGCCGACGATCGCGCGTGCTGCGTGATCGCGTTGTCGAGCGGGACGGTGAACACCACGGCCGTGGCGTGGCCGGCATCGGCGACGGCGTCCGCGATGGAAGCCCCACCGTCGACCTCGTCGCAGTAGACGCTCGAGAGCGCCGGGTGCAGCTCGGGCCGACCCGCGACGACGGTGGCGATGCGGGGCGCGAACTCGGCGATGTCGGCGGACGGCATCAGGCCGCTGCACACGACGAGCCCGTCGACGCGCATGGACACGAGTGCGGCGAGGGCGGACTTCTCGTCCTCGACCCGGCCGACGCCCGTCGTGGTGACGACGCGGTAGCCGAGCTCCGACGCGCGGCGCTCCATCACGGCGTGCAGTGCGGTGTAGACCATCGACGATGCATCACGGACGAGCATCCCGATCGTGTTCGTGCGACCGCTGACCAGCCCGCGAGCCATCGCGTTCGCGACGTACCCGAGCTCGGCTGCCGCGCGTTCGACGCGCTCGCGGGTCTCGTCCGAGAACCGTCCGGTCCCGGAGAGCACTCGGCTCACCGCCGACTTCGAGACCCCCGCACGTGCGGCGACGTCGAGGATCGTCGGTTGGGAACCGCGGCTGCCGTTCACGCGTCGGACGCTGCGGCGTCCCGTCGCGACCGCGACGCGGTGAACCGGAGCACACCGCGGGCGATCGCACGCCAGCCGAGCAGGAACACCCCGAGCACGATCGTCGCGACGATGACGAACGAGATCGGCAGCGGGTTGCCGTCGACGTCCCCCTGCCCGGTGGCGACGCGGATGGCCAGACCGACGAAGACCGTGAGGACCCAGACCACGACACCGGTCGGCCAGAAGCGCAGCGGTCGAGCCCAGGCGCCGCTCGTCACGTACCCGATCGCCCAACCGGCCAGGAACGGGTAGGCGGTGGTCCAGAGCGCGAGTGCCGTGTTGGCCTCACCGTGCGACGAGCGCCCGATGAGCGCGAAGACGACGATGAGGACGACGTCGATGACGGCTGCGAGCCAACCCCAGGTGCGTGCGTTCACCCGCTCATTCTCGCAGGCCCCGGGCTGCTCGCTCATTCCTCCACAAGGTGCTCGGCGCGGCTGGTCCTCCACAGCACGCCCACGCGGTGCTGCTCCGAAGGCGGAGGATCCGGAGCATCACGAGTATGTCGATGAACCTCAAGCTCGCACCGGTCCCCGAAGTCCTCACGTTCCGAACGTCCGCACAGCGCCCCGACGAGTCCGATGTCATCAGGCGTCGGGCCGCTGCGGGGGAACTCACACGGGTAGCACGCGGCCTGTACGCGGAGTCTGCGGGATGGGCCGCGCTCCGCCCCAGTGAGCAGCACCACGTCCGGCTGCGCTCGTTCGCCGACCGGATCCGCCCCGGAGACCTGATCTCACACGTCTCGGCCGCCGTCGTCTTCGGTGTGCCCCTGCTCACCCCACCACCGACACGGATCCACGTGACCTCACGCGGTGCCGACCGGCGCACCACGAACGCGACCTTCGTGGTGCACGCCGACCTCGACGCCGAACGGAACGAGCGTCCGGTCGCCACGCCCGACGGGTTGCTGGTGTGCGGACTCGACCGGCTGGCGACCGACCTCGCACTCACACTGCCGTTCACCGACGCAGTCGTGTCCCTCGATGCGCTCCTCCGTCGCGAGGTCGAGCGCGAAGACGTCCGGTCGGCGATCGAGCGGCGCGGGCAGAAGGGACGACGTCGGGCGCTCCGGGCGATCGGGTTCGCCGATCCCGCATCGGACTCACCGGGGGAGTCGTACGCACGAGCGCGGTTCGACCAGTTCGGGACACCGCCGCCGGTCCTCCAGCACCGCTTCCGAGCGCCCGGCGAGCCGGACATCGTCGTGGACTTCTGGTTCCCGGATGCCGGGGTCGTGGTCGAGTTCGACGGAGCCGTGAAGTACCGGAGCAGTGCGTACCTGCGGGGACGGACGCCGGAGGAAGCGCTGTTCGACGAGAAGATCCGGGAGGACCGGCTCCGCGCGTTCCCCGAGGTGCGAACCGTGGTGCGGCTCACCTGGTCGGACCTGCGCAACGAGTGGGTCCTCCGCGCGAAGCTCCGCCAGGCCGGAGTCCGCATGTCGCGTTGAGGGGTATCAGCCACGCACCGTGCGAGATTGTTCGGCCGCTTGCCGGTGCGCACGGTGCGCGGTTCGTCGCCCACCGTGGACCTGGCTGCTCGGTGCGGGGTCGTCGGCAGCGAACGGGGCCGCGCACCGTGCATCGTTCGCCGGTCGGGGGCGAGCAGCCCGCTCCGTGCAGGGTTGTAGCCGGGCACGAAGCCGTCAACCTCGCACGGGTCGGCGGAACTCGCACCGTGCGCCGTCACCGCATCCGACGCGCAGCACCGCAGCACCGCGCCCGCCCCCGCCGCCCCTGCACCGCACCCCACCGCACCCGGAGTTCACCCGGCGGCGACGCCGGCGGCACCCGGAGTTCACCCGGCAGCGCCACACTCGACCCCGGCGCGGGAACGTTCCCACACGTCCCGCCCGCACGAACCCCGCACACCCGCACGCCCCCACCCCGCACACCCCACGCACCACGGAACAGGGAGAACCCACGTGAAGACCCGAGTCCTCGCCGGCCTCGCCATCGCGGCAGCCGCGACCGTCGCACTCTCCGGCTGCGTCCAGAGCGCAAACGCCTCGAACGCCTCCGACACCGACGGCACCACCGACCTCACCGTGTTCATCAGCGGCGACACCAACGTCCAGGACCTCTGGGACAAGTCGCTCATCCCCGCCTTCGAGAAGGCGAACCCGAAGATCCACGTCAGCACGAGCATCGACCTGCACGGCGAGCACGACGCCCAGACCCAGGCGAACCTCGCCACCGCGGTCAAGGCCGGCAAGTCCGTCGCGTACGACCTCGTCGACGCCGGCTTCGTCACCACCGCCGGCAAGGCCGGGCTGATGGCGCCGGTCAGCGACAGCACGATCCCGAACCTGAAGGACGTCCCGGACGCCACGAAGCAGCAGGGCGGCGACAGCGCCATCCCGTACCGCGCCTCGAGCGTGCTGCTGGCGTACGACGCGAAGAAGGTCACGGACCCGCCGAAGACCCTCGACGACCTGCTCGCCTGGATCAAGGCCAACCCGGGCGAGTTCGCCTACAACTCCCCGTCGTCCGGCGGTTCGGGTGGTTCGTTCGTGGCCACGGTGCTCGCGAAGTACCTGACGCCCGCCGAGCAGGAGACGATGCAGACGAAGTACGACAAGTCGCTCGAGTCGAAGTGGGACAAGGGCTTCGCGGCCCTGAAGGACCTCGGTCCGTCGACGTATCAGAAGGGCGTCTACCCGAACGGCAACGACCAGGTCGTGCAGCTGCTCGGCAGTGGCCAGATCGCGATGGCCCCGGTCTGGAGCGACCAGTTCATCACCTCGCAGAAGACCGGCATCATCCCGAAGACCACCAAGGCCGTGCAGATCGAGGACCCGTCGTTCACCGGCAGCGCGAGCTTCCTCGGCATCCCCAAGACCGAGCCGAAGGCCAAGAAGGCGGCGGCCGAGAAGCTCGCCGACTTCGTGCTCAGCGCGAAGGGGCAGCAGCTCGTCGCGAGCGCCGTCTCCGGCTACCCGGTGATCCCGCTCGACAGCCTGCCCAAGTCGGTCGCCGAGCAGTTCGCCGACGCGAACCCCTCGCAGCTCCGCCTCGGGTTCCAGAGCGACTTCGCCGCCGACATGAACGCGGCGTGGGACGCGAAGGTCCCGCAGTGACCCAGACCGTCCAGGACGGCCCGGCAACCGGCCGGGAGGCCCGTGGCGACTCCGCCACGGGCCTCACGCCCGTCCCGCCCCACGCCCAGGGCCCGTCGCACCCCGCCATCGGGCGCACGGCGCAGGAGCGGCTGGCCCGCCGCCGGCGGTGGCAGGGCCTCGCCCTCGTCGCCGCCCCGGTGCTGGTCGTCGTCCTGTTCGTCGGCGTCCCGGTGGTGAACGCCGCCCTGTTCAGCCTCGGGTTCACCGGCGGCCTGAACCAGGCGCTCGCCGACATCGGTGGCGACACCGTGCGCGGCTTCTCGTTCGCGGTCTACGCGACCCTGCTCGGCAACGCCACGTTCCTGCGTGACCTGGTCGCGACGCTCGGGGTCACCGCGCTGTCGACCGGCCTGACCGTGGGGCTCGCCGTCGTCGTCGCGGTGATCCTGCGGCTCCGCGGCGGCTTCCTCGGCAAGACCCTCAGTGTCCTCGCGGTGGTGCCGATCTTCGTGCCGGTGGTCATCGCGAGCTGGTCGATCCTGACCTTCACCGACGCGCAGGGGTTCCTCCGGAGCCTCGGTGCGCAGTTCGGCCTCGACGTCCCGGTGTGGGGCTACACCCTCGTCGCCGTGGTGTTCGGCAGCGTCTGGACCAGCCTGCCGTTCGCGGTGCTGATGATCGCCGGGGCGCTGCAGGGCACTCCGGACGCCCTGGTCGAGGCCGCGAAGGACGCCGGGGCGAGCACCTGGCGCGTCGTCTGGCAGGTGCTCCTGCCGATGGCCGCGACCCCGCTCGTCATCGCGACGACGTTCACCGTGATCGGGGTGCTCGGTTCGTTCACCGTGCCGTACTTCACCGGTCCGAACGCGCCGACGATGCTCGGCGTCGACATCTCGAAGTACTTCCAGGCCTACAACCGTCCGCAGCAGTCGACAGCGATGGCGTTCATCGTGTTCGCGTTCGCCGCGGCCGCGAGCGTCTTCTACCTCCGCTCGACGGTCCGCTCGAACGCGGGCGAGCTCGACAAGAAGCGTCAGGAGCAGCAGTGATCAAGCGTCTGACCGGCAACGCCCTCGTCTGGGCGACCGCGATCGTGCTGGCCGTGTTCATCCTCGGGCCGCTCGTCTGGCTGGCCGCCCGTGCCTTCGCCACGACGTGGACCTACCCGAACCTGCTGCCCGACGGCTGGACCCTGCAGTGGTGGGGCACCGTGTTCGAGGACCGCAGCCTGGCCGTCGCGGTGCAGAACTCACTCGTCCTCGCCCCGCTCACGGTCCTCATCGCCGCGGTGGTCTGCCTGCCCGCCGCGTGGGCGATCAGCCGCATCGAGTTCCCGGGGCGGCGCCTCGTGCTCGTCGGGCTGTTCGCGACGAACGCGTTCCCGAAGATGGGCCTCTTCGTCACGATGTCGGCGATGTTCACCGCGCTGAACCTCATGAACACGGTCACCGGCATCCTGATCGTGCACGTCCTGGGCTGCGTCGTGTTCATGACCTGGCTGCCCGCCGCAGCGTTCTCGGCCGTGCCGCGGTCCCTCGAGGAAGCCGCCCGCGACGCCGGGGCCAGCCGCTGGCGCACCTTCTGGAAGGTGACGTTCCCGATCGCCTGGCCCGGGATCCTCGTCGCGATGGTGATGTCGTTCCTGGCGTCCTTCGACGAGGCGCAGGGCACGTACCTGGTCGGCGCCCCGACGTACATGACGATGCCGACGGCGATGTACTCGCTCGTCCTGAACTCCCCACGCCAGGTCTCGGCGGTGTTCGCGATCGCGCTGAGCATCCCGTCCGTGGTCCTGCTGCTGCTCGCCCGGAAGCACATCATGGGCGGCCGTCTGGCGGACGGCTTCCAGATCCGATGACCCGGCCGCAACCGACCGGGCCGACACCCGGACAGACACCCGGACCGACACCGATGACCCACACCAGCACGAAAGGCGACCAGATGACGGACGCAACGCTCGTCGCGGAACGCGCACCGGGCCTCCAGGCCGACGGCAGCACGACGGACCGGACCCGATCCGGCGGCCTCACCATTCGCGGACTGCGCAAGACGCTCGGCGGGCGCGACGTCGTCGCCGGCATCGACCTCGACGTCGCGAAGGGCGAGCTCGTCTCGCTCCTCGGTCCGTCCGGCTGCGGCAAGACCACGACGCTCCGGATGGTGGCGGGGTTCCTGCCCGCCGACGGCGGCGTCGTGACCATGGGGGACCGCGACGTCACGTCGCTCGGTCCGGAGCGCCGGCCGAGCGCGATGGTGTTCCAGAACTACGCGCTCTGGCCGCACATGACGGTGACGCAGAACGTCGCGTTCCCGCTGCGGACCCGACGGGTGCCGAAGGCGCGGGTCGCCGAGCGGGTGCGCGACGCGCTCGAGCTCGTCGGCCTGAGCCACCACGCCGGCTCGAAGCCGACCGCGATCTCGGGCGGTGAGCAGCAGCGCGTGGCCCTGGCCCGCGCCATCGTGCAGGAGCCGGACGTCCTGCTCCTCGACGAGCCGCTGTCGAACCTCGACGCGAAGCTCCGCGTGAGCGTCCGCGACGAGATCCGCCGCATCCAGCAGCGCCTCGGCATCACGACCGTGATCGTGACGCACGACCAGGACGAAGCGCTCAGCATCTCGGACCGGATCGCCGTGATGCACGACGGCCGCATCGAGCAGATCGCGACCCCGACCGAGCTCTACGCCCGCCCCGCCACGAGCTTCGTGGCGTCGTTCATCGGGTCGACGAGCGTCGTCACCGGACGGTTCCTCGCCGGCACCTCGGTCAGCCCGACGGCGGCCGACACGGTGCTGGTCCGCCCGGAGCAGGTCGTGCTCACCGACGACTCGCCCATCCGCGCGACGGTCGCGCGGGTGCTCATGCGGGGGCACTTCGCCGAGGTCGTGCTCAGCACCGACGGCGCGGAGCTCCGCGCCTACGTCACCGGGCCACCGCCGGCGGTCGGCACCGAGACCGGGGTGCGCCTGGGTGAAGTGCTCGTCCACCGCGACGGCGTGCTGCTCGAGGTCGCCCGATGAGCGCCGGGGTCCCGACGTCGACGGTCTCGACTGCGCAGTCCGCTGCGGCTGCGGTCGACCGTGTGGTCGCCACCAGCCCGGACGGGAGGCCCGGCGTGCGTCCGCCACGCCTCGTCGCCCACCGCGGTGCGCCGCGCGTCCGGCGTGAGAACACCCTGCCCGCCATCGCGGTCGCCGAGGCGCTCGGCGCCGAGGTGATCGAGGTCGACGTCCGCCGCACCGCCGACGGCGTCGCCGTCCTGCTGCACGACGAGACCCTCGGCCGGATGTGGGGCGACGCCCGCCGGGTGTCCGACGTCGACTGGTGCGACGTCGCCCGGCTCGGCAACGGCCTCGACCGGATCCCGCGGCTCGACGGCGCGCTCGAACGCCTCGACGGCTGCCGGTCGACCCTGCTCGTCGACCTGACCGACGCCGAGGACGCCCTGGTCGCCGCCCGCACCGTCGCGGGCTTCACCGGCTCCACCGCGGTGGCCTGGTGCGGGGCGCCGGCGGCGATGGCGGCCGTCCGCTCCGTGCTGCCCGATGCCGACGTGTGGCTGGCATGGGAGTCGCTCGAACCGCCCGTCGCTGCGGACCTCGAGGTGCTCGACCCGTCGACGCTCAACCTCGACGTCGCGTTCCTCACCCCGCGCACGGTCGAGGTCGCGCACGCCCTGGGTCTGCGCGTCGCCGTCTGGACCATCGACGACGTCGAGCCCGCCATCTGGGCAGCCCGGCTCGGTGTCGACTCGATCACCACGAACGACGTCGGGTCCATCGGGGCAGCCCTGTCGGCGGCCGAGCGCGACGGCTGGCCCGAGCGCGACCGCGAGCCCACCGAGACCGAGGTCGCCTCGCGCGCCCAGGCCCTGGCCCACCGCATCGCCCACGAGGTCATCGCCTACACGCGTGAACACCCGGTCAGCGAGGTCCACACCAAGGCGAACCCCGCCGACCTGGTCACCGACGTCGACCGCCTGGTGGAGCAGCACGTCCGCTCCCGCGTGCGGATGGTGTTCCCGACGCACGGTTTCACCGGTGAGGAGTACGGCGAGGCCCCCGGCGACCGCCACCGCTGGTTCCTCGACCCCGTCGACGGCACCACCAACCTGGCGAACGGCGTGCCGTGGACCTCGATGTCGCTCTGCCTGACCCGTGGCGGCCGCCCGCTCGTCGGCGTCGTCGCTGACCCCTGGCGCGGTGAGGTGCTCGAGGCCCGACGCGGCCGCGGCGCCACCCTGCGCGACCGCCAGCTCCGACTCGACGACACACCCCGGCCGCTCGCCGGTGCCGTCGTCGGCACCGAGCTCGACGGGCACCGCCCGTGGCCGGGGTTCGGGGCGTTCCTCGACGCCCTGGCCGACCGGTCGTGCACGCTCCGGGTGCAGGGATCGGGCACGCTGACGATCGCCCAGGTCGCGGCCGGGCGGGGGATCGGCGGCTGCGTCTCGGCGTTCAACCCGGTCGACCACGGTGCCGCGGTGCTGCTCGTGCACGAGGCCGGGGGCGTCGTGCTGACGCGGTCCGGCCCCGTCGAGGGCTTCCCGCCCGTGGGGGAGCCGTTCCTCGTGGCGCACCCGGGTGCCGCGGACGAGCTGCACGCGGTGTGGACGGCGGCGCTCGCCGCGGGGTGAGCCGCGCGGTGAGCCGCGGCGCACGGTGCGGTGTTGGCGATCCGGTGCGGGGTTGGCTGCTGGGTGCGGTGCTGCAAGCGCGCATGGGGCTGCGAACCGCGCACGGGGTGCGTAGGTGCGCACGGTGCGGACTGGAGGCGCGGTGCCAGCCGGGCACGCGCCTCCCGGCCGGTGGGTGGTGCGCACGGTGCGGGGTCGGCGATCCGGTGCCGGGTTGGCCGCTGGGTGCGGCGCTGCAAGCGCGCACGGGGCTGGGAACCGCGCACGGGGTGCGCAGGTGCGCGCGGTGCGGGGTTGGCGATCCGGTGCGGGGTTGGCTGCTGGGTGCGGTGCAGCAAGCGGGCACGGGGCTGGGAATCGTGCACGGGGTGCGCAGGTGCGCACGGTGCGGTGTCTGCGATTCGGTGCGGGGTCGGCGATCCGGTGCGGGGTTGGCCGCTGGGTGCGGCGCTGCAAGCGTGCACGGGGCTGGGAACCGCGCACGGGGTGTGCAGGTGGGCACGGTGCGGTGTCTGCGATTCGGTGCGGGGTCGGCGATCCGGTGCGGGGTTGGCTGCCGGGTGCGGCGCTGCAAGCGTGCACGGGGCTGGGAACCGTGCACGGGGTGTGCAGGTGCGCACGGTGCGGACTGGAGGCGCGGTGCCAGCCCGGCACGCGCCTCCCGGCCGGTGGGTGGTGCGCACGGTGTGGGGTTGGCTGCTGGGTTCGGCGCTGCAACCGCGCATGGGGCTGCGAACCGCGCACGGGGTGCGCAGGTGCGCACGGTGCGGGCTGGAGGCGCGGTGCCAGCCCGGCACGCGCCTCCCGGCCGACTCTGAGCGGGCGCTCAGTCATCCGACGTCGGGGGTTCGTAGTGTTGCAGTCCACGACGGGTCCGACCGGGCCCACCGTGCACCCGAAGGAGCATCGACCATGGGATTCCTCGACCGCCTGCTCGGACGTCCGGAGCGTGACCGATCCGCTGACGCACAGCAGAACCAGTGGGGGCAGCCGCCGCAGCAGCAGGGCTACCGGTACGGCCAGCAGTCCTACCAGCAGCCGGCGCCGTCCGCACCGCAGGGCGCAGGCGACCAGTACGGCGTCCCGCAGTGGGGCGGTGCACCGACGCAGCAGCAGGGTGCGACGACCGACGACGAACGTGCGGTCGAGCGCTACCGCTACCTGCTCCGCACCGCACCGCCGGAGCGCATCGAAGAGGTCCACGCCGAGGCCTTCGCCAAGCTGACCGACGAGCAGCGGCGCATGGTCTACGACGAGTTCACCCGGACCGCGCCTCCCGGTGAGGCGCCCCGTGGTGACGACCCGCGCTCGCTCGCCCAGTCGGCGACCCGCTCCGAGATCCGCCAGCCGGGCTTCATGGAGCGCTCGCTTGGCGGCGTCGGCGGTGGCGGCGGACGCTTCGGTGGCCAGCGCGGCGGTCCGTCGTTCGGCAGCATGATCGGTGCCTCGATCCTCGGGACCGTGGCCGGCTACGTCATCGGTTCGGCGATCATGAGCGCGTTCCTGCCGGACCCCGGTTCGTTCGATGGCGGTACCGACGCTGCGGGTGACGGTGGTTCGGAGGACACTGGTGCTGAATCCGGTGATGCCGGGGCGTCCGACGGCGGCGCATCCGACGGCGGCGGCTTCGACAATGCGGGCTGGGGCGACAGCGGATCCGACTTCGGCGGTGGCTTCAGCGACTTCGGTGGTGGTGACTTCGACGTCTGAGTGACGTCCGTCGCTCCACCGGACCCCCGGGTACCCACCGTGTCCGACGAAGGAGCGACATGGCCATCATCGAAGCCTCCGGGCTGACCAAGACCTACAAGTCGAAGTCCGGGCCGGTGCACGCGCTGGCCGGGCTCGACCTGTCGGTGCCGCAGGGCACCGTGAAGGCGCTGCTCGGGCCGAACGGCGCGGGCAAGACCACGGTGGTGAAGGTACTGACCACCCTCATCACGCCCGACTCGGGCACCGCGACGATCGACGGCATCGACGTGATCGCCGACCCGCAGGCTACCCGGCGGTCGATCGGGGTGTCCGGGCAGTACGCGGCGGTGGACGAGAACCTGACCGGGTTCGAGAACCTCGAGATGATCGGGCGGCTCTACCACCTGGGCCGCCGGACAGCGCGCGATCGTGCCCGGGAGCTCATCGATGTCTTCGACCTGTCCGAGGCGGGGGACCGTCCGGTGAAGGGCTTCTCCGGCGGCATGCGGCGACGCATCGATCTCGCCGGGGCGCTGGTGATGAACCCGCGCGTGCTGTTCCTCGACGAGCCGACGACGGGCCTCGACCCCCGGAGCCGTCTGGCGCTCTGGGGCATCATCGAGGACCTCGTGGCCGAGGGGGCGACGGTGCTCCTCACCACCCAGTACCTGGAAGAAGCCGACCGGCTCGCCGACGACATCGCGGTCATCGACGACGGGGCCGTCATCGCCGAGGGCACCGCCGACCAGCTCAAGGCGCAGGTCGGCGGGCACCGCGTGGTCGTGACCCTGGTGGACGAGGCCGACGGCGACGCGGCGACCACGGTGCTGCGCCGCTACGGGGTCGGCGAGGTCGAGACCTCGGGCGACGGCCGCACCCGTGCCATCGCGGTGGAGGCCGGTCCGGCCGCCCTGCAGCGCGTGCTCGCCGACCTGGGCGAGGCCGGCATCGAACTCCACGACGCCGGCATGCGGCGCCCGACCCTCGACGACGTCTTCCTCCGCCTGACCGGGCACGCCGCGACGGACGACGACGCCGGCGCACCCGCGGCCACCAAGCAGAAGGAGACGGCACGATGACCACCACGTCCCTCGCGCCGGGCCGCCAGCTGCCCGTCGTCGTCACCTCGCCGCTCGCCGTCTGGATCGAGGACGGCTGGACCGTCACCAAGCGGAACCTCATCAAGCTCAAGCGGTCGCCGGACATGCTCGTGTTCGCCGTGCTGCAGCCGATCATGTTCGTGCTGCTGTTCAGCCAGGTCTACGGCGGTGCCATCCAGGTGCAGGGGACCGACTACACGCAGTTCCTGATGGCGGGGATCTTCGCGCAGACCGTGGTGTTCGGTGCGACGTTCTCCGGGTCGGCGATGGCGCAGGACCTGAAGGAGGGGCTGATCGACCGGTTCCGGACGCTGCCGATGTCGGCGTCCGCCGTGCTGGTGGGGCGCACCAACTCCGACCTCGTCCTGAACTCGATCTCGATGGCGATCATGATGCTCACCGGGCTCGCGGTCGGGTGGCGGGTGAACTCGTCGCCGCTCGAGTTCCTGGCCGGCATCGCTCTGCTGCTGCTGTTCAGCTACGCGTTCAGCTGGGTCATGGCGCTGCTCGGCATGAGCGTCAAGACGCCCGAGGTGATCAACAACGCCTCGTTCATGATCCTGTTCCCGCTGACGTTCATCTCGAACGCGTTCGTGCCGAGCGACACCCTGCCGCTGGTGCTGCGCGTGTTCGCGGAGTGGAACCCGGTGTCGTCGCTCGTGCAGGCCGCGCGAGAGCTCTTCGGCAACGTCGGATCCGCCCCGGTGCCGGACATCTGGACGATGCAGCACCCCGTGCTGACCGTGCTGATCGGGATCGCTGTGATGCTCGTGGTCTTCGTGCCGTGGGCGGTGAACAAGTACACCAGGATCAGCGCGAAGTGACGCCGGCGTGGGCGCTCAGAGCAGCTTGCGCTGCAGCGCCCACGCCGTCAGCTCGTGCCGGTTCGACAGCTGGAGCTTCCGCAGGACCTTCGACACGTGTGTCTCGACGGTCTTCACCGAGATGAACAGCTCCGTCGCGACCTCCTTGTAGGCGTACCCCCGCGCGATGAGCCGCATGACCTCCTGCTCGCGCGCGGACAGGCGGTCCAGCTCGGCGTCGTGCTGCGCCGTCTCGCCGCTGACCGCTCCGAACGCGTCGAGCACGAAGCCCGCCAGGCGCGGCGAGAACACCGCGTCCCCGTCCGCCACACGGGTCACGGCCTCGGCGACCTCGGCACTCGACGAGCTCTTCGTGATGTACCCGCGGGCGCCGGCGCGGATGACCCGCACCACGTCGTCAGCGGCGTCCGACACGCTCAGCGCGAGGAACCGGGTGTCCGGGTTCCCCGGTGCGGACCGCGTGATGACCTCGGCACCGCCGCCGCCGGCGCCGCCCGGCAGGTGCACGTCGAGCAGGACGACGCGCGGGCGCGTGGCCGCGACGAGCGTCACGGCTTCGTCGACGGTCGCCGCCTCACCCACGACCTGGAGGCCCGGTGGCAGCCCGGCGCGCACGCCGGCTCGGAAGATGGAGTGGTCGTCGACGATCGCGACGGTCAACGGGGCGGGCTCGGTCATGCGTGCTCCTCGTCCTGGGCCGCGGGTGCGAGCGGCAGGGTCAGCCGGACCTCGGTGCCGGTGTGCCCCGGCCCCGGCGCGATGGTCGCGTGGCCGCCGAGGCGCTGCATCCGGCCGATGATCGACTCGCGGACGCCGTACCGGCCCTCGGGCACGGAGTCGACGTCGAAGCCCGGGCCGCGGTCGCGGATGCTGAGTTCGACCCGGTCACCGGCGGTCTCGGCGTACACGCTCACGGTCCCACCGGCGTGCCGGGCGGCGTTGAGCATCGCCTCGCGGGCGGCGGCGACGAGCCCGTCCGGCAGGTCGCTGCGGGCGGGTCCGACCGCGATGACCTCGATGCGGGCGGGGTACTCGGCCTCGATGTCCACGGCGGCGTCCCGCAGCTGCGCGCCGAGGTCGCGCGCCGGTTCCGCCCGCTCGGTGAAGAGCCAGGACCGCAGTTCGCGCTCCTGCGCCCGCGCCAGCCGTGCCGCGTCCGAACCCGGCTCGGCCTTCTGCTGGATGAGGGCGAGGGTCTGCAGCACCGAGTCGTGCAGGTGCGCCGCGAACTCGGCGCGCTCGAGGTCGCGGACGCGGGCGGCGCGTTCCTCGGCGAGGTCGCGGACGAGTCGGACCACCCACGGGGCGACCACGACGGCGACCCCGACCAGGACGGCCACCGCCGCGGTGAGCACGGTCCAGACGTTCGGGCGGCTGCTCGTCGTGAAGAACAGCAGGATGCCGAGCACGACGAGCACCAGGGCCCCGAGCGCCCGGACCACGAGGGCGGAGGACCCGGCCGTGCGGACGTTGCGGAGCGCGTCGAACTGCCGCCAGGCGAGTGCGGCGCCGGTGACGACCACGACGCCGGGGACGATGACCTCGAGGGGGACGGCCACCCCCATCCGCGCTGCGACCACCGCGCCGGCGGCGGCGAGCAGTGCCACGCCGAGCAGGATCTCGACGACCGGGGCACGCCGGGCGGACGCGGTGGTCTCGTCCTGGTCGACGACGGCGGCCGGGGTCAGCACGGACTTGAGCGATGCGCGTCCGGCGGTTGCCCCGACGGCGGCGCTCGGCACGGTCGCCCAGAGCCAGGCGTAGAGCAGCAGCCCGGCGCCACCGCAGACCACCAGGACCGCGGTGGCGAGCCGGACGGCCCCGACCGGCAACCCGGTGTGCGCCGCGAACCCGGTGCAGACCCCGCCGACGACCCTGGGGGTCGGGCGCGTCATCGTCGCGGAGGCCATGGGGCAATCCTGGCACCCGGACGGCGGTCGCAGCAGGATCCGGGGCCGGGATCAGGGACCGGTCAGGGGGAACCCCGATGGTGTCGGCGCAGCACTGCCGGGATGCTGGTGGCCATGACCGATCACCAGCACGACTCCGCTCCCGGCACCGCCGCCGGCAGCGCCGACTCGACGACCCGGTTCTTCGACTGGGTCCGCGGCCTCGGCATCGCGCGCACCGACGACCGCTGGCTCGCCGGCGTGTGCGGTGCCGTCGCCCGCCGCACCGGGCTCGACCCGCTCGTGGTGCGCGGCGTGACGATCGTCGTCGCGCTGCTGGGCGGGCCGGTCTTCCTCGCCTACGCCGTCGGCTGGGCACTGCTGCCCGACACCGCCGGACGCATCCACGTCGAGCGGATGATCCGCGGGGTCCTCGACCCGGCGCTCATCGCGATCGGCGCCTTCGTGGCGCTCACCTTCGTGCCCGCCGCCCGCGGCCTCTGGTGGCAGGGGGTCCCGGACGCCTGGGGGATGCCCGGCTGGCTCGAGGCGACCCTGGCCACCGCGTGGAGCATCGTGCTCGTCGGCGGGATCGTCTGGCTCATCGTGGTCCTGGCCCGACGCGGGGTGGACGGTGATCGGACAGCGGGCAGCGGCACCGGCACCGGCACCGGCACCGGCAACGACCCGACCGCTGCACCGCGGGGCGACTTCTGGACCAGCCCCGAGGAGCCGCACCCGGCCCGGAACGCGTGGACCGCGGAGGCGACCGGCGCGACGGACGCGGGACGGGCCTCCTGGCAGTGGGGTGCACCCGCGAGCCCCGAGGACCGGCGACGGCAGCAGGAGGAGCGGATGCGCGCCGAACGCGAGCGGGCGGCCGAACGGCGGGCCGAGCGGGTGGAGCGGCGACCCGGGGCGGCGTACGTCGCCGTGTCCCTCGGACTCGCACTCGTCGCCGGAGCCGGGGTCGCGTTCTGGGCGCAGCAGGCCGGGTGGTCCGTCCCGGTCCTCGGGATCGCCGCGGCGCTCGCGGTGCTGGCGATCGCCACGATCGTCGCCGGGATCCGCGGCCGCGATGACGACGTGCTCGGGCTGTTCTCGACGGTCGCAGCGGTGGCCCTGGTGGTCACCGGGGTCCTGCCCGCCGGCACCCAGGTCTCGCTGATCGGCGGCACCACGTGGCAGGTGGAACGGGCCGCCCCGGGGACTGAACGGAACTTCGCGATGCTGGCCGGCGGCCCGACGCTGGACCTCCGCGAGCTCGAACCGTCGGCGGTCGGGGGCGACGTGAGCCTCTGGCTGGGTGCCGGCGGAGCCGAGGTGCTGCTGCCGACCGACCTGCCGGTGCGGGTCGAGGTGAGCGGTGTCGGCTACGGGGTCGACACCGGCGGGGGCGACGACGACGGCACCGGTGGGGTGCTCCGGACCACCACGCTCGAGAACCGTGCGGCACGCACGGCCGATGCGGACGAGACGACGACGGTGCACCTGTGGATCCTCGGCGGCGGCGTCGACGTGCCGCGGGCGATCACGGTCGGCGAGTGAGGAACGGGACGATGACGAACGACGGAACGACCAACGACGAGACGACTGCGCCGATGGCTCCACCGGCCACTCTCGACGGGCCCGTCCGGCGGCCCGCACGCCGTGGCGCACGGTTCGGCACGATCCTGTGGGGTGTCCTGATGCTCGTGTTCGCCGGGGCGATGGCCGTGAGTGCGCTGCCGATGTTCTCAGTGGACACCACGACCCTGCTGCTCGCCGCCTGCATCGCCGCCGGTGTGCTGCTGGTCGTGGCCGGGATCGTGGCGACACTGTCCCGCACACGGCGGTAGTGGGAGCGCCCCGTCCACAGGACCGTCCGGGTGTGCACGGGGGTCACCCGGACGGCTTAGCATCATCCACGTGACCGCGACAGACGCCGAGCGGGCCGCCCAGCGCGACGCCACCGAGCAGCCCCTCGACCGCAGCACCCGCCTGCGCCGGTGGATGCTGCACGGGGCCGACCAGGGAGCCTCCCACCAGGGCCCGCACCAGGTCGAGGTCGAGAAGACCCACCCGTGGTGGCGGGTCATGTGCCTGACCGGCGTCGACTACTTCTCCACCCTCGGGTACCAGCCCGCCATCGCCGCGCTCGCCGCGGGGCTGCTGTCGCCGATCGCGACGATCGTCCTCGTGCTCGTCACGCTGTTCGGGGCGCTGCCGGTCTACCGCCGGATCGCGCACGACAGCTTCCGGGGCGCCGGGTCGATCATGATGCTCGAGAAGCTCCTGCCGTGGTGGGCGGGCAAGCTGCTCGTGCTGGTGCTGCTCGGGTTCGCCGTGACGGACTTCATGATCACGATGACCCTGTCGGCGGCCGACGCCACGGCGCACATCGCCGAGAACCCGTACACGCCGCACTGGTTCACCGAGATCCCGGTGCCGCTCACCCTGGCGCTGCTGCTCCTGCTCGGCATCGTGTTCCTGCGCGGGTTCAAGGAGGCCATCGGCATCGCGGTCGGCCTCGTCGCGGTGTTCCTCGCCCTGAACGCCGTCGTCATCATCGTCGCCCTCTGGCACGTGTTCGAGAACCCGATGGTGGCGAGCGACTGGTGGTCCGGGCTGACGGCACAGCACGGCAACCCGCTCGTGATGGTCGGCATCGCCCTGATCGTGTTCCCGAAGCTCGCGCTCGGGCTCTCCGGGTTCGAGACCGGTGTCGCGGTGATGCCGCAGGTCCGCGGCGACGCCACCGATGACACCAGCGACCGACCCGAGGGCCGGATCCGTGGCACCAAGCGCCTGCTGACCGTCGCGGCGCTCATCATGAGCTCGTTCCTCATCACGTCGTCGATCGTGACGACGTTCCTCATCCCGCAGCGCGAGTTCCAGCCGGGCGGCGGTGCGAACGGGCGCGCCCTGGCGTACCTGGCGCACGAGTACATGGGCGGCGTGTTCGGGTCGATCTACGACTTCTCGACCGTCGCCATCCTGTGGTTCGCCGGCGCGAGTGCGATGGCGGGGCTCCTCAACCTGGTGCCGCGGTTCCTGCCGCGCTACGGCATGGCACCGCAGTGGGCGCGTGCGGTGCGTCCCCTCGTGATCATCTTCACGCTCATCGCGTTCGTCATCACGATCATCTTCCAGGCCGACGTCGACGCCCAGGGTGGCGCCTACGCCACCGGCGTGCTCGTGCTCATCACGAGCGCAGCGGTCGCGGTGACGCTGTCCGCGCGCCGCAAGCAGCAGCGCAAGCGCACCATCGCGTTCGGCGTGATCTCGGTCGTGTTCGTCTACACCACCGTCGCCAACGTCATCGAGCGGCCCGACGGCGTGCGGATCGCGGCGATCTTCATCATCGCGATCGTCGTGGTGTCGCTCATCTCGCGCGTGCGGCGTTCGTTCGAGCTCCGGGCATCGTCGATCGAGCTCGACGCGACCGCCCGCCAGTTCGTCGAGGCCGACGCCGACCAGTTCAGCTCCGTCTGCATCATCGCGAACGAACCCGGTGCCGGCACGGCCGAGGCGTACCGGGCGAAGGGGCGCGAGGAACGCCGCGACTCCGGCATCCCGGCCCGCGTGCCGACGATGTTCCTCGAGGTCCTGCCCGCCGACTCCTCCGACTTCGAAGAGGACCTGGTGGTCGAAGGCCACGTCATCCACGGGTTCCGCGTGCTCAAGGTCCGTTCCGGGAACGTCCCGAACACCATCGCGTCGACGCTCCTCGCCATCCGCGACCTCGCCGGGGTGGTGCCGAGCATCTACTTCGAGTGGAACGAGGGCAGCCCCATCCGCAACGCCCTGCGCTTCGTGTTCACCGGTGCCGGCGACGTCGCCCCCGTCACGCGCGAGGTCCTGCGCGAAGCGGAACCCGAAGTGAACCGACGGCCGAGCGTCCACGTCTCGTGAGCCACGGACCGGGCGCGGGGCGTGCCTCCAGGCCCGTCGGCGGCCTGGCGGCGATCGCCGTCGCGGCGGCGGTCTGGGGCACCACCGGGACCGCGACGCACTTCGCGCCCGGTGTGCCGGCGTTCGTGTTCGGTGCGGTCACTTTCGGGCTCGGCGGCCTCGTGCTCGCCGCGACCGCTGGTCGGGGCACGCTGCGTGCCGTCACGCAGCGCCGGACCCGCGACTGGGCACTGCTCGGCGCCGCGTCGCTCGTGGTCTACGCGGTCGCGTTCTACGCGGCCCTCGCCGACGCCGGGGTCGCGCTCGGCACGACCCTGGCCATCGGCTCGTCGCCCGTCTTCGCCGGCCTGGTCGAGTGGGTCGCCGACCGGAGGCGCGTCACCCGGCGGTGGGTCGTCGCCACCCTGGTGGGCGTGGTCGGCATGGTCGTCGTCACCCTCGCGCGCTCCGAGCACGACGGTGGCGGGCGCTCACTCGCGGTCGGCGTCGGCAGCGCCCTGGTCGCCGGTCTGACGTACGCGCTGTACTCGTGGGCGGTGGCGCGGGGGATGCACGCCGCGACGAGCCGGATGCCGATCGCCGTCGGTCGCGCGGAGTCCGACAACATGCCGGTCGGCGGGGACGTCGGGGTCGCGGCCGCACGGGCTGCCCGCGGGCCGAACGAACGCGGCCTCGTCGGCGCGGTGTTCGGGGTGGCCGCAGTGCCGCTCGTCGTGCTCGCCGTGGTGGCGGGCGGGCCGTTCCTGACCGACGCCGGCAACTGGCCGGTGTTCCTCTACCTGGCGCTGGTGCCGACGGTGATCGGGCACTCGCTGTACGCGCTCGGCCTCCGGACGGTGACCGCGTCGGTCGCGACGCTGCTGTCGCTGCTCGAGCCCGTCGTGGCCGCGGTGCTCGCGGTGCTCGTGGTGGGGGAGCGCCTGGGCGTCGGCGGATGGGCCGGCATCGTGCTGGTGGTCGCCGGGCTGTCCGTGCTGGCGCTGCCCGCGCGGCGCGCCCGCTGATCAGCGGCGGCGCCCGGCGCCCGCCCGTCAGCCGTCCAGGATCTGGTCCCGCACCTTCCGCCGCAGCACCTTGCCGATCATCGAGCGCGGCAGGTCCTCGACCACGACGACCCGGCGCGGCACCTTGTACGCCGCCAGGTGCTCGCGCGACCAGGCCCGGAGCGCGGCCGCGTCGAACGTCGAGGGGTCCTTCGGCACGACGGCCGCGACGACCTGCTCGTTGCCGCCCTGCGTGATGCCGACGACCGCGACCTCCTTGACGCTGGGGTGCTTGAGCAGGGTGTCCTCGACCTCGGACGGCGACACGTTGAAGCCGCCGGTGATGATGAGTTCCTTGAGGCGGTCGACGATCCGGACGTACCCGTCGGCGTCGATGGCCACGATGTCACCGGTGCGGAACCAGCCGTCGGGCGTGAAGACCTCGTCGGTGGCCTCGGCCTTGCCCCAGTAGCCGCGGAACACCTGCGGGCCACGGACCTGCAGTTCGCCGGGCTCGTCGATGCCGAGCACCTTCGTGTCGTCGTCGGGGTCGACCACGCGCGCCTCGGTGGAGGACAGCGGCAGGCCGATCGATCCGAGTCGACGCTCGGGGGAGACCGGGTTGGCCATCAGGACCGGGGAGCACTCGGACAGGCCGTAGCCCTCGACCAGGTAGCCGTCGGTCCGGGCCTCCCACGGTTCGACGATGTCCTGCGACAGCGGCATGGCGCCGGAGATGCCGATCTCGATGCCCTTGAGCGACACCTTCGCCGAGTCGGCCGCGTGCTGCAGCCGCGCGTAGATCGGCGGCACGGCCGGCAGGAACGTCGGCGGGTGGCGCTTGATCGCCGTCAGGACGAGGGCGGGGTCGAACGCGGGGAAGAGCACGAGCCGCGAGGCCATGCTCATCGCGAAGGTCAGGCAGAGCGTCAGGCCGTAGGCGTGGAACATCGGCAGCACCGCGTACACGACGTTGTCGCCGCGGCGGATCTGCGGCACCCACGCCCGGGCCTGCGCGGCGTTCGCCAGCAGGTTCCGGTGGCTCAGCACCGCGCCCTTCGGCGTCCCGGTGGTGCCGGACGTGTACTGGATCAGCGCGACGTCGTCGGTGGCCGGCCGCGGGTGCCGCTTCGACAGCTTGCGGGTGTCGGCGAGGTCATCCCACTTGACCGTGCCGCGCACCTTCGCCGTCAGCTTCGCGCGGGACTCGCGGGCCTTCGCGACCGGCAGCGCCAGGGCGAGCCGGGTGCTCCGGGGCATGGCCCGGGTGATGTCGACCGAGACGATCGCGTCGAGGTGCACGTCGGCCGGGAAGTCCTGCAGCGTCGCGACGGACTTGTCCCACGCGATGGCGACCTTGGCGCCGTGGTCCTCGAACTGGTGGCGGAGTTCCCGCGGCGTGTACAGCGGGTTGTGCTCGACCACGATCGCGCCGAGCCGCAGCACCGCGTAGAACGCCACGATGTGCTGCGGGCAGTTCGGCAGGACGATGGCGACGCGGTCACCCGCGCCCACGCCGAGCTTCCGCAGGCCGTTCGCCGCGCGGAGGATCTGCTCCTCGAGGTCGGCGTAGCTCGTGGTGCGCTTGAAGAACTCGAGGGCGACCTGCCTGGGGAACTTCCGGGCCGACTGCTCGACCAGGTCGTACAGGGAACCACTCTGTTCCTCGATGTCGTGCGGGACCCCCGGGGCGTACGAGGCAAGCCAGGGACGAGGCGTGTCGATGCTCACCCGACCCAACCTAGTGGGCCACCCCCGTGCACGCTGGGAGGGCCACTTTGCGCGATGCCACCCCCGCGCCCAGGTGACGGACGGAACATGACGACATGTCCACTGTCTCCGACGTCTTCCGGTCCCGCCTCAACCAGACGTTCACGGGTGGTTCGACCGGCACGGAAGCCTGGATGGACGACCTGGAACACGGCACCGACGCGGGCTTCTTCGGTCCGGGCTCCGCCACGTGGGCGGTGCACGGCGGCAGCCACGGGATCGTGGCCGGCGTGCGGGCACTGCTCGTCCAGGCGCTGCACCCCGGCGCACTCGCCGGCGTCGCCGACCACTCCCGGTACCGCGAGGACCCGTTCGGTCGTCTGGCCGGCACCAGTCGGTGGATCGCCACCGTCACGTACGGCGACCGGCAGACCGCCCGCAGCGGCAGCGACTGGGTGCTCCGGCTGCACGAGCGCGTCCGCGGGCAGTACGTCGACGCGCACGGCACCACCCGCCCCTACGCGGCGAACGACCCGGACCTGGCGCGCTGGGTGCACCTCGCCTTCACCGACGCGTTCCTCCGCGCCGCCCAGCGCTGGGGCGGCCCGATCCCCGGCGGCGCCGACGCCTACGTCCGCGAGTGGGCCGAGGCCGGGCGCCTCATGCGCATCGTCGACCCGCCCGAGTCCGAGGCGGAGCTCCGTGCCCAGATGAACGGGTACCTCGACCGCGGCGAACTTCTGGTGGACTCGCGCACCCGCGACGTCGTCCGGTTCATCAAGGACCCGCCGCTCTCCCGCCTGCTGCGACCCGGCTACCGCGCCGTGTTCCAGGGAGCGGTGTCCACGCTCGACCCGCGGCACCGCTCGCTCCTCGGCCTCCGTGCGCCGATCGTCGGCCCGGTGGAGCTGCCGGTGGTCCGCACCACGAAGCTCGTGCTCGACGGGATCGGTGCGGTGCTCGACGACCAGACCGGGTCCGAACGAGCCGCGCGGCGGCGCATCGCGCGCCTGCAGCGCGCTGACGGCAGCGCGGTCGCCTGACCACGGCTGTCACCGCGACCACCTGACGGACGGGAGGCACGGTGCCAGCTGGCACCGTGCCTCCCGTCCGCTCGTGGGGGCGTCAGAAACCCGACGGCACCCGGGGCGTGTACGCGGACTCGAGTCGCGTGACCTCGTCGTCGGTGAGCGTCAGCGACGCTGCGGCCACCGCGTCGTCGATGTGGTGCTCCTTCGTCGCGCCGACGATGGGCGCGGAGACCGCGGGCTTGCCGGCGACCCAGGCCAGGGCGACCTGCGCCATCGGGACGCCGCGCTCGGTGGCGACGGCCTCGACCGCGTCGACGATCGCACGGTTGGCGTCCTCGTCCTGCTTGTAGAGGGTCTTGCCGAACTCGTCGGTCTGCGCGCGCGAGCCGGACCCGGAGGCGTCCCAGGGGCGGGTGACGCGGCCGCGGGCGAGGGGGCTCCACGGGATCACGCCGACGCCGGTGTGCTCGCAGAAGGGGAGCATCTCGCGCTCCTCCTCGCGTTCGAGCAGGTTGTACTGGTCCTGCATGCTCACGAACTTCGTCCAGCCGTGGCGCTCCGCGGTGTGCTGCATCTCGGCGAACTGCCACGCCCACATGCTGCTCGCGCCGATGTAGCGGGCCTTGCCGGCCTTGACGACGTCGTGGAGGGCCTCCATGGTCTCCTCGATCGGCGTCACCGGGTCGAAGCGGTGGATCTGGTACAGGTCGACGTAGTCCGTGCCCAGGCGCGTCAGGGAGGCGTCGATCTCGTGCATGATCGCCGCGCGGGACAGCCCGGCGCCGTTCCGGCCGGGACGCATCCGGTTGAAGACCTTCGTGAAGACCTGGACGTCCTCGCGCGGAGCCAGTTCGGCCAGGAGCGTGCCGGTGATCTCCTCGCTGCTGCCGTCCGAGTAGACGTTCGCGGTGTCGAAGGTCGTGATGCCGGCCTCGAACGCGCGGCGGACGAACGGGCGAGCGTCGTCGATGCCGACGCTCCAGGCGTGCGAGCCGCGGTCCGGGTCGCCGTACGACATCATGCCGAGGACGACGCTGCTGATCTCGAGCCCCGAGTTGCCGAGGCGCTTCGTGTCGGTGGTCATGCCGTCACTCTGGCATCACGGCCTGTGACCGCGAGCAGGCGGACCTGGAGCGGGGAGTCCTCGGTGACGTCGACCGGGGGCGCGTACAGGCCGGTGGCGGCGAGGTCCTCGATCTGCGGCTCGAAGTACTCCCACACGGCGCGGACGAGCTCGTCGGGCAGGGACTCCTCGGTGCCGGTCGCCCGGGCGAGGTCCCACGTGTGGATCGTGATGTCGCTCGTCTGCTCGGTGAGGTACTGCGCGGCGGGCACGACATCGGTGCTGAGGTGTACGGGGGTGTCCTGCGGGGCGTTCCGCCAGGCGTCGGTGGCCGCCGTGGCGAACCGGTGCCACTCGGCCACCAGGTCGTCGCCGATCGGCTCGAGGTCGGCCTGGGCCTGGGCGTAGTCGCACCCGGTGAGGAGCTTCGGGATCCAGCGCTGTTCGTCCACGACGTGGGCGACGAGGTCGCGGGTGGTCCACTCGGAGTCGGGGGTGGGGGCGTCCCAGTCGGCGACGGCGGCGACGCGGCGGCCGAACTCGGCTGCCGCGAGGGCCTGCATCGCGATCCAGTCGGTGGCCATGGTGGTGCTCCTGTTCGTCATGCGGGCGTGTTCGTGGTTGGTGCAACTCGTGCAACTCGGGGTCTGGCGTGCGGATTCCCCGCGGTGCCGTCGCACGTGCCAACGTTACGCGGGGGCGGGGGCGGTGCCGGGGCGACCACGAAGATCGACCGCACCGAGTTCGGTGTGAACTGGAACGCGGCGCTCGAGGCCGGCGGCTTCACGCTCGGCAACGACGTCACGATCAACCTCGA
>NZ_QKTE01000039.1:0-926 GCF_003234735.1 Curtobacterium sp. MCLR17_040 | reverse complement strand
ACCGCGATGGCCGGGGCTGCTGCGGCCCCGAGGAGCGCGGCGACGAGGACCGTCGTCGCAGCTGCGAGCAGGGCGAAGCGGGGACGACGACGAGGGCTGTCGCCCCCGACAGCCCTCTCGTCCACGTTCTCCCCGGTCGTGTTCACCGGACCCATCCCACGGGATCGGCGGCCTCCGGTCAATACACCTCGCGGATGAGGTTCGGGATCGGGCCGCAGTCCGGGAACCCGGTGTGCGTGACTCGGGAATCGGCCGTGAACACTGCTCACGGAACGGAGCATGCTCAGCGCGTCGATAGACTTCACGATGGCCGTTCAGGCCAACGCAGCACCGCGGATCCCGACGCGCAAAGGAGTACGCCCGCATGGACACCGGACTCGTCACGACGCTCATCGTCGTCGGAGTGGTGGTGGTCGTCCTGGTGATCATCGGGATCTACCTCTGGGTGACGTACAACTCCCTCGTCACGCTCAAGGTCCGGGTCGACGAGGCCTGGAGCGACATCTCGGTGCAGCTGAAGCGCCGCGCCGACCTCATCCCCACCATCGTCGACACGGTCAAGGGGTACGCCACGCACGAGAAGGCGGTCTTCGACGACGTGACGAAGGCCCGCGCCGAGACCCTGTCCGCGGGTGACGCCGACACGGCCTCCACCGCCGAGGGGCACATGCAGAAGGCCCTCAAGAGCGTCTTCGCGGTGGCCGAGGGGTACCCGCAGCTGCAGTCGAGCCAGAACTTCCTGCAGCTGCAGTCCGAGCTCGTCGACACCGAGGACAAGATCCAGGCCGCCCGCCGCTTCTACAACGGAGGCGTGCGTGAGCTGAACACGAAGATCCGGGTGTTCCCGAACTCCACGTTCGCGAAGAACCGCGGTTTCTCCGAGGCCCCGTTCTTCGAGACGAACGAGCCGGCGGCCATCGCCGAGC
>NZ_QKTE01000038.1:0-2414 GCF_003234735.1 Curtobacterium sp. MCLR17_040 | reverse complement strand
GAGCCAGCGGGCACGAGCGCTCGTGCGCTCGGGCGCTCGTGCCCGCTGGCTCACTGTCCCGCGCGTGCTCGCGCCCCGTTCCGCGAGCGGGCGAAATGCCGCACTTCGTCCCCGCCGTGTCCCGGGCATTCCGCCCGCTCGGCCGCGCTCCCGATCTCCGCCGGGGTCGCTCGCGCCCCGCGCTCGGGTCCTTACGCGAGCGGGCGAAATGTCCGGCGTGCCACGGGATCTTCACGGTCTTTCGCCCGCTCATGGGCGTGGGCACGGGCACGGGCACGGGTGCCGGCGTGGGCGTGATTGCGGGGATCAGCGTCGGCCTCGGCGCCCGGCATCGTCGAGCGGGCGGAATGCCTGATGAGACAGCACGAAGGGCCGGGGTGTTTCGCCCGCTCGTGGTCGGGGGAGCAGTGCGGGCAACGAAGAACGCCCCGACTCCGTGCGGAGTCGGGGCGTTCTTCTCGGGTTCGGGGAGTGCCGCTCGGTGCCCTCAGTCGGGCGTTGAGTCAGAGGTGGCTCAGGCCGCCTGGAGGACGAACTGGACGTCGAGGTTGATCGTGACGTCGTTGCCGAGCGTGAAGCCGCCGGCCTCGAGCGCCGCGTTCCAGTTCACACCGAACTCGGTGCGGTCGATCTTCGTGGTCGCCTCGGCACCGAACTTGACCTGGCCGTAGCCGTCCGTGGTGAAGCCGCCCAGCTCGGCCTTGAGGACGACCGGCTTGGTGACGCCGCGCAGGGTCAGGTCGCCCGCGATGTGCAGGTCGTCGCCCTTCGCCTCGATGCTCGTCGAGCGGAAGGTCAGCTGCGGGTGCTCCTCGGTGAGGAAGAAGTCGCTCGTCTTGAGGTGCTGGTCGCGCTGCTCCTGGCCGGTGTTGATCGACGCGACGTCGATGTTAGCCTCGACGGTCGACTCGAGCGGGTTCTCGGCGGTGACGACGGTGGCGTCGAACGTCTCGAACTTGCCCTTGACCTTGCTGATGGCGAGGTGGCGGACCGAGAACGTGACCTCGGAGTGGGTCGGGTCGATCTTCCAGGTGCCGGTCTTGTAGCCGGGAACGGTGTCAGCGGTGAGCGTCATGGTGGTCCTTCTTCCGAACGAGAGTCTGCGGTGCGACGCGTTCCATGCGCCTGCATCGAGTTGATACTACGCCAGTGTGCACCGTTTTGGTTGAAGCGTCAACCATTGTTCACCCAAGTGTCGCAAACCGCGTGTCGTGGGCTCCTCTGGCGCCGGCCTCGAGCAGCCGTCGGATGCGGTCCACGAAACGGTCGACGCCGTGCGCGACGTCGTCTGCTGTTGCTCTGACGAGCCACCAGTCGACGTCCTTGAGGTGCTCCCCGCGCGTCAGGTCCTTCCGGAAGGTGGCTGGATCGGTTCGGTGCAGATCGCTCTCGTACTCGATCGCGACCCTGGCCTCGGGGTAGGCGAGGTCCACACATGCGACCCACTGCCCGTCGACGACGACATCGTGGTTGAGTGCGGGTTCCGGGAGTCCGCGGCGGACGAGTGCCAGCCGTGTCCGGGTCTCTCCGGGAGACCGGGATCCCCTCCGGATCTCGTCGAGCGCGAGGCGGAGCTTCACGATCCCGCGAATGCCCCGTCGTCGTCGGACGGCCTGGGCGAGTTCGTCGAGCGTCGCCCAGCCGAGCCAGCCCACGAGCGCATCGCCCGCGACGATGAGTTCGTCGAGCGTCAGTATCGAGCCCAGTGCGACGAACGTGTCGGCCGGAGTGGTCAGTGGCACTCCTCGTGCGATCGTCGCGCGGACTGATCCGTACCGGGCTCGGTGGCCGACCGTGCCGCGGACCCGGAGCGCTTGGTCGGTCCCGATCGTCGTGACGTGCAACCGCTGATCGCGTTCGAGACGACGGGGGAGCGGGACGCCGATGATCGCTGCCGCAGTGACGTGACTGAAGACCTGATCGGGGCGGAGTCGAGGAGTGAGTGCCCTTGCGCGTTCATCCACGGACTCCGGTGGGAACGCTGATCGGATGCCGTGGAACGGGCGGACGAGATCTCGAGCGTCGAGTCGGCCACGCGAAACGCCTCTGTGCAGCGCATCCCGTACCCGGAACGAAGCGTCGCGGAGTGCGATCGGGAGTCGGCGCCTTGTGGTCATCTCCACAGCGTGACGGCGAGCCGACCCCGAGGACGGGAGTCGGGCCTCCTCTGTGGACGGCTTTGCCCGCTCTCGCCGCTGTGGAGGGACGGTTGCCCCCGCGAGCGGGTGAAACACCGCGCCCGCCGCCGACGGCACCGCGGTGTTTCGCCCGCTCGCGGGGTGGAGGCGATCGCAGGGAGCGCGGAGGTCGCAGCCCGGGGTCATCCAGGCGAGCGGGCGAAAGGTATGAGTGGGCTGGCAAGAGCACTGTGGCGTTTCGCCCGCTCGCGGATCCGGCCCCCACCCACACGCCCC
>NZ_QKTE01000037.1:0-4088 GCF_003234735.1 Curtobacterium sp. MCLR17_040 | reverse complement strand
GTGCCCGCCCGCGCCTCCCGCCGCGCCACCGCCCGCGGATCCACCGCGAACACCGCCGCCACGATCGTCAGCACCGCGTACACCCCGAGGTACCCGCACAGGATCCACGGCGACCCACCCCCGAGCTGCACGAACACCGCGGCCAGCAGCGGCGTCAGCCCGACCGAGAAGATCGACCCGATCTGGTACCCGAGCGACATCCCCGAGTACCGCCGCCCGGTCGGGAACTGCTCCGCGAACCACGCCGCCTGCGGCCCGTAGATGCTGTCGTGGAACACGCACATCCCGATCAGCGCCACAAGCGGCAGCAGCACGAGCGGACCGGCGTCGAGGAACGCGAAGAACGGCCAGATGAGCACCGCGATGCCCACCGCCGACCAGATCGTCAGCACCCGCCGCCCGACCCGGTCGGACAGCCACCCCCAGAACGGCGTGGACACGAGCGACACGGCCGAGATCACGAGCACGGCCTGCAGCCCCGCGTCCGAGCCCGATGGCCCCCGCACGTTTCCGAGGTACGTCAGCGAGTACGTCGTCAGGATCGAGTACAGCGCCGGCTGCACGAGGCGCAGGCCCGCCGTCACCAGGATCGACCGCGGGTGCTGCCGGATCGCCTGCCACACCGGGAACCGCTCGACCCCGCCCGAGGCGCGCAGCTCCTGGAACACCGGGGCGTCCTGCACACCGAGCCGGATGACGAGCCCGACCGCCACGATCACCGCCGAGAACAGGAACGGCAGCCGCCAGCCCCAGGCCAGGAACGCCTCGGTGCCGAGCAGCGACCGCACGAGCGTGAAGACCCCGGTCGCCAGAAGCATCCCACCGGCCGACCCCATCTGCGTGAACGCCCCGAACAGCCCCCGGTGCCGCTCCGGCGCGTGCTCGACGGACAGCAGCGCCGAGCCGCCCCACTCCGCACCGGCCGCGACGCCCTGCAGCAGCCGCAGGAACACGAGCGCCACGACGGCGCCGACCCCGATGGTCGCGGCCGACGGGATGACCCCGATCAGCGTGGACGCGATGCCCATCAGCACCAGCGACGCGACGAGCAGCTTCTTCCGCCCGATCCGGTCACCCAGGTGGCCGGCGATCACGCCGCCGAGCGGCCGCGCCACGAACCCGACGCCGTAGGTCGCGAACGACGCGATGACCCCGACAGCCGGCGTCACGGACGGGAAGAACGTCGGCGCGAACACCAGCGCCGAGGCCGTCGCGTAGAGGTAGAAGTCGTAGTACTCGACGGTCGTCCCGACGAATGACGCGAGGGCGACCCGACGACGGGTCGCGCTGGTCGACGGTGCAGCGGGACGGCCTGGAGGCGCGGTGACGGTGGTCTGGCTCGGCATGCCTCAGGAGCATGGTCGCGTCCAGGGCCGCGGGGAACACCGCGCGTAACGGGAGGTCACGTCGCTGTCGTCGGGCGGTGCCCGCCGACCACGATGGGACACATGAGCGATGCACCGAACCGCCCGCTGCGCTTCGCGGCCTTCGTCATGAACACGACCTCGCACATCCAGCACGGCCTGTGGCGGCACCCCGACGCCCGGCAGGCGGACTTCGACGACGTGACGCTGTGGACCGACCTGGCGAGGACCCTCGAGCGCGGCAAGTTCGACGCGATGTTCTTCGCCGACGTCGTCGGGACCTACGGCCCCGGGCGCGGCGACTACTCGACCAACCTGCGCGAGGGGCTGCAGATCCCCTCGAACGACCCCTCCGTGCTGCTCTCCGCGCTCGCCGTGTCGACCGAGCACCTCGGGCTCGCGTTCACCTCGAGCGTCATCCAGGCACACCCGTTCGACTTCGCCCGCAAGGTCTCCACGCTCGACCACATCACCCGCGGCCGCATCGGCTGGAACGTCGTCACGAGCGCCCTCGACAGCGCCGCCCGGAACTTCGGCGCCGACCGGCTCGAGGAGCACGACGAGCGCTACGTCTGGGCCGAGGAGTACCTCGAGGTCTGCGCGAAGCTCTGGGAGGGCTCGTGGGAGGACGGCGCCGTGCTGAAGGACCCGGTCCGTGGCTACGCCGACCCCGACAAGGTGCACCGCATCGACCACCACGGCACCCGCTACGACGTGCAGGGCCCGCACCTGTCGGCACCGTCGCCGCAGCGGACCCCGGTGCTGTTCCAGGCCGGGTCGTCGCCGGCCGGCCGTGCTTTCGCCGCCCGGAACGCCGAGGCCCAGTTCATCCTGACCTCGAACCGGGACGCCACCGAACAGCTCATCCGCGAGACCCGCGACCTGGCCGAGGCCGCCGGTCGACAGCGGGACGACATCGCGTTCTTCCTCGGCCTGACCTTCGTCACCGGCTCCACCGAAGCCGAGGCCAAGGCCAAGGAAGCGGAGATCGACGAGTACCTGGCCGCCGACGGGTTCCTGGTGCACTCGAACCTCGGCTTCGACCCCGACACCGGCGAGCCCCTCGACCCGGACACCCCGCTGTCCGAGGTCCGCACCCACGCCGGGCAGTCGCACCTGCAGTGGCTCCGCGAGGCCGCCGGGGACCGCGAACCGACCATCGCCGACCTCGCCCGGCTGTCCGCGAAGCTCCGCGCCCGGGTCGTCGGGACGCCGGAGCAGATCGCCGACGAGCTCGCCGACTGGCAGCGGGTGGGCGTCGACGGCGTCAACGTCATCAACTGGACGCTGCCCGGCTCGTACGAGGAGTTCGTCGACCACATCGCGCCGACCCTGCAGGAGCGCGGACTGATGCAGTCCGAGTACCGCGAGGGCACCCTGCGCGAGAAGCTCTTCGGTCACGCACAGCTGCCGGACTCGCACCCCGCCCGGCAGTGGCGCGGGGCGTTCTCGGGCGGTGCCGGCGCGACCGAGGCGCGCGACGCGGTGGAGGTGCCCGCATGACGGACGCGACGACGATCGACGGACGCGTGACGGGCCTCCCGGCCGATCGTCTGGCGACCCTGCGCGAACGCTTCGCGCCCGTGTTCGCGACCATCCGCGACGGTGCGGTCGAGCGTGAGCTCGCGTCCGGGAAGCCCGGCGACCGGCCGCTGCCGCACGCCGAGGTCCGGGCGCTCGCCGACGCGGGGTTCGGGCGGTTGCGCGTGCCGGAGGACCGCGGGGGCTTCGGCGTGACGCTGGTCGAACTCGCGCACCTGGTGGCGGACCTGGCAGCGGCGGACTCGAACATCGCGCACCTGTGGCGGGGGCACTTCGGGTACACCGAGCTGGTGCTGCTGCGGCCGTCGTCCGCCGGCCGGGACGAGTGGCTCCAGCGCATCGTCGACGGAGCGATCATCGGGAACGCGACCTCGGAGCGGACCGGGACGACCCTGGCCGACATCTCGACGACGGTGACGCCGGCTGGTGATTCCCTCCGCCTCGACGGGCGGAAGTTCTACTCGACCGGCACGCTCTACGCGGACTGGATCTACCTGGCGGCCGACCGTGACGGGGAGCGCGTGACGTTCGCCGTCGACGCCTCCGCGCCGGGCGTGACGAGCATCGACGACTGGGATGGCTTCGGGCAGCGGTTGACGGCGTCCGGCACCACCGTGTTCGACGGGGTGTCGGTCGACCCCTCGGTGGTGTCGGCGTACCGGGACGCCCCGCTGTCGCACATCCAGGCCTTCTACCAGCTGTACCTGCTGGCGGTCCTCGCCGGGATCGGGCAGGCCGTGTCGGACGATGCCGTGGCCTTCGTGCGACCCCGGACCCGCACCTACATCCACGCCAACGCGGCCGTGCCGGGGGAGGACCCGCAGGTGCTCTCGGTGCTCGGGCGGCTGTCGGCCGGGGCGTTCACCGCCCGGTCACTCGTCGTCGCCGCCGCGGGGCTGCTCGACGGGGTCGTCGCGACGAACGAGCCCGGGGTCGGCGTCGACCGCGTGGTGCTCGACGCGGCCGAGAACGCCGTGTACCAGGCACAGGTCGAGATCGGGCCGCGCGTGCTGCGGTCGGCGTCCGAGCTGTTCGAGGTCGGCGGGGCGTCCGCGGCCGACCGGACGCGTGGGCTGGACCGGCACTGGCGGAACGCCCGGGTGGTGGCGTCGCACAACCCGGCGGTCTACAAGGAGCGGATGGTGGGGGAGTACGCGCTGCACGGGCGGCCCGATCTCGACC
>NZ_QKTE01000036.1:0-5359 GCF_003234735.1 Curtobacterium sp. MCLR17_040 | reverse complement strand
CCGCCTCCGCCACACCGTGCGGGGCTGGTGGCTCCGTGCGGCACCACAACCCCGCACCGAGCCTCCGACGACGCACCCGCCGACGAAGTCCGCACCGTGCGACCCCGGCTCCGCGAATCCCGCACGGTGCCGCCTCCGCCACACCGTGCGGGGCTGGTGGCTCCGTGCGGCACCACAACCCCGCACCGAGCCTCCGACGACGCACCCGCCGACGAAGTCCGCACCGTGCGACCCCGGCTCGACAGCACGACAAGTCCGCACGGTGCGAGCCGAGCGCGTCAGCGTCGAGCAGGCCGCGCGGGCGGGGGCGGCGGGACGGGCTTCGCGGCGACGACGTCGGCGAGCTGGACCTCGACCGGGCCGCGGCGGGTCGCGATCGTCACGGCGTCGGGCGTCCGGGCGACCAGGTCGCCGAGGGCGTCCTGCGCGCCGTCCCCGTGGTGCGCCCGGACCACCAGGCGGTCCCCGATCGCGGCGTCGTGCAGCACCCCGAGCGCACGGGCCCGGGCGATCGCCGCCTGTTCGTCCGCATGCACCGCCCCAGGGTACGGGCCGCCTAGAGTGTCGGCATGGAGAAGGCCCGGGTCGACAGCTGGATCTGGGCCGTCCGGATCACCAAGACCCGGTCGGCCGCGACTGCCGCGTGCAAGGCCGGTCACGTCCGGGTGAACGGGGAGCGCGCGAAGCCGGCGCAGCCGATCGGCCCCGGCGACGAGGTGCGGGTGCGCCAGAACGGCTTCGACCGCATCGTCATGGTCACCGGCATCATCCTGAAGCGGACGAGCGCCCCCGAGGCGGCGAAGCACTTCGAGGACAAGACCCCGCCGCGGCTGTCGATGGAAGAGGCCGGCTTCGTCCCGATGCGCGATCGCGGCGCCGGACGGCCGAGCAAGCGGGAGCGCCGCGACCTCGAGAAGCTCCGCGGCTACTGACGCTTCGCGGACCCGGACCCGGGCACGTGGACATCGACCACGATCTCGAACGTGTCGGACTCGACCTCGATCCGTTCTCCGGTCCAGGGCACCTCGAGGTGCCCGTCGTCGTCCGGATCGGATCCGCCCAGCGCGCGACCGGACGGGATGCGGTGGACGGGGATGCGGGTGCCGTCCTCCGCGACGACGAACAGATCGGCCACCCGACCACGGAACTCCGTGATGCCGAACGGGTCGTCGTGGTGCCGGGACTCGGCAAACCGCGGCGTCCTTCCGTACGCGGTGAACGCCGCCGTGGCCTGCCGTTCGTAGGCGGGCCCGCAGCAGTCGTGCTCCCATCCGCCGACCACGACGACGACCTCTTCGCGCATGCCGTGATCGTACGACGCGTCGGACGGTGACGGTCGGAGCCCGGAGCCCGGAGCCCGGGGCCAGCGCCACGCGTCAGGCCGCAGGCGTCAGGGTCAGACGAAGCGGACGGTCTGCTGCAGGCGGTCGCGGATCTCGAACACGTCGACGGAACCGGCCGGCGACCAGACGCCGTTCAGCACCTGGGCGAGCGCACTCCGGCGGACGACGAGCGCGGTGGGCTTCTTCGGCGAGCCGACGAGCTGCACGTCCTCGGTGACGGCGGCGTCCGGCACGACGAGCAGCCGCCCGGAGAACCGCACCCGGGTCTGCTTCTGCACGGCACGGGCGGCACGGACGAGTTCCTTGACGGGTCGCTCCCCCGGCGCGAGCGTGTCGCCGACAATCTCGCCGTGCTCGACGCGGACCGGAGCGCCCCAGTCGATGGACTCGACGGCCCAGAGCCCGCTCGGGGTCAGGACGGCGTGGTCGAGCTTGCCCTCGGCCCCGGCGTCGAGGTCGTGCCACACCGTGACGCCGATCCCCATGTCGGAGACGATCAGGGCGGTCGCTTCTTCGGCCAGGGCCTCGGCGAGCAGGCGCCGGATGTGTCGGGGCGCGGAGCGGATGAGCGTGGGGTCGTAGGGGTCCTCGATGGGGTCGCCGAGGCCGACCCACTCGCGTTCGGCCTGCAGGAAGACCTCGCGCGACCGACCGCCGGGGTGTCCGTGGGACCGAGCCCGGGGTCGGGTGTCGCGACGTGCTGCCGGGGGTGCGTAGGCTTCGCGACCGGTGTCACCCCTGCCGGCGGTCGCCCCGGACGCGCCGTACGCGCGGGACCCGACGTCGTACGCGCGCCGGGCCGCCGGTGTGCCGATGCGCTCCCATGCGAGCTGGACCTGGCGGAAGCGCTGGGCGTCGCCGCCGAGGTCGGGGTGCGTCTCGCGGGCGGCCCGCCGGTAGGCACGGCGGAGCGCTTCGTCGTCAGCCGTCGCGGGGACGCCGAGGACTTCGTAGGGGGTGGCGTCGGCCGGGCTGTCCGTCATGGCCCTGCGACATTACCGGAGGCAGTGTCGGAGTCCGCCGCATGGTTGCTGGGTGCGGTCTGGGCCCACGCCGCCGGTTCCGCACCGACGCGCCAGCGGCGGGGCGGCCGTGCCGGTGGGGAGAGGAGCGGTGCGGCCAGGCAGCCTCGGCACACGGTCCGCAGGTGGTCGCGTCAGACCACCGTGGTCCCGACCGGCGCTCCGAGGAACGCCGCGTACCGCGCGGCCGCCGCCTCGAGCGCGCGGACCGATGCCGCGTCGAGGGCACCGAAGGGTGTGACGGTGACGAGGTGCCCGGCCCGGCGCTCGGTGCGCTTCCAGGTGCCGACGACGCGACCGCGGACGACGGCCATCGGCAGGAACATGCCGTTGGCCCCGGGGACGACCCGGTCGGCGTGCGCGGGGTCGAGCTGCGCGGACCGGTCGGCGTACCCGAGCAGGTACTCGTCGAAGCCGGGGAGCAGGTGCCCGGTGGGGGTGCGCGCGGCTGCCGGCCGGTCGGCGAGGTCGAGGAGCCCGTCGCCGAGGTCCTCCACCGCGTTCCCCGCCGCCGCCCGCGCTCGGCGGAGGTCACCGAGCGGCAGCTTCGTCCAGCTCGCGGCGTCGGCCTCGGTCGCGGGGCCACGGCCGCGCAGGTACCCGAGCAGGACCCGGCGGAGGGCTTCGTCGCGGTCCGGCGGGTCAGCGGTGGCGGGTGCCCACTCGTCGAGCAGCACGAGCCCCTGCCCGACGCGGGCGGTGGGGCCCCAGGCGACGAGGCCCTCCTGCGCGAGCTGCAGGACCAGGTGGTAGCCGCGGCCTCCGGCCGGGTCGATGCCCGCAGCGCGGTACGCCGCGAACAGGTCGTCCCGGACCAGCGCGCGACCACCGACCAGGGCCGCGATCGTCGCGTCCCGGGCCCGGCCGAGCAGGGCGTCGTCGATGCCGAGCTCGGCGGCGCGTCGGGCGATCGTGCGGAGCGTCCGTTCGGCGGTGAGCGAGAGCAGCAGGCGCAGGTCGTCGGGGCGCAGGGCGTGCAGGGTGCCGCGCATCGGCCACGAGCGGACGAGTTCCCCGCGGTCGAAGGCCTCGCGGACGTCGTCCCGCGACGATCCGGGAGCGCGGACCCCGATGGCCCAGAGCACCTGGCCGAGGTCCTGCCCCTGCACCGCCAGCATCCGCTCGACGACCTCGGTGGGTCGCAGTCCGGGCACCGCGATGCCCTGCGCCGCGAAGCGCGCCGTGCGGAGCCGCGCGGCGCTGGTGGTCACGCGACGGCGGCGGTGACGGCGGCGGCGTGCTGCTCCAGGTAGGCGACGTCGGCGCGGTACAGGTCGGCGTGGCCGTGCTGCAGGTCGCTGACGAACTTCGGGTTGCCGGCGGCGGCCTCGTGCTCGATCGTCGTGACCAGGGCGACGAGGGACGCGATCATCGTCTCGGCCAGGACGCTGCGGGAGCGGTCGTCGAGGGCGTAGGCGCGGCAGAACTCGGCGGCCCGCGCGAGCCGCTCGTCGAGGTCGGGGGCCGTCGATCCCTCGACGGCGCCGGTGGTGAACGGTGCGAACCGGTAGACGGCACTCGCGACGTCCCAGACGCGTGGCCCGGGGTGCGCGGTGTCGAAGTCGATCAGGCCGACGGCGGCGATGCCGTCGTAGACGCAGTTGTACGGGGCGAAGTCGCCGTGCACGATCGTCTCGACGGGGGCACGGTCGGCCTGCGACCAGAGGTCGTCGGTTGCGCTGCGCGGGAAGCTGGCGGCGGCGTCGTGGAACTGGCGGAGCAGGCGGGCGCTGGTGACGAGGGCGGCCTCGCTGGCGATGTCCTCGGTCCAGGGGTACTCGCCCGCGACACCGGGGACGAACGAGACCGTCTCGAGGGTGTCACCGAGGGCGATCGGTTCCGGGGCTGCGACGAACCCCTGCTCGTGCAGGTGGGCGAGCAGCCGGTGCACCGTGGGGGTCCACGGCCCGGCGGGGCGGTGGACTCGGTCGTCGGCCCTGGTGATGCGCTCCAAGGGGAACCTCCTGCGTGTTGCGTCTCCGTTGACGGAGGGCCAGCGTACCGGCAGCGACCGACGGCCGCTCGGTCACCATCCGGAACACGGCGGTCCAGGCGGCTACAGCTGGTCGCGCAACCAGGACGGCCCGTGGACGACCGCGCCGAGGGCCTCGACGCGGTCGCGGAGCTCGCGGTCGGCCGTCACGACGACGACCGGCCCGTCGCCGGCCTGCACCGCGGCCTGCGCGGACTCGACGATGGCGTCGTCGCCGGAAGCCGGAGCACGGACGACGTCGACAGCGCCGGTGGCGGCGCCGCGGTCAGCGCCGACAGCGCGGTCCGCACCGCCGTCTCCACCAGCACCGCCCACGTCCGCAGCGGCCCGGGCCTCCCCCTCGAGCACCACGGTCCACCGCGGCCACCACCGTGCGAACGGCAGGTCGAGCACCGATGCGGAGACCCCGCCCACGGCGAGCGCCGACACCTGTTCCAACAGGCGCGATGCGGCACCGGGTCGGTCCTTCCACCAGCCGTCGGGCACGCTGCCGACGACGTTCGCCGCGTCGACGACGACGTGCGGGGTGGTCGCGATCGTGGCGCGGAGCGCCGGCCACGACCTGCCGAAGCCGGGGTGCAGGGGCAGGTCGTCGACCTGGTCGATCGGGATCCACGACAGGGCGAGGCTCTCGCGGTCGGCGATGACGGGTTCGAAGGGTCGGGAGGCGCGCCCCACGACGGTCGTGTAGGTCCAGAAGCCCAGGTCGAGCAGCGCCGTGTGGCGCAGGGCGATCGCGTCGTCGGGGACACCGGCCTCTTCGGCGGATTCGCGGAGGGCGGCGGTCACCGCTGCTTCGCCCTGGTGCCGTGCGCCGCCGGGGATGCCCCAGGTGCCGCCGTGGTGGCTCCACTCGACGCGGTGCTGCAGGAGCACGCGGCCGGCGCCGTCGTCGACGAGCAGGCCGGCGGCGCCGAAGCGTCCCCACGCCTTGGTGCCGTCGGGGCCCACCGCCCAGGCGTCGCCGGGGTCGCGGGGGCCGGGTGCTGTCTCTTATACAC
>NZ_QKTE01000035.1:0-5457 GCF_003234735.1 Curtobacterium sp. MCLR17_040 | reverse complement strand
ACGTTAAGTCCGGCGGCGTCCTACTCTCCCACAAGGTCCCCCTTGCAGTACCATCGGCGCTGAGAGGCTTAGCTTCCGGGTTCGGAATGTGACCGGGCGTTTCCCTCTCGCTATGACCACCGGAACACCTTCGACCATGATCTGGTCTCAAAGCTGTTCCGACTGCTGCCCTCCGTGAAGAGGGCAGAGCGGTGTATTCAGTTTCGATTCCCGATCGTCTGTCGGGAACCACAAAGTGGACGCGAGCCCGTGCAACAAGTGCACGGAAATCAGTGTGTTATCAAGTCTTCGGCTTATTAGTACCGGTCAGCTCCACGGGTCGTTAGTCCCCGCTTCCACATCCGGCCTATCAACCCAGTAGTCTGCTGGGAGCCTCTCACACTCAAGGTGCATGGAAATCTCATCTCGAAGACGGCTTCCCGCTTAGATGCTTTCAGCGGTTATCCGGTCCGAACGTAGCTAATCAGCGGTGCCCTTGGCAGAACAACTGACACACCAGAGGTTCGTCCATCCCGGTCCTCTCGTACTAGGGATAGATCTTCTCAAATTTCCAACGCGCGCAGCGGATAGGGACCGAACTGTCTCACGACGTTCTAAACCCAGCTCGCGTACCGCTTTAATGGGCGAACAGCCCAACCCTTGGGACCTACTCCAGCCCCAGGATGCGACGAGCCGACATCGAGGTGCCAAACCATGCCGTCGATATGGACTCTTGGGCAAGATCAGCCTGTTATCCCCGAGGTACCTTTTATCCGTTGAGCGACAGCGCTTCCACAAGCCACTGCCGGATCACTAGTCCCGACTTTCGTCCCTGCTCGACCTGTCAGTCTCACAGTCAAGCTCCCTTGTGCACTTACACTCGCCACCTGATTGCCAACCAGGTTGAGGGAACCTTTGGGCGCCTCCGTTACTCTTTGGGAGGCAACCGCCCCAGTTAAACTACCCATCAGGCACTGTCCATGAACCCGATCAGGGTCCTACGTTAGACATCCAAAGTGACCAGAGTGGTATTTCAACAATGACTCCACGAACACTAGCGTGCCCGCTTCACAGTCTCCCACCTATCCTACACAAGCCACTCCGAACACCAATACCAAACTGTAGTAAAGGTCACGGGGTCTTTCCGTCCTGCTGCGCGTAACGAGCATCTTTACTCGTAGTGCAATTTCGCCGAGTTCGCGGTTGAGACAGCTGGGAAGTCGTTACGCCATTCGTGCAGGTCGGAACTTACCCGACAAGGAATTTCGCTACCTTAGGATGGTTATAGTTACCACCGCCGTTTACTGGGGCTTAAATTCAGAGCTTCGCCCAAAGGCTAACCCTTCCTCTTAACCTTCCAGCACCGGGCAGGCGTCAGTCCGTATACATCGTCTTGCGACTTCGCACGGACCTGTGTTTTTAGTAAACAGTCGCTTCCCACTGGTCTCTGCGGCCTTCAACGCTCACGGAGTAAATCCGGTCACGTGTCCGGCCCCCCTTCTCCCGAAGTTACGGGGGCATTTTGCCGAGTTCCTTAACCACGATTCTCTCGATCTCCTTGGTATTCTCTACCTGACCACCTGAGTCGGTTTCGGGTACGGGCGGCTGCAACCTCGCGTCGATGCTTTTCTCGGCAGCATAGGATCACTGATTTCCCCTTACGGGTACGCGTCGGATCTCAGGCACACAGACGACGGATTTGCCTATCGTCAGCCCTACATCCTTACACCAGGTTCACCTTACGGATACCATCGCCTGGCTCAGCTACCTTCCTGCGTCACACCTGTTCATACGCTAACCGCACCAGCATGGGGTCGAGCGTTAGACCGGCCACCATCACCCCGAAGGGATCCGGTTGTACCGGGTTAGGACTCTTAGCACCACTGGATTAGCTTGGGCGGTTGTTCGCCGGTACGGGAATATCAACCCGTTGTCCATCGACTACGCCTGTCGGCCTCGCCTTAGGTCCCGACTTACCCAGGGCGGATTAACCTGGCCCTGGAACCCTTGGTCTTTCGGAGGACGGGTTTCTCACCCGTCTTTCGCTACTCATGCCTGCATTCTCACTCGTGTAGCGTCCACGGCTGGATCACTCCGCCGCTTCACTCGCCACACGACGCTCTCCTACCACTCCGCACGACTGAACCACGAAGGCTTGTCTATAGTGCGAAATCTACAACTTCGGTGGTGTGCTTGAGCCCCGTTACATTGTCGGCGCGGAATCACTTGACCAGTGAGCTATTACGCACTCTTTCAAGGGTGGCTGCTTCTAAGCCAACCTCCTGGTTGTCTGTGCAACTCCACATCCTTTCCCACTTAGCACACGCTTAGGGACCTTAGTTGGTAGTCTGGGTTGTTTCCCTCTCGACGATGAAGCTTATCCCCCACCGTCTCACTGCTGCGCTCTCACTCACCGGCATTCGGAGTTTGGCTGACGTCAGTAACCTGTTGAGGCCCATCGGCCATCCAGTAGCTCTACCTCCGGCGAGAAACACGCAACGCTGCACCTAAATGCATTTCGGAGAGAACCAGCTATCACGAAGTTTGATTGGCCTTTCACCCCTATCCACAGCTCATCCCCTCCATTTTCAACTGAAGTGGGTTCGGTCCTCCACGACGTCTTACCGTCGCTTCAACCTGGCCATGGATAGATCACTTCGCTTCGGGTCTAGAACATGCGACTCAAACGCCCTATTCAGACTCGCTTTCGCTACGGCTGCCCCTCACGGGTTAACCTCGCCACATATCACTAACTCGCAGGCTCATTCTTCAAAAGGCACGCCGTCACCCCTACTAAGGAGGCTCCGACGGTTTGTAAGCAAACGGTTTCAGGTACTATTTCACTCCCCTCCCGGGGTACTTTTCACCTTTCCCTCACGGTACTTGTCCGCTATCGGTCATCTGGGAGTATTTAGGCTTATCAGGTGGTCCTGACAGATTCACACGGGATTTCTCGGGCCCCGTGCTACTTGGGATACACATCCGGCCATAACACCATTTCGTCTACGGGGCTGGCACCCACTACGGCCCGGCTTTCAAACCGGTTCGACTATGATGCGCTGTAACCGTCCCAGTCCGGCAGAACTGAGTGACGTGTCCCACAACCCCGACCATGCAACGCCCGCCGGCTATCACACATGATCGGTTTAGCCTCATCCGCTTTCGCTCGCCACTACTCACGGAATCACATGTTGTTTTCTCTTCCTGTGGGTACTGAGATGTTTCACTTCCCCACGTTCCCTCTACCCGCCCTATATATTCAGGCGGGAGTCACCAGGTCGCAAAGCGCCTGGCGGGGTTTCCCCATTCGGAAATCCTCGGATCGAGGCTCGATTATCAGCTCCCCGAGGCTTATCGCAGATTTCTACGTCCTTCATCGGCTCCAGATGCCAAGGCATCCACCGTTTGCTCTTAGAAACTTGACCACAAAGATTAAAATTGCGATCCAACGTCACCAATCAGCAGCCCGAGGGCCGGTCATGGATGACGCGAATCAAAGATGCTCGCGTCCACTGTGTAGTTCTCAACATACGATCGGCACCAGCACTCCCCCACCACAACGGTAGGTTCACCCTGGCCCGACGAAGGACCCGTAGGCCCAACCCCCACCACCACTCACGTGACAGCAGGAAGCCTGGTCCCTCAGGACCCAACAACGTGCACCAGTCAGCAGCTCCACCCCGACCCGTCCCAACCCTGCAAGCAGAGCGTACTGAGGTCGGAAGCATCACTCCCAACTGCACTGTCAATGTTCCACCCATGAGCTACCCGTCGGACACGTTCGGTCCGAAACAGGCGCCTGGACCAGCAACCAACCACCCATGATGGGCGACCAGCACTGACCAGATGCTCCTTAGAAAGGAGGTGATCCAGCCGCACCTTCCGGTACGGCTACCTTGTTACGACTTAGTCCTAATCACCGATCCCACCTTCGACGGCTCCTTCCACAAGGGTTAGGCCACCGGCTTCGGGTGTTACCGACTTTCATGACTTGACGGGCGGTGTGTACAAGGCCCGGGAACGTATTCACCGCAGCGTTGCTGATCTGCGATTACTAGCGACTCCGACTTCATGAGGTCGAGTTGCAGACCTCAATCCGAACTGAGACCGGCTTTTTGGGATTCGCTCCACCTTACGGTATCGCAGCCCTTTGTACCGGCCATTGTAGCATGCGTGAAGCCCAAGACATAAGGGGCATGATGATTTGACGTCATCCCCACCTTCCTCCGAGTTGACCCCGGCAGTCTCCTATGAGTCCCCGGCATAACCCGCTGGCAACATAGAACGAGGGTTGCGCTCGTTGCGGGACTTAACCCAACATCTCACGACACGAGCTGACGACAACCATGCACCACCTGTACACCGACCACAAGGGGGCGACCATCTCTGGCCGTTTCCGGTGTATGTCAAGCCTTGGTAAGGTTCTTCGCGTTGCATCGAATTAATCCGCATGCTCCGCCGCTTGTGCGGGCCCCCGTCAATTCCTTTGAGTTTTAGCCTTGCGGCCGTACTCCCCAGGCGGGGCGCTTAATGCGTTAGCTACGACACAGAAACCGTGGAAAGGTCCCTACATCTAGCGCCCAACGTTTACGGCATGGACTACCAGGGTATCTAATCCTGTTCGCTCCCCATGCTTTCGCTCCTCAGCGTCAGTTACGGCCCAGAGATCTGCCTTCGCCATCGGTGTTCCTCCTGATATCTGCGCATTCCACCGCTACACCAGGAATTCCAATCTCCCCTACCGCACTCTAGTCTGCCCGTACCCACTGCAAGCCCGAGGTTGAGCCTCGGGATTTCACAGCAGACGCGACAAACCGCCTACGAGCTCTTTACGCCCAATAATTCCGGACAACGCTTGCACCCTACGTATTACCGCGGCTGCTGGCACGTAGTTAGCCGGTGCTTTTTCTGCAGGTACCGTCACTTTCGCTTCTTCCCTACTAAAAGAGGTTTACAACCCGAAGGCCGTCATCCCTCACGCGGCGTTGCTGCATCAGGCTTTCGCCCATTGTGCAATATTCCCCACTGCTGCCTCCCGTAGGAGTCTGGGCCGTGTCTCAGTCCCAGTGTGGCCGGTCACCCTCTCAGGCCGGCTACCCGTCGTCGCCTTGGTGAGCCATTACCTCACCAACAAGCTGATAGGCCGCGAGTCCATCCCCAACCAAAAAATCTTTCCACCACCAGACCATGCGGCCAGTGATCATATCCAGTATTAGACGTCGTTTCCAACGCTTATCCCAGAGTCAGGGGCAGGTTACTCACGTGTTACTCACCCGTTCGCCACTAATCCACCCAGCAAGCTGGGCATCATCGTTCGACTTGCATGTGTTAAGCACGCCGCCAGCGTTCGTCCTGAGCCAGGATCAAACTCTCCGTAAAAAAATACAGACCCAACACCCGAAGGCATCAGACCGAGTTGATTCTGACTGTTGACTGTCTACTGACAATCTTCAATCCAAAAGGAATTGCTTCATGACC
>NZ_QKTE01000034.1:0-7811 GCF_003234735.1 Curtobacterium sp. MCLR17_040 | reverse complement strand
GTACGACTCGTGGCCCGCCGACGCACGGCGACACGATCGTCGCGCCGCCGGGCCACGAGTCGTACGGTCGACCCATGAGCACGACGACCCCGACGAGCGACACCACCACGACGAACCCGACGCCCCCGGCCGCACCGACCTTCGCGGAAGCATGGACCGCCTGGCACGACGACCACGAGCAGGCCCGGGCGAGCGAACACGGCTTCCTCGCGATCACGAGCATCCGCTGGCTCACCGCGACGCCGGAACGGTTCGAGGACGCCCCGGGCAGCTGGTCGACGGACGAGGACGGCCCGGTGGTCGCACTGGCCGACGACGAGACCGTCGAGGTCGACGGACAGCCGGTCACCGGGACGCACCGGTTCGGCCCGCTGCCGGAGCGCTCGAGCACGAACGTGGTGTGGCGCGACGGCGACGAGACCGTGGTGATCGAGGTCGCCCGGCGCGGCGGCAGTGACCTGCTGCGCCCGCGGCACCCGTCGAACCCGACCCGCGTCGGCTACCAGGGCACCCCGGCGTACGCCCCCGTTGAGCGCTTCGTCGTGGACGCGCACTTCGAACCGTTCGACACCCCGCGCGAGGTCACCGTCGGCAGCGTCGTCGACGGCCTGCTGCACGTGTACGAGGCCCCCGGCGTCCTGACGTTCGACCTCGACGGGCCGCGGTCGCTCCTGGCGTTCAACGGGCACGCCGGCGGCCTGCACGTGCTGTTCACCGACCGCACGAGCGGGGTCACGACGTACGCGGCGAACCGCAGTCTCGACATCGCTGCACCGGATGCCGACGGTGCCACCCGCATCGACTTCAACCGCGCGACGAACCTGCCGTGCGCGTACACACCGCACGCGACCTGCCCGCTGCCGCCCGCCGAGAACCGGCTCGACGTGGCGATCGAGGCGGGCGAGCAGCTGCCCGCAGCCTGACCGCGGAGCACGCACGCCCCGCCGAGCACGCACGGCCCGCGGGCGCGCACGGCCCCAGCCGCGCACCGGCGCAGCCGACCCGTCCACGAGAATGGGGGAGCCATGCCACGACCCACCTCCCGCATCCCGCTCAACACCCTCGCCGTCCCGTTCGGCCTCGCCGGCTTCGCCGAGACGTGGTCGTACGCCGCCCCCGTGCTGCACCTGTCCACTGTGGTGCCGCAGGTGTTCTGGGCGATCGCCGCCGTCGCGTGGGTGTGGCTGCTCGGTGCGCACGCCGTCCGGGGCGCACGCGTCAGCGAACGGCTCGTCGACCAGCTCCGCCACCCGGCGCAGGGGCCGATCGCCGCGCTCGTCCCCGCGACCGCGATGCTGCTCGGCGTCGACCTCGCGCGGTTCGCCCCCGTCGCCGGGCAGGTCGTGGTGCTCGCCGCCGTGGCCACCGCGGCCGGGTTCGCCGCCTGGCTGCTGAGCACCTGGTTCGAGGGCCGGCTCGCCCTGGAGTCCGTGCACGGCGGCTACCTGCTGCCGACCGTCGCCGCGGCCCTGGTCGCCTCGGTCGCCACGCACGAGGTCGGCGTCGGCTGGCTGTCCTGGCCGGCCCTCGGCGTCGGCGTGTTCTTCTGGGGCGTCATGACCGGCCTGCTGCTCATCCGGCTGGCGTTCCGACCGGCGCTGCCGGGGCCGCTCGTGCCGACGATGGCGATCCTGGTCGCGCCGCCGGCGGTCGCCACCCTGTCGGTGTTCGCCCTCACCGACGGTGCTGTGACCCTGCCCGTGCAGGCCATCGCGGGCCTCGGCGTCCTGATGGTCCTCGTGCAGCTGGCCCTGCTGCCGCGGTACGTCCGCCTGGCGTTCTCGCTCGGGTTCTGGTCGTTCGTGTTCCCGGCTGCCGCGGTCGCCACCGCCGCGGTGGAGTGGTTCCGGGCACTCGCGCTGCCGTCCGCCTGGATCCCCACCACCGCGTTGCTGGCGCTGCTCAGCGTGCTCGTCGCGGTCGTCGGTGCCCGCTCGATCGGCCTCGCCGTGCACCACCTGCTCGGGCAGGCCGAGCGGACCCTGCACGACGCCGACGACGAGGACGCCGCCCCCGGCCCCGTGACGGGCGCGACGCGCGTGGTCTGACGAGCGGGGCGGTCGGGCCGCGCAGGCGGCGGACGGGAGGCCCGTGGCGGCCCCGCCCCGCGCCTCCCGTCAGGTCGCTGGGACGCGTCTCCAGCCGCTGGTCGCCCGCCAGGCGGGCGCGTCGAAGTGGAAGACGCTGCCCATGCCGGGCTGGTCGAGGGCGCGCGTGATCGGGACGCCGCGCAGGTGGGCCAGGAGCAGCGCGCCGACCGCGCCGTGCGACACGATCGTGACGTCGCCGGTAGCGCAGTGCCGGCGGACGGCCGCGACGATGCGCTCCTGGGCGTCGATCGCCCGCTCCCAGCCGCGGACCGACTGCTCGGGCAAGGCGAAGAACGAGTCGACGACGGCCTCGAACTCGGACGGCGGCAGGTAGCCGGTCGCGCTCCGGTCGATCTCGCCCAGCAGCGGGTCGTGCTCGACCGGCAGTCCGACGGCGCTGGCGAGCAGGTCGGCGGTCTCGACGGCCTTGCGCTCGGTGCTCGAGACGATCCGCCGGGAGCCCGGCGTCCACGCGAGCCGGTGTGCGGCGGCGGCCCGGACACGACCCTCGGGCGACAGCCCCCACGACTCGATCGGGACCGCGGGTTCGACCACCACTTCAGCGTGGGTCAGGAACGACGAGACCATCCGGCGATCCTCGCACGGTGCGCCGCGCGTCACACGGCGACACCGTCGGTCACGTTCCGCAACACCGCTTCGCCGCTCGGCCGAACCGTCCTAGCGTCGCCCCATGACCGTGCCCGACCGCATCACCCTCGTCACCGCGCTGCAGGGCGCCGGCTGGCACCCCGCCGCCTGGCGCGCCGCCGGCCCGGCAGCACAGCGCCTCACGAGCCTCCGGCACTGGCGCGACGTCGTCGTCGAGCAGGACCGGCTCGGCGTCGACGCCGTCACCCTCGAGGACTCCTTCACCGCCGGCCCCACCGGCCCCGACGGCGACCTCGACACGTCGACCGTCGTCGGCCGCCTCGATGCCCTCCTCGTCGCGAGCGCGGTCGCCCCCGCGACCCGCGCGATCGGTCTGGTGCCGACCGTCTCGGTCACGCACACCGAACCGTTCCACGTCGCCACGGGCCTCCAGACCCTCGACCACGTCTCGCTGGGGCGGGCCGGTTGGCGGATCCAGGTGAGTCCGACGACCCGCGAGGCCGCGCTGTTCGGCCGCCGCCCCGGCGGCGACGACGCGGCCACGTTGTTCGACGAGGCCCGCGAGGCCGCCGAGGTCGTCTCCCGCCTCTGGGACAGCTGGGACGACGACGCGATCATCCGCGACGTCACGACCGGCCGGTTCATCGACCGCGACCGCATCCACGACGCGGCGTTCTCCGGCTCGTTCGTGTCGGTGCACGGCGCGTCGATCGTGCCGCGGTCGCCGCAGGGGCGGCCGCCGGTGTTCGCGCTCGCGCACCGCTCCGACGCGGCAGCGTTCGCGGTGGACGCTGCGGACGTCGTGCTGGTCACGCCCGGATTCGACGGCCTGGAGGATCGGGGTGCGCTGGACCTCGTCCGTGACGCCGAGCAGGCGGCCGGGTCCGACCTTCGTCGTCCGGTCCTCGCGGACCTCGCGGTGCTCATCGGGTCGTCACCGGCAGCCGCCGCCGACGAGCTGGCCGCGCTCGACGCGGCAGCGGGCGCTCCGTACGCCGTCGGCTCCGGGTCGGACACGTCCGTCCTCGCGACGACGGTGCCGGACCTGGTGGCACGGATCGCGGACCTGCGGGCCCTCGGGTACGCCGGCGTCCGGCTCCGTCCGCTGCGCATCCCGGTCGACAGCACCGCCATCGCGCGGCAGCTCGTCCCCGCCCTCGTCACCGCGGGGCTCCGCGCCGACGTGGCGTCCCGTCCCACCGCCGACCTGCGCACGCGGCTCGGCATCGCCCCGGCGGTCAGCCGGTACGCGCGTCCTTCCGTCACCGGTGCCGGTGTCGGTTCCGTCTCTTCGGGGGTCTCAGCATGAGCGCCAAGCGTCAGGTCCACCTCGCCGCCCACTTCCCGGGCGTCAACAACACCACCGTCTGGAGCGACGACCGCGCCGAGAGCCAGATCGCGTTCTCGTCGTTCGAGCACTTCGCCCGGAACGCCGAGCGGGGGTTCTTCGACTTCCTGTTCCTCGCCGAGGGGCTGCGGTTGCGCGAGCAGAAGGGACGCATCCACGACCTCGACGTCGTCGGACGTCCGAACACGCTCGCGATCCTCGCCGCGCTGGCCGGGGTCACCGACCACATCGGGCTCGTCGGCACGCTGCAGACGACCTTCAACGAGCCCGTCGAACTCGCGAAGCAGCTCGCCACGCTCGACCACCTGACCGACGGCCGCGCCGGCTGGAACGTCGTGACGAGCTCGGACGCGTTCCACGGTGCGAACTTCCGCCGTGGGGGATTCCTCGACCACGCCGACCGGTACACGCGAGCCGCCGAGTTCGTGGAGCTGTCGCGCGAGCTCTGGGACTCGTGGGAGTCGGACGCGATCGTGGCGAACGGGTCGGGCGCCGCCGGGACCCTGGCCGCCGGCGTGTTCGCCGACCGCTCCCGCATCCACGACGTCGACCACCACGGCCCGCAGTTCGACGTGACCGGCACGTTCCCGGTGCCGCGCAGCCCTCAGCGGCACCCGGTGATCGTGCAGGCCGGTGACTCCGACGAGGGCCGCGACCTCGCCGCCGCGAACGCCGAGGTCATCTTCTCGCTGCACACCGAGTTCGACGACGCACGGAGCTTCTACGGCGACGTCACCGAGCGCCTGGAGCGGGTGGGGCGGTCGAAGGACGAGTTGCTGATCCTGCCCGGCGCGACGTTCGTGCTCGGCGACACGGCGGACGAGGCCGAGGAACGTTCCCGGGCGATCCGCCGCGCACAGGTCAGCCCGGCGACCGCGATCGCGTTCCTCGAACAGGTGTGGAACCGTGACCTGTCGTCGTACGACGTCGACGGGCCGTTGCCCTCGATCGAGCCGGACCTGGAGGGCGCCGACATCACCCGTGGCCGCGTGCGCCACACCCGCGACGTGCCCGCACTGGTGCAGTCGTGGCGCGACCTCGCCGCGGCCGAACACCTGTCGATCCGTGACCTGGCCATCCGGGTCTCGACCCGCGGCGGCTTCGTCGGCACGCCCGCTCACATCGCCGCCGAGATCGACCGGTACGTGCAGGAGCGCGCCACCGACGGCTTCGTCGTCGTGCCGCACACCAACCCGTACGGGCTCGACGAGTTCGTAGACCGGGTCGTCCCGCTGCTGCAGGAGCGCGGCGTCTACCGGCAGTCGTACGACGAGGGCGCCACGCTCCGCCAGACGCTCGACCTGCCCGGACGGGTCCTCGACCGGCAGCGGGTCCTCGCATGAGCCGCGTCCCGCTCTCCGTCCTCGACCTCGTCCCGGTGAGCACCGGGTCGACGCCGGCCCAGGCCCTGGCGAACACGGTCGACCTGGCCGTCGCCGCGGAACGTGCCGGGTACGCCCGCTACTGGCTCGCCGAGCACCACCTCAACCCCGGTGTTGCCGGCAGCGCACCGACCGTCGTCATCGGTGCAGTCGCCGCAGCCACCTCGACCATCCGGGTCGGCAGCGCCGCGACCCTGGTCGGCAACACCCGCGGGCTGCAGATCGCCGAGACCTTCGGCACGCTCGCCGCGCTGTACGGGCCGCGCATCGACCTCGGGCTCGGCCGCTCAGGAGCACCAGCACCCGGCACCCCGAAGCCGCCGTCGCTCGCCCCGCGGAGCGACCAGGTCGTCGACGGCCTGCTCGTCCCCGCGCCGTTCGAGTTCCGCATCGCGCCGGGCAGCAGGTTCGCGCTGCAGGGTGAACTGCTCGGGCGGGTGCCGGGCGACGTCGACCGGTTCACGGGCGAACTCGACCTGATCCGCGGCCTGTTCGCGGGCACGTGGTCGCGGGACGGTGCGGTGATCGAGGCCCCACCGGCCGCGGGCGCCGCCGTCGAGCTGTGGATCCACGGCTCCACCGGCGGCGAGAGTGCCCGGATCGCCGGCGCGCTCGGCCTGCCCTACGGCGCGAACTACCACACGTCGCCGGGCACGGTCCTGGCGTCGGTGCAGGCCTACCGCGACGCGTTCCGCCCGGGCGTGCTCGACGCGCCGCACGTCATCGTGTCGGCCGACGTGCTCGTGGCGCCGACCGCGGCCGAGGCGGACGAGCTCGGGCTCGGGTACGCCCAGTGGGTGCACTCGATCCGCTCCGGCGTCGGGGCGATCGAGTACCCCGCCCCGGACCAGGCTCGGGAGCTGCGGCTCGCCGCTGAGGCCGAGGCGTCGGTGGCGGACCGGCTCGCGACCCGGTTCGTCGGCGAACCGGTACACGTCGCGGAACGGCTCGAGACGCTCCGGCGGGTCACGGGCGCGGACGAGTTGCTCGTCACGACGATCGCGCACGACCACGACGCCCGCTTGCGCTCCTACGAGCTGCTCGCCGCGGAGTGGGCGGCGCCTGTCGTCGAGGGGGAGTCCGCTCTGGCTGCGCGCTAACTCAATGCGTGTGCATGTTCCGACGTCCCACCTGTCGTTCGACGGGTGGGACGTCGTTCGTTGCGCACGCATCGGGTGCGTGTGCATGTTCCGACGATCCACGAGTCGTTCCCCTCGTCGATTGTCGATTGTCGATTGTCGATTGTCGATCGTCGAGCGGGGAGTTCCCCCCGACCGCCGCACGCACGACACCCCCGCGACCACGACGGCCACGGGGGTGTCACAGCACACCTCAGCTGTTGTCGAGCGGCAGGCCCTCGGGGTTCACCTCGGACGTCTTCACGGCCTCGTTCGACAGGTTGTAGGCCGCGAGCCACTTCGCGTAGGTGCCGTCCTCGATCAGCTCGTTGATCGCCGCCGCGACGGGCTTCGCGATCCCGCTGCCCTGCTTCGTCGTCGCGGCGATGAGCCCCTGCAGGGACGAGCCGGCGCCGGAGTACGTGCCCGCCGTCTTCGTCGCCTTCGCCGTGCCCTTGCTCTGCGTGTTCTGGTAGGCGATCGTCGGGTTCGGGCCGAAGTATGCGTCGATCTTGCCCGAGTCGAGCGCGAGCTTGATCGCGTTGCCGTCCGGGTAGTACTTGATCGTGAAGTCCTCGCCCTTCGCCCGGAGTTCCTTCTGCCACTCGAGCAGGATGTTCTCCTGGTTCGTGCCGGAGCTGACGGACAGCGTCTTCCCGGCGAGCACGGACGGGTCGCCGTCGAAGCGCAGCGAGCTCGACGCCAGCACCTGGAACGCCAGGTTGTCCTGCCGGTACGAGGCGAAGTCGTACTTCTCCTTGCGCTCCTCGGTGACCGTGACGTTCGAGAAGCCGGCGTCGTACTTGCCGCTGTCGATGCCGACGAACAGGTTGTCCCACGTGGCGTTCTGCACGTCCGCGCGCAGCCCGAGCTTCGCCGCGACGAGCCGTCCGAGGTCGGGCTCCGAACCGGTGATCGTCTTCTGGTCGTCACCGGTGAAGGCGAGCGGCGGGAACCCGGCGGGCAGGGCCCCCACACCGATCGTGAGCTTGCCGGACTTCCGGACCGCGGCGGGGAGCGCGTCGTGCAGCTTCGTGTCCTCGGTGACCTCGACGGTCGTCTTGTTCGCCGCACCGTTCGAGGCGGCGCCGATGGTGACGGAGCCGTCGGGTGCGCCGCTCGTGTCGGCGGAAGCGCCCGCGGAGCACCCGGCGAGGGCGACGACGACGCCGGCTGCGAGGACGAGGAAGCCGGCGCGGTTGCGCCAGCGGGCGGGGGTGATCGTGGACATGGTTCTCCTTGGGGTGCGTGCGGGGATCGGGGG
>NZ_QKTE01000033.1:0-20575 GCF_003234735.1 Curtobacterium sp. MCLR17_040 | reverse complement strand
CACACGCCCCACCCCACCCCGACAGGCACTCGCGGGACCCCTCACGTGCGCGCTCACTCCAGTAGCGTCGGGACCATGGAATTCAGGTACCTGGGCAACTCCGGACTCAAGATCTCCGAGATCACCTACGGCAACTGGCTGACGCACGGCTCGCAGGTCGAGAACGACGTCGCCACCCAGTGCGTGCGGGCAGCGCTCGACGCCGGCATCACCACGTTCGACACCGCGGACACGTACGCCAACACCGCCGCCGAGACCGTCCTCGGCGAGGCGCTCAAGGGCGAGCGGCGCCAGTCCCTCGAGGTCTTCACGAAGGTCTACTGGCCGACCGGCCCGAAGGGGCACAACGACGTCGGCCTCAGCCGCAAGCACATCATGGAGTCGATCGACGGCTCGCTCGAGCGACTGCAGACCGACTACGTCGACCTCTACCAGGCACACCGCTACGACTACGAGACCCCGCTCGAAGAGACGATGCAGGCCTTCGCCGACGTCGTCCGCCAGGGCAAGGCGCTCTACATCGGCGTCAGCGAGTGGTCCGCCGAGCAGATCCGCGCCGGTGCCGCACTCGCCAAGGAACTCGGCTTCCAGCTCATCTCGAACCAGCCGCAGTACTCGATGCTGTGGCGGGTCATCGAGGGCGAGGTCGTCCCCGCGTCGAAGCAGCTCGGCCTGTCGCAGATCGTCTGGTCGCCCATCGCGCAGGGCGTCCTGACCGGCAAGTACAAGCCGGGTCAGCCCCTGCCCGAGGGCTCGCGTGCCACGGACGAGAAGGGCGGCGCGGACATGATCAAGCGGTTCATGCGCGACGAGGTCCTCGAAGCCGTGCAGCGCCTGCAGCCCGTCGCCGACCAGGCCGGCCTCACGCTCGCGCAGCTCGCGATCGCGTGGACCCTGCAGAACGAGAACGTCGCGAGCGCCATCGTCGGTGCCTCGCGTCCGCAGCAGGTCACCGACAACGTGAAGGCCGCCGGGGTCAAGCTCGACGCGGACGCCCTCGCGGCGATCGACGAGGCACTCGGCGACATCCCGGAACGGGACGCGTCCAAGAACGTGTCCCCGTCGTCGCGCCCCGCGTAGACGCAACCGACCGACGGACGGGAGGCCCGGTGCCAGCTGGCACCGGGCCTCCCGTCCGTCGTCCGTGCGCCCCTGATCACCGCAGCTGACGGATCGTCAAGATGAACGGCATGTGTCGCGCATCTGGCAGAGGCCTGGCAAGTCGCGTACCCCGCCCAAACCACCCAACCACGCCCCCCGAATCGGGGGCATGACCCGAACTCGTACCCCCGTTCTGGTGTCACCCGACACCGGTGCGGTGCGGACCGTGCGCCCTGGCACGGTCCCGCGCCTGCTCGCCACCGCGAGGCAACTCGCGTCGTTCGGCACCATCGGTGCCGTCTGCTTCGTCATCGACCTGGGCGTCTACAACCTGCTCCGCGCCACCGTCATGTCGGACGGTCCCATCGCCGCGAAGATCGTGTCGGCCATCGTGGCGACCTCGGTCGCGTGGCTCGGCAACCGCTTCATCACCTTCCGTTCCCAGCGCCAGACCGGCCGCCGCGAGACCGTCCGAGAGGGGTTGCTCTTCGCTGCCACGAACCTCGTCGGCCTCGGCATCGCCGCTGCCTGCCTGTTCGTCTCGCACTACGTCCTCGGCTTCACGTCCACCCTCGCCGACAACGTCGCCGGCAACGGCGTCGGCCTCGTCCTCGGCACCGCGTTCCGGTTCGCCGCGTACAAGGCCCTCGTCTTCCGGTCCACCGACACACGTCCGAAGGGGTTCCCCGAATGACCATCTCAGCCGTGTTACTGACGGCCGCAGGGCCGCTGCTCCAGCCCGACGAACGCCCCGGCACGACCGGGGACGTCCCGAACCGCGGGACCACGGACGTGCCGACGGGAGGCTCGGGGCAGCTCCCACAGGCCGCCTGGTCGCTGGGCGAGTGGCTCGGCTACTCGACCCTCATCGCCCTCTCCGTGCTGCTCACGATCATCGCGTTGACCACCCTCTGGTGGATGCTGCACGCCTGGCGGTCCCGGGACGCGCTGAAGTCCACCAGCTTCAGCCAGACCCCGCGGCCGGCGGCACACCGGTTCACGCTCCTGGTGCCCGGTCGGCACGAGCAGGACGTGATGGGGCAGACGCTCGACATGCTCGCGATCCAGGACCACCCCGACTTCGAGATCATCGCGATCGTCGGGGAGGACGACCCGGAGACCGACGCCGTCGTGCGTGCTGCGGCGGCTCGGCACCCCTCCCTGATCAAGGTCGTGGTGGACGACACCCTGCCGAAGAACAAGCCGAAGGCGATGAACCTGGCGCTCCAGCACGCGACGGGCGACATCGTCGGGGTGTTCGACGCCGAGGACGAGGTCTACCCCCGGCTGCTCTCCCTCGTCGACTCGCGGTTCCAGGAGACCGACGCCGACGTGGTGCAGGGCGGCGTCCAGCTGATGAACTTCACGTCGAGCTGGTGGTCGCTCCGGAACGTCCTGGAGTACTACTTCTGGTTCCGCTCGCGCCTGCACTTCCACGCCGGGTCCAAGTTCATCCCGCTCGGGGGCAACACCGTCTTCGTGACGCGCTCCCGCCTGGAGTGGTCGAACGGCTGGGACGCGCACTGCCTCGCCGAGGACTGCGAGCTCGGCGTGCGGCTCTCCGCCGACGGTGCGAAGGTCGTCGTCGCCTACAGCCCCGAGGCCGTCACCCGCGAGGAGACCCCGCCGACCTTCGCCTCGCTGCTCAAGCAGCGCACGCGGTGGAACCAGGGCTTCCTGCAGGTGCTGGGCAAGGGGGAGTGGAAGAAGCTGCCGTCCTTCCGGCAGCGGTTCTTCGCCCGCTACATGCTCATGATGCCGTTCATCCAGGCGGCCACCGGGCTGCTCATCCCGCTGAGCGTCCTGATGATCCTGTTCGTCAAGGTGCCGACGGCGATCGCCCTGGTGTCGTTCATCCCGGTCGCACCGACGCTGATGCTGCTGGCCGTCGAGATCGTCGGGCTGAACGAGTTCGGCCGCCTGTACGGCGAGAAGGTCCGGCTCCGCGACTACGTGCGACTCGTGCTCGGCCTGGTGCCGTACCAGGTGTTCCTCGCCGCCGCGGCGGTCCGGGCAGTCGTCCGGCACGCCAAGGGCCAGAACGGGTGGGAGAAGACCGAGCACACCGGCCAGCACCGCAACGGACAGGTGGTCGGCTTCGCCTCGGACCTGGACGGATCGGGCGCAGCGTCGTCCGCGGGCGCAGCGTCGTCCGCGGGCGCAGCGTCGTCCGATCGTGCGTTCGCCGGCACCACCACGGGAGGCACCCGATGACCGCCAGCATCACCGACACCACGGGCATCCCGATCCGTGGTGGCTCCACCGCCCACCGCACCGGCATCGGGGCGTGGTTCCGCCGGCACGCAGCCAGCCTGACGTGGTTGCTGCCCGTCGTCGCGGTGACCGTGCTCGTCCAGGCCTGGAACATGTCGGGCACACCGCAGCGCATCGACGACGAGGGGACGTACACCGCCCAGGCGTGGGCGATCACGAACCTCGGCGAGCTCACCCACTACACGTACTGGTACGACCACCCGCCGCTCGGATGGATCCAGATCGCCGGGTACACCGGGCTGACCGGGGCGTTCGCGCGGTACCCCTTCGCGGTGGAGGCCGGGCGCGAGGCCATGGTGTTCTTCTCCGCCGTCTCGAGCATCCTGCTGTTCGTCCTGGCCCGGCGGCTCGGTGCCGGACGGATCACCGCGGCCGCGGCCGGACTCGTCTTCGCGCTGTCACCGCTCGCGCTCCAGTACCACCGCACCGTGTACATCGACAACGTCGCGACGCCCTGGCTGCTCGCCGCGTTCGTCCTCGTGCTGAGCCGTCGCCAGCAGCTCGCCGGGTTCGCCGGTGCCGCTGCCTGCCTCGGCATCGCCGTGCTGTCCAAGGAGACCTACCTGCTCGCGCTGCCGTTCCTCATCTGGATGGCCGTGCGTCGCGCCGACAAGAGCACCCGCCGGTACACGCTCAGCGTCGCCGGGGCCGTGCTCGTGCTGATCGGCGGCGGGTACCTGCTGCTCGCCGCGGTGAAGGGCGAACTCGTGCCGGGCGCCGGGCGGGTCAGCCTGTGGGAGGGCGTCACCTACCAGCTCGGTTCGCGGACCGCTTCCGGATCGGTGTTCGACGGGGGCAGCCTGGCGAACGAGGCCGCCGCGCAGTGGTGGGCACTCGACCCGGTGTTCATCGTGCTCGGCTCGGTCGCCGCAGTCGTGGGGCTGTTCCTGCGCCGGGTCCGACCGATCGCCGCGATGCTCGTGTTCCTGCTCGCGGTGATGTTCCGGCCGAACGGGTACCTGCCGGTGCCGTACGTCATCATGCCCATCCCGTTCGCGGCGCTCCTCGTCGCGTACACCGCCGAGCGTGCCGTCCTGACGATCGCCGGTCGGGTCCACACCCGGAGCCGGTTCGGCCCGAGGGCACGGCGCGGCCTCGGCATCACCTGGGCCGTCGTCACGGCTGCGGCGCTCGTCGTCGCGGTGCCGCTGTGGGGGACCCAGCTGCGCGGGTTCCTGCTCGGCAACCTCGACCTGCCCATGCAGCAGGCCGAGCAGTGGGTGGGCGGCAACGTGCCGAAGTCCTCGCGTCTGCTGGTCGACGACGCCATGTGGGTCGACCTGGTGGACGACGGCTTCGCCCGGAACAACGTCGTCTGGTACTACAAGCTCGACACCGACGGAGCGGTGGAACGGCAGTCCCCGAACGGCTGGAAGGACTCGGACTACGTCATCACGACGGACTCCATGCGCACGGGCGGCAACTCGTCCACCGACGTGCGCCAGGCGATCGAGAACTCCACGGCCGTCGCGACCTTCGGCACCGGTGACCAGCAGGTCGAGGTCCGCCGGATCCACGCCGAGGGAGCCAGTGCTGCCGAGACCGCGATCACCCGGGCCACCGACGTCCGGAAGACCCTGGGGACCGAGCTCGCCTCGAACCCGGCCCTGCGTGCGGACGACGGCACGAAGTCGCAGTTCCGCGCCGGACAGGTCGACTCGCGGGCGATGATCGCGCTCGGTCAGGTGCTCGCCGACCAGGACGTGCGGATCGACCGGTTCACCCCGCGCACCGGGGAGACCGGCCAGCCGTTCCGCACCGTCGTCCTGCACACGAGCGACGACGCCTCGGCCGCCCGGGTCCTCCGGACCTTCGACGCCATGTCCCAGGCGTTCCGGCCGAACTCGGTCGAGCGCGAGGGAGCACGGCTCACGGTGACGTACGCCCCGGCCGACCCGACGACGACCGCGACGAGCGCCTCGTGACCCCCGATCGCTCGACCGAGCGGGAGCTGGCCGAGCTGGCGTCCCGCGAGCGGGCAATCTCCGAGCGGGCGTTCCGCGAGCGGGCGAAATGCCCGGAGGGCTCCGGCGTGGACCCTGGCATTTCGCCCGCTCGCCGGGGCGGCCGCGGAACCGTTCTCTGCGAACACGTCGGGGCGGAGCGCCCGCTGGCCGAGCGGGCGAAATGCCCGGAGGGCTCCGGCGTGGACCCCGGTATTTCGCCCGCTCGTCCGGGGGCACGCACGGCCCGCACGAACCGCACGACCCGCACGACCCGCACGGCCCGCACCTCGACACGACACCCGCACGCCAACCGCACCTCGACCCGAAGGAGCACCATCATGACCGCACGCACCACGAACCGCCGCCGCACCGTCGTCGTCGGAGCGCTCGCCGCCACACTCGTCGCCGCGACGGTCGGGCTCGCCGCCCCGCAGACCGCCTCCGCCGCGACGGCCGACCAGGGCTGGCTCCGCGTCGGACACCTGTCGCCGGACACGAAGGGCGTCGACGTCGAACTGTCCAGCCTCGCCGGGGGAAAGACCGTCTTCGAACTCGACGACGTCACCTACGGCCAGGTCAGCCCGTACAAGAAGCTGCCGGTCGGCACCTACGTCCTGTCGATGCGCGCCGCCGATGCCCCGCGTGCCACCCCCGTCATCTCCACCGACGTCACCGTGCAGAAGGGCGACGCCAGCACCGTCGTCGCCTACGGCAAGAACGACGGGCTGAAGACGACCGCGTTCACCGACGACCTGCAGCAGCCCGGCGACGGCAAGGCGAAGCTCCGGCTCGTCCAGGCCGCCACCACCGCGAAGCGCGTCGACGTGCAGACCTCCGACGGCACCCCCATCGCCGAGGACGCCACCTTCGGCAGCGCCACCAAGTACGCAACGGTCGACGCCGGCAAGTGGTCACTCGACGTCTCCGGCAGCGGCCAGCGGGGCACCGCCAAGGTCGACCTCGCCGGCAACACGGTCTCGACCCTGTTCGTCCTCGACGACAGCAAGGGCAACCTGACGGTCGTGCCCGTGACGGACGCCGCGGCGACCGCCGCGACCCCGTCCGGCGGTGTGCAGACCGGCGGTGGCGGCGCAGCCGCCGACCGACCGGTGACGGAGGCGGTCCACGCGGCCGTCGCGATGCTCCGTTCGCTGTTCCGCTGACGCCCCGGACTGGAGGCGCGGATCACGTGCGCTGAACGGCCCACGTGATCCGCGCCTCCCCTCCGACCCCCCCCCACCATCCCCGGAGAGGCAGGCCAGCATGACCCGCAGGACCTGGATACCGGTCGTCGCAGTGGCGGCGGTGCTCGTCGCCGTCGTCGTCGCGATCGTCGCCGTCCGCCCCTGGTCGTCGAGCACCACGACCGCCGCTCGCGGCACGGCGACCCCGACCTCGACCACCGCGCCCGACGGGGCGCGCTCACCGCAGCAGCTGCGGTCGGCGTTCCTGGACCGCTACGTCGAGGGCGGTCGCGTCGTCCGCACCGACCAGGGCGGTGACACCGTCAGCGAGGGGCAGGCGTACGGCTTGCTCATCGCCTACGCGAACGACGACCGTGCACGCTTCGACGCGATCTGGGAGTGGACGAAGGACCACCTGCTCACCGGTGACGACCTGCTGGCGTGGCGGTGGACGTCCGACGAGGGCGTCGCCGACGAGCAGTCCGCGAGCGACGCCGACCTCGACGCAGCCCGGGCGCTCGTGCTGGCGGGGAAGGCCTGGGACGACGACCGGTACACCGCCGCCGGCAAGCGCATCGCGGCGGCGATCCTCCAGCACGAGACGGCCCGGACGGACCTCGGCACGATCCTGCTGCCCGGACCGTGGGCAGATCAGGAGCCCTACAGCTACAACACGTCGTACGCCTCGCCCGCGGCCTTCTCGGTGCTGGCGGACGCCACCGGGGACGACCGGTGGAACGCGCTGAACCGGGGTTCCCGCGCCGTGACGGCCGCCGTGCTGGACGCCACCGACCTGCCCAGCGACTGGTCCCAGGTGCACGCCGACGGATCGGTGGACCCGATGCCGGCCGTCGGTGGCGACGGGCGCGTGCTCTACGGGTACGACGCGATGCGGACGCCGCTCCGGTACGCCGAGGCGTGTTCGGCGCCCGACCGGGAGCTCGCGGCGGCGCTCGCGCCCACGCTCGGACGGACGACGCGCCTCGCCTCGCAGCTCGACCTCGGCGGCACCCCGGTGACGCAGGACACGAACGCGCTGGCCTACACCGCGCGGGCCGCGGCCGAGCAGGCCGCCGGTTCCTCCCGTGCGGCTGCCGCCGACCTCGAGCGGGCCGACCGTACCGCGGCGACCACACCGACCTACTACGGCGACGCCTGGTTGGCCATCGGTTCGACCATGCTGACCTCCGACGTGCTCGGGGGATGCGCCAGCGACGTGGGAGGCGGCTCGTGAGCGGCCGTCGGAGCGCCGGGCGCGTCTCGGCCGTCCGGCGCCGAGGCGTGGTGATCGGTGCCGTGGTCGCCGCCGTCGTGGTGGTCGGGGGCGTGGCCGGGGTGGCGGTCGCGTCGACCGTGGGCGGTGGCGCGTCGTCGTCCCCGCCGCAGTCCTCGTCGTCTCCGTCGCAGTCGTCGTCGTCCTCGTCCTCTTCTTCGTCCTCGGGCTCCGGCACCGACGGGTTCCAGGACCCGGCCGCACCCGAGGCCCGCTCGACGGCCACCCCGGTCAGCGTGTCGATCCCGGCCATCGGCGTGCGGTCCTCGCTCGAGGACCTGCACCGCGGTGCTGCCGGAGAACTCGACCCGCCCGTCGACTGGGACAGCGCGGGCTGGTTCAGCGACGGGATCGTCCCCGGCGAGGTCGGCCCCGCCGTCATCGCCGGTCACGTCGACAGCCCGACGAGCGCCGCGGTGTTCTTCCGGCTCGACGAACTGGTCGCCGGCGACGAGGTCCACGTCCGGATGTCCGACGGCACCACCCGCACCTTCACCGTCGACCGTTCCGAACGCGCCGCCAAGTCGGCGTTCCCGACGAGCGACGTCTACGGCCCCACCCCCACCCCGCAACTCCGACTCATCACCTGCGACGGCACGTTCGACACCGCCACCGGGCACTACACGGACAATCTGATCGTGTTCGCAGACCTCTCGTCGGATTGACCCACCAAGCCAGCGATACATTCGACTGCGAGCACGAGGAGCACCATGAGCGAGACCCTGGTCATCATCCCGACCTACGACGAAGCCGAGAACGTCCGGCCGATCGTCGAGCGCACGTTGGCCGCGACCGACGACTCCGTGCACGTGCTCGTCGTCGACGACAACTCACCCGACGGCACCGGCGACATCGCGGACGCCATCGCCCGCGAGACCGGTCGGGTTCACGTCATGCACCGCACCGTCAAGGACGGCCTGGGCGGCGCGTACCTGTCCGGCTTCGCGTGGGGCCTGGAACACGGCTACGCCAAGCTCGTCGAGATGGACGCCGACGGCTCCCACCACCCCGAGTACCTGCCCTGGATGCTCGAGCTCGCCGACTCGAACGACCTGGTGCTCGGCTCCCGGTGGATCAAGGGGGGCAAGGTCGAGAACTGGCCCTGGTACCGCCTCCTGCTCTCCCGCGGTGGCAACCTGTACACCCGCCTCGCCCTGGGCATCGCGGTGCGCGACGCGACCGGCGGGTTCCGGGTGTTCACCTCGCGGGCGTTCGAGCGGATCGACCTCGCCGGGGTCGCGTCGAAGGGGTACTGCTTCCAGGTGGACCTGTGCTGGCGTGCCCTCGAGGCGGGTCTCCGGGTCGTGGAGACCCCGATCACGTTCACCGAGCGGGAGTTCGGCGTCTCGAAGATGAGCGGCAACATCGTGCGCGAGAGCCTGGCGCTCGTGACGAAGTGGGGCATCGACCGCCGGATCCGCGAGACCCGCTCCCTGGTGAAGGACCACCGCAAGCTGCCGTCCGTGCGGAAGAACGCGCACGCGGTCGCCGACCACGCGGGCTGACGCCGGGGACACGCGAACGCCTGAACGCACGAACGGCGACGGACCCAGGGGGTTCGTCGCCGTTCGTGTGTGCAGCCAGCGGGTGGCTCGCGCAGCCCGCGGGTGGCTAGCGCAGCACGACCACGCCGCGGCCGCGGAACCGGACGACGCCGGCATCGACCTCGGTCGCGCCGAACCCGTAGAGCTCCTCGCCCACGGCGTCGGGCACCGGCACCTCGGCTGCGTCGTCGGCGAAGTTCACCACGACGTGCACCGGAGCCACATCGGGGCCGAGCAGCCCGCGGGTGAGCACCAGCCAGCGGCGGTCCTCGCTGAAGCGGACGGCGTTCGCCTCGTAGCGGTGGTCGACGAACGCCTGGTCGGTGCGCCGTAGGGCGATGAGCACCCGGTAGGCCCGCAGGATCGCCGCACCGCGCTCGGAGCTGACGTCGGCCCAGTCGAGCTTGGAGTTGGTGAACGTCGTCGGGTCCTGCGGGTCCGGCACCGCTGACTCGTCCCACCCGTGCTCGGCGAACTCGGCGATGCGCCCTTCTGCGGTGGCCTTGCCGAGCTCGGGCTCCGGGTGCGAGGTGAAGAACTGCCACGGCGTCGAGGCCGCGAACTCCTCGCCCATGAACAGCATCGGCGTGAACGGCCCGAGCAGCGTCAGGGCCGCGGCGATCACGAGCCCCTCGTCGTCGAGCGTCGCCGCGAGCCGGTCGCCGGCGGCGCGGTTGCCGATCTGGTCGTGGTTCTGGTTCGCGACGACCAGGGCCGTCACGGGGGAGGTCCCGCGGTCGATCGGCCGGCCGTGCCGCTTGCCGCGGAACGACGACCAGGTGCCGTCGTGGAAGAAGCCGTCCTCGAGCACCTTCGCCAGCGCCGACAGCGGAGCGAAGTCGGCGTAGTAGCCGTTCGTCTCGCCGGTGAGCGCCACATGCACGGCGTGGTGAAAGTCGTCCGACCACTGCCCGGCGAGGCCGTACCCGGCGGCCTCGCGCGGCCGGAACATCACCGGGTCGTTGAGGTCGGACTCCGCGATGAGCGACAGCGGACGACCGACGAAGGACGAGTAGGCGTCGGTCTCGTCGGCCATCGAGGCCAGCACGTGCGGGCGGGTGGTGTCGCGGATCGCGTGCACGGCGTCGAGCCGGAGCCCGTCGACGTGGTGGTCGCGGAACCACATGCGCACGTTGTCGAGCACGTACCGGCGGACCTCGGGGTGCTCGACGTTCACCGAGTCACCCCAGGTGTTGCCGAGCCCGGCCAGCAGGTACGGGCCGTACAGCGGCAGGTAGTTGCCGCTCGGTCCGAGGTGGTTGTGGACGACGTCCTGGATGACCCCGAGCCCCAGCGCGTGCGCCGTGTCGACGAACCGGTCGTAGGCGTCCGGGCCGCCGTACGGGGCGTGCACGGAGAACCAGCCGACCCCGTCGTAGCCCCAGTTCCACTCGCCGTTGACGGCGTTGACGGGGAGGAGCTCGACGAACTCGACCCCGAGCTCGACCAGGTGGTCCAGCTTCTGGGCGGCGGCGTCGAGCGTGCCCTCGGGCGTGTAGGTGCCGATGTGCATCTCGTAGATCACGGCACCGCGGGCCGGACGGCCGGTCCACGACTCGTCGGTCCACGCGAACCGTGCGGGATCGACGACCTCGGACGGGCCGTGTACGCCCTCGGGCTGGTACCGGCTGCGCGGGTCCGGTCGGACCGCGTCGTCGTCGCCGATGCGGAACCCGTAGCGTGCGCCGACGACCGGCATCACGGCGTCGGTGGACCACCAGTCGTCGTCGCCCTTGGTGAGCGGGTACTCGACGCCGTCGACGACGAGCCGGACCCAGTCCGGCTCGGGTGCCCAGACGGCGTAACGGTCGGGTGCGGTCATGCGTGACCCTCCAGGATGTCGATCTCGGCCTGCGCGTCGGTCTCGGTGGCGTCCGTCGTGCGGTCGGCGGCGGGCCGGGAGGCACCGCTCGCGTCGGTCACGGCGGTCACCGCGTCGGCGTGGCCGGCTGCACCGACCGCGTCGGCGGGCACGAGGAGCGCGACCGGGTAGGTGGTGAGCAGGTCGGCCAGCGGGATCCCGCGGTCGGCGGGGACGTGTCGGCCGGTGAGCAGGTCGACGCGCTCGACGGGGACGGCGTGCACCAGCGTGTCGCCCCAGCCGCCGACCCGGTCGAGGCCGATCGGCAGACGCGTCGCGATCGTCACGGCACCGCCGCGGTCGAACGCGATGACGTGGTCAGCCGCGCTGCCGGTGGCCTCGAGCTCCAGGTACCGGGTGAAGAGCTCCGGGTGGTCCCGACGGATGCGCAGTGCACGGGTCGTGACCAGGAGCTTCGCGGCACCGTCGATCCCGATGGCCGGCAGGTCCTCGGGGCCGTCGTCGTCCGGGCCGTCGAGCTCGGCGAGCACGTGGCGCCGCTCGGCGTAGTCGACCGGACGACGGTTGTCGGGGTCGACGAGCGAGCGGTCCCAGAACTCGGTGCCCTGGTAGACGTCGGGGACGCCCGGGGCGGTGAGCTGGACGAGTTTCTGGGCGAGACCGTTCGACCACCCGGCGGCGTCGATCTGCTCGTCGAGGGCGTCGAGCACGGCGACCAAGTCCGGGTTGTCGAACGCGGCGTCGACGATCGCGTGCATCTGCTGCTCGAACGCCTCGTCGGGCTCGGTCCACGTGGTGCTGTCTCCGGCTTCGCGGGAGGCCTTCTCGGCGTACGCGTGCAGACGCTCCCGGCTGGCGGGCCGGGCGCCGACGATCGCCTGCCAGAGCAGGTCGGCGAACACGCGGTCCTGCAACGGCACGAGCGACTGCAGACGCCCGAGCGTGGCGGCCCACTCGTCGCCGAGCTCGGCCAGCACGGCGATGCGGGCGCGGGTGTCCTCGCTGCGCTTCGTGTCGTGCGTGGTGAGCGTCGTCATGGTGTGCGGCCAGCTGCCGAGGCGTTCGCGCTGGGCCCGGTGGAAGTCCGCCACCGAGACGGCGAAGACGCTCGGGTCGCCGCCGACCTCGCTCAGGGACGACAGGCGCGAGGTGCGGTAGAACGCCGTGTCCTCGACGCCCTTCGCCATCACCATGCCGCTGGTCTGCTGCAGTCGGACCGCCGCGGCGTTCGTCGGGTCGACGAGTGCCGGTGCGATCCGGTCGATGACGTCGTCGAGGTCCGGGCGGGCCTCGGCGGCACGCTCGAGTGCGGTGATGAGGTGGTGGGCGCCCTCGGGCAGGTACGTGCGGTACACGTCGAACGAGGCCACGATCTCGGCGACCGCATCGACGATCCGCTCGTGCGTGATCGTCTCCGTCGCGGCGCTCGGCGCGAGCAGGCGTGCGAGCCGCTCGACCTCGCTGCCGAGGATGCCGTCGGCGATGCCCCGTCTGGTGTCGTGCGTGAGCTGCTGCCAGTCGGCCGGTTCGGCGCCCGACGCCGCGGTCAGCGCCTGTTCACCGGCGGGGTCGACGAACACGCGGTCGAGCACCCCGAGGGCGTCGTACCCGGTGGTGCCGTCGACCGGCCACGAGCTCGGCAGCTGCTCGCCGGGCTCGAGGATCTTCTCGACGAGGGTGTACGCCCCACCGGTCAGGTCCGCCAGGTCCTGCAGGTAGCCCGCCGGGTCGTACAGCCCGTCCGGGTGGTCGATGCGCAGTCCGTCGACGAGTCCGTCGCGGAACCAGCCGCCGATGACCCCGTGCGAGGCCGCGAAGACCTCGGGCTCCTCGACGCGGATCGCCGCGAGGGTGTTCACCGCGAAGAACCGGCGGTAGTTCAGGTCGTGGTCGGCGCGCTTCCAGTGCACGAATGCGTAGTGCTGGCGGTCGTGGACGGTCTCGACGGTGTCGCCGTCGTGCACCGTTCCGGGTGCGGTGGGGTAGGCCGTCTCGCCGACGCGGAGCACCGGACGCTCGGCGTCGGACGTGTCGAGCGTGACCGCCTCGAGCAGCCGGTCGTCGAGCACGGGGACGCGGAGCTTGCCGTCGCCGGCTTCCCAGTCCACGTCGAAGGCCCACGCCACGGGGGAGCCCTGCCCGAGTTCGAGCAGGGACCACCACCACGGGTTCGACTCGGGGGTCGCGACGCCCACGTGGTTCGGCACCACGTCGACGATGACCCCGAGGCCGACGGCGTGCGCGGCCTCGGCCAACGCCCGCATCGCCTGGTCGCCACCACGGTCGGTGTCGACCCGCGTGTGGTCGACCACGTCGTAGCCGTGGTTCGACCCGGACTCGGCCTGCAGCACCGGCGACAGGTACAGCCAATCGGCGCCGAGGTCGTGCACGTAGTCGACCAGGTCGCGTGCAGCGTCGAGGTCGAAGTCGGCCGAGACCTGCAGCCGGTAGGTCGACGCGGGGACGCGGTTCGCGGCGCCGGGCGTTCCGGCGGTCATCGGGCGGTTCCGCTCGGTGCGGTGGAACCGGCCGGGTTCACCGGGGTGACGGCGTCCTGCGGGGCGTCCGGTTCGGGGGCGCCGTCCTGCTCGGCGTCGACCGGGGTGCTCGTGACCTCGTGGTCGGGCTCGGCACGCAGCACGATCATCGACCGGGCGGGGACGTCGAGCGGGGTACCCGCGTCGAGCACCTCGTCGCGGGCACCGGGGTCGGCGGTGTCGATCCGGACGGTCCAGCCGGGGGAGTACTCCTCGGGCGGGAGCGTGAACGTCACGACGTCGTCGTGGGCGTTGAAGTACGTGATGAAGCCGACGTCGGTGACGCGCTCACCACGGGCATCGCGTCCGCGGATGCCCTCGCCGTTCAGGTACATGCCGACGCTCTTGCCGAAGCCGGAGTCCCAGTCCTCGGGGTCCATGGCGTCGCCCGAGGGGGTCAGCCAGACCACGTCGGGCAGCGGCTCGCCCTCGCCACGACGGACGGGACGGCCGTTGAAGTACCGGGTCCGGCGGAACGTGGGGTGGTCGTGCCGCAGCTTCACCACGTCGGCGGTGAACTGGATGAGGTCTTCGTCCGCGCTGTCCCAGTCGATCCAGCTGAGCTCGGAGTCCTGCGCGTAGACGTTGTTGTTGCCGGACTGCGACCGGCCGAGCTCGTCGCCGTGCGCGATCATCGGCACACCCTGGCTCAGGAGCAGGGTCGCCAGGAAGTTTCGGCGACGCTGCAGCCGCAGGGCGTTCACGGACTCGTCGTCGGTCGGGCCCTCGGCGCCGGAGTTCCACGACCGGTTGTGGCTCTCGCCGTCGTTGTTGTCCTCGCCGTTGGCCTCGTTGTGCTTCTCGTTGTAGGCCACCAGGTCGTACAGCGTGAAGCCGTCGTGCGCGGTGATGAAGTTGATGCTCGCCTTGGGCGTGCGGCCGTCGTGCTCGTACAGGTCGGCCGAGCCGGAGATCCGGGAGGCGAATTCGCCGAGCGTCGACGATTCACCGCGCCAGAAGTCACGGACGGTGTCGCGGTACTTGCCGTTCCACTCGGACCACTGGGGCGGGAAGTTGCCGACCTGGTAGCCACCGGGGCCGACGTCCCACGGCTCGGCGATCAGCTTGACCTGCGACACGATCGGGTCCTGCTGCACCAGTTCGAAGAAGGCCGACAGCCGGTCGACCTCGTAGAACTCACGGGCCAGCGCCGACGCGAGGTCGAAGCGGAACCCGTCGACGTGCATCTCGGTCACCCAGTAGCGGAGCGAGTCGAGGATGAGCTGCAGCGAGTGCGGGTGCCCGACGTTGAGCGAGTTCCCCGTGCCCGTGTAGTCCATGTAGAACTTCTTGTCGTCATCGACCAGGCGGTAGTAGGCCGCGTTGTCGATGCCGCGGAACGACAGCGTCGGGCCGAGGTGGTTGCCCTCGGCGGTGTGGTTGTAGACGACGTCGAGGACGACCTCGATGCCGGCGCGGTGCAGCTCGCGCACCATCGTCTTGAACTCCTGGACCTGCTGGCCCTGGTCGCCCGACGACGAGTACGCCGAGTGCGGCGCGAAGAAACCGATGGTGTTGTAGCCCCAGTAGTTCGACAGCCCCTTGTCCTGCAGGGTCGAGTCGTTCACGAACTGGTGCACCGGCATGAGCTCGAGCGTGGTGATGCCGAGGCGCTGCAGGTGTTCGATGACCGCGGGGTGGGCGACGCCGGCGTAGGTGCCGCGCTGCTCTTCCGGCACATCCGGGTGGGTCTCCGTGAGCCCCTTGACGTGCGCTTCGTAGATGACGGTCTCGCCGTACGGCGTGCGCGGCGGGCGATCACCCTGCCAGTCGAAGAAGGGGTTGATCACGACGCCCTTCATCATGTGCGACGCGGAGTCCTCGTCGTTGGTCGAGTCCGGGTCGCCGAACGTGTACGAGAAGAGCGACTGGTCCCAGTCGATCTCGCCGCTCGTCGCCTTGGCGTACGGGTCGAGCAGGAGCTTCGACGGGTTGCAGCGCGCGCCGGAGTCCGGGTCGTACGGGCCGTGCACGCGGAAGCCGTACTCCTGCCCGGGGCCGATGTTGGGGAGGTACGCGTGCCAGACGTAGGCGTCCACCTCGAGCAGGCGGACGCATTCTTCGTTGCCGTCGGAATCGAACAGACAGAGTTCGACGCGCTCGGCGACCTCGGAGAACAGCGCGAAGTTCGTGCCGCTCCCGTCGTAGGTCGCCCCGAGCGGGTACGGGTTTCCGGGCCAGGTGTGCAAACGGTCCTCCAGGTGTGGGTGCGGCCAACATATCGGCGGCGCTCGTCCGCGTCCGCAGACAAGCCCCAGCTGTGGATGCGTGATGCGCCCCGCGGCCTGTGGAGGAACGGACGAGTAGCGTCGCGCGCATGGCCAACATCGTCTCGAAGATCGCAGACCAGGTCCGCCCGCTCGGGGTCTCCACGAACTACGGAGAACCCGTCGAGGTCGGCGACCAGACCCTCATCCCCGTGTCCGTCAGCTGGTTCGGCTTCGGTGGCGGCGGGGACGACGAGAACGGTGGCGGCGGTGGCGGCGGCCTGTCGGCCCCCGTCGGCGCCTACGTGCGCCGTCCGGGCAAGGACCTCGTGTTCGAGCCGAACCCGATGTCGCTGATCGTCGTGGGCATCCCCTTCGTGTGGGTGGCCGGGCGTGTCCTCCGCAAGCTGGTGCGCGCGCTCAAGAAGTGACCATCTGACGGACGGGAGGCCCGTGGCGACGCCGCCACGGGCCTCCCGTCCGTCACGCGGTCGCGACCGCGTCTAGACTGCTGGCACACACACGGGAGTCCGGGACCGCCGGGCTGAGAGGGAGCGATCGGCGCTCCGACCGTCGAACCTGATCCGGATCATGCCGGCGCAGGGAGGAGTCAGCAGCATGCCTTCAGGCACGTCCACAACCGTCACCACCGCTCCGCGGCGATCGCTGCGGTGGCGGGTCGTCGACATCGTCGTCGCGAGTGTCCTCGCGGTGGCCCTCGGAGTCGTCTTCCGGCTCTGGGAGTTCGGCTACGAACCCATCAGCGCCGTCATGGACCTCGTGCTCCCCGGCACGAAGGCCCTGTTCGGCGGGGTCTGGCTGCTCGCCGGCCCGATCGTCGCGATCGTCGTCCGCAAGCCCGGCGCCGCGCTCTACGGCGAGATGGTCGCCGCCTCGGTCGAGGCGTTGTTCGGCACCCAGTGGGGATGGCTCACGCTCGAGGCGGGGCTCGTCCAGGGTCTCGGCGCGGAGATCGTCCTCGCGCTGTTCCTGTACCGCGTCTACCGCCTGCCGGTCGTCGTGCTCGCCGGTGCCGCAGCCGGACTCGCGCTCGGCATCAACGACACCGTCCTCTGGTACCCGGGGCTCGACGTCGCCTTCAAGGTCGTCTACGTGATCTGTGCGGTCATCTCCGGTGCCGTGATCGCGGGGGCGGGCTCGTGGCTCATCGTCCGGGCACTCGCCCGTACCGGGGTGCTGTCGTCCTTCGCGGCCGGCCGCGAGCACAGCCGTCGCGAGCCCCGCGCCCTGGTGTGACCGTGCCCGCTCCGTCGGCGGCGTCCCCTTCCACCGGCGGCGACGCCGGCGCAGGTGCCGGCGTCCGCGGGGCGCGCATCGCGTTCCGTGGCTGGGGCTGGCGGTACCCGGAGCGCGACGCCTGGGCCGTCCGTGACGTCGACCTGACCGTCGAGCCGGGGGAGCGGGTCGCCGTCGTCGGGCCGTCCGGTGCCGGCAAGTCGACGCTCCTGCGAGCGGTCGCCGGCGTGCTGCCCGACGAGCCCGACGCCACCGACGACACCGCTGCTTCGGTGCAGGGGACACTCCTGGTCGACGAGGCCGACCCCCGCGCGGTCCGCGGGCGTGTCGGTCTCGTCATGCAGGACCCCGAGGCGCACACGGTGATGTCCCGGGTCGGCGACGACGTGGCCTTCGGCTGCGAGAACGCCGGCGTCCCTCGTGACGAGACCTGGGACCGGGTGCGGACGGCGCTCGACGTCGTCGGGCTCGACCTGCCGCTCGACCGCTCCACCGCGCAGCTGTCCGGTGGGCAGCGGCAGCGGTTGGCGCTCGCGGGCGTGCTCGCGATGCGGCCGGGTGCGCTCGTGCTCGACGAACCCTGCGCGAACCTCGACCCGGACGGCGTGGCGCAGGTGCACGACGCCGTCCGGGCACTGCTCGACGAGACCGGGGCAACGCTGCTCGTGGTGGAGCACCGGATCGGCACCTGGCTGGACCTGGTCGATCGGCTCGTGCTGCTCGAACCGGGCGGCGGCGTGGTCGCGGACGGTCCGCCGGCCCGGGTGCTGGCGGACCACGGCGAGGCGCTCACGGCGGCCGGGGTCTGGGTGCCCGGTGTCGAGCCGGCGCGCGGTTCTGCCCGGCGGCTGCGGCGTGCGCGCGGACGAGCGGGCGAAATGCCCGGGGCGTCCGGCGGGGCGACCGCGGCATTCCGCCCGCTCGGCGAGGGGGAACCCGGCGAGGGAGCGCGGGAGATGACGTCGGCGGGACGAGCGGGCGAAATGCCCTGGGCGTCCGGTGGGGCGACCGCGGCATTCCGCCCGCTCGGCGATGGGGAGCTCGGCGAGGGGGTCGGCGCGGGGGAGCGTGACGACGCGGCGGCGGCTGCGGTACTGCTCGACGCCCGGGGGCTCGGCACGGCACGGGGGAAGCAACCGGTCGGGAACGGCATCGACCTGGAGCTCCGGGCCGGGCAGGTCCTCGCCGTCACCGGACCGAACGGCGTCGGCAAGTCGACGCTCGGGCTGACCCTCGCGGGCTTGCTCCCACCGGCCGCCGGTGAGCTCCGCGCCACGGACGCCCTCGCCGACGGCATCGGCACAGCGCCCCACGCCTGGACGAGCCGGGAACTCGCCGCCCGGATCGGCACGGTGTTCCAGGACCCCGAGCACCAGTTCGTCGCCCGCTCCGTCCGCGAGGAGATCGAGGCCGGACCCCGCGCACTCGATGCGCCGGACGCCGCCGAACGAGCCACCGCGCTGCTCGACGAGTTCGGGCTCGCACGCCTGGCCGACGCCAACCCCTTCACGCTGTCCGGGGGCGAACAACGACGACTCGCGATCGCCTCGGTCATCGCGGCTCGGCCGCCGGTCGTCGTGCTCGACGAGCCGACCTCCGGGCAGGACCGTGCCACGTGGCAGGCCGTCGTCGGTCGGCTCGGGGCCCTGGCTGACGCCGGCACCGCGGTGGTGGCGGTCACCCACGACCGCGACCTCGTCCGGGCACTCGACGCCGACGAGGTCGTGCTCGGGCCGGACGGCGCCCGGTCCGTCGGGAGCGACCAGGGGCCGTCGAACGCGACCATCCCGGAGACCGGGCCGACAGTCGGAAACCGCCCCGGGCCTCCAGACCGGACCGACACGGCCGACCACACAGCCGACCGGACGGACACGGCGGACGCGGCGGACGCGGCCGACGGAACCGACGCGACGAACCTCGTGCGACGACCGCTGCCGGCCCGCTCGACCGGCATCCCGGGCGTGCAGCCGGTCGCCTCGCTGATCGGTGTGCTCGCCCTCGGCGTCTGCCTGGTGCTCAGCCTCGACGTCGTCTCCGCCGCCGTCGCCCTGGCACTCGAACTCGCACTCCTGCCGCTCCTGCGCCTGCCGGTCCGGACCCTGCTGCTCCGACTCGCACCGGTGCTCGTCGCGGTGCCGCTGACGGCGGTGAGCATCGCGCTGTACGGCAGGCCCTCGGGTCGGGAGTGGTTCGACCTCGGGTTCGCGCACGTCACCGACGGGTCGCTCACGCTCGCGTTGGCGACCGCGCTCCGGGTCCTCGCGGTGGGGGTGCCAGCCATCGCGCTCTTCGTGCGGGTCGACCCGACCGACCTGGCCGACGGGCTCGCGCAGGTGCTCCGGCTGCCCGCGCGCTTCGTGCTCGGGGCGCTCGCCGCCGTCCGGATGATGACCTTGCTCGTCGACGACTGGCGACAGCTCGCGATGGCGCGACGCGCCCGAGGGCTGGCCGACTCCGGACGGCTGCGACGCGGGGCGACGATGGCGTTCGCGCTGCTCGTGCTCGCGTTGCGCCGGGCGACGACGTTGGCGGTGGCGATGGAGTCGCGGGGGTTCGGTGCTCCCGGACGGCGGACCTGGGCGCGGGTCGCACGGTTCGCCGGGCCGGAGTGGGCGATGGTAGCGGCGCTGGTCGGCGTCGGCATCATGTCGATCGCGGTCGCGGTGAGCGTGGGGACGTGGCGTGCCTGACGCGGAGCGCGCAGCCGGCACGACGGGCGCGAAGCGCGCGACGGGCACCGCCGCCGGTGACCTCGCCCCCGGTCTGGCCGCTGCTGCTGTCGGTGTCGCCGCTGCCACGGGCCGGCGCGCCGTCGTGCTCATCGACGGCCGGTCCGGCACGGGCAAGACCACCCTCGGAGCACAGGTCGCGGAGCAGCTCGGGGCGCAGCTCGTGCACCTGGATGACGTGTACCCGGGGTGGGACGGCCTGCGGGCGGCTGCCGATGCCGTGGTGACCGACGTCCTCGGAGCGCCGAGCGGGTACCGACGCTGGGACTGGGCGGCCGATGCGCCCGCGGACTGGGCGTCGGTGGACCCCGACCTGCCGATCGTGGTCGAGGGGTGCGGGGCGTTGTCGCGGGCGTCGGCACCGCTGGCGTCGTTGCGGGTGTGGCTCGAGGCCGACGACGCCGTGCGGTGGGACCGGGCGATCGGCCGCGACGGCGAGGTCTTCGCGCGCGAGTGGGACCGCTGGGCCGCGCAGGAGCAGGCCTTCATCGCCGCCGAGGACCCGGCCGCCCTGGCCGACGTGGTCCTGCGGACGTAGCGCGCGGGCACGCGCCGCACCGCGCCGCACCGCGGCGGCCGACGGCCCGCGGCGCAGGCCGGTGGCGAGCATCAAGGTTTCGCGCTCAGCGACACCTCACGGCCTCCGGAAGGCGAGAACTGTCGCTCAGCGCGAAATGTCAGCCCGCCGTGCCCGCCGCGCC
>NZ_QKTE01000032.1:0-28961 GCF_003234735.1 Curtobacterium sp. MCLR17_040 | reverse complement strand
CTCGGAGATGTGTATAAGAGACAGCACCTGCTGACGATAGCCCCGGGGCGGACGGTTGTCGGGCCTCCAGTTCGGGGTGCACGGCGGGTGGGCCGATCCGACGGAGGTGAGCGTGGATCGGTTCGATCCGGGGCGGCCCGCCCAAGTAACATGGCGGCATGAGCATCCGCGGGAGCTACCGGACCGCCCTGACGTACGGCGCGGTGGGGGCGACCCAGGCGTCGGACCTCATGACCTACCCGCCGGACGGCTTCACGCCGGCGGAGTCGCGCGCGCGGATCGGACACGGTGACCAGCGGTTCGAGACCGCCGTCGTGCAGGCGCTCACGTGGCAGATCCAGGAGCGCAGCGGTGTCCGTGTACGCGTCGAGGAGCAGCCCGACGACGACGAGGTCCGGTACAACCCGGTGACCTTCGACGACGACGGTGTGCCGATCGCCCCGGCGTCCATCGGGACGCCCCGGGTCGAGAAGTTCGCGCCCGACGGCACCCCGCTGCTGACAGCGGGCACGAGCGCGACGCTGACGATCCACGCGTTCGGGCAGACCGTGCTGGCACCGGTGCGCGTCGTGTCGATCATCGACGAGCACGACCGCAAGGGCTTTGCCTACGGGACGCTCGAGGGGCACCCGCTCTCCGGCGAGGAGTCGTTCGTCGTCGAGCGCACCCCGGACGGCTCGGTGTGGCTGCAGGTCCGGCAGTTCTCGCAGCCGGCGAGCCGGAAGTGGCGCTTCGTCGCGCCGTTCGTGCGGCGGCAGCAGAAGGTCATGGCGGAGAAGTACCTGGCGGCGCTGCGGGGCGACTAGGCGACTAGGCGACTGGTCGCTCGGTCGCGGTCGCGGTCGCGGTCTCGCGACCCCGCCCGCTCCCGCCCGCTCCCGCCCGAGCCCGCTCCTCAGCGGAGCGGTGGGAGCGCGGCGATCGCGTCCTCGATGAGGGCGGCGTCCTGCTGGCAGTCGCGTGCGACGGTCACGGCGTTCGTGTGCCGCAGCGCATCGACGTCGTAGACACCCGTCGCCACGGCCAGGAAGGGGATGCCCGCGGCGTCCGCGGCCTCGCCGTCGCGCGGGGTGTCGCCGACGATGACCGCCCGGGTGCCGACCAGTTCCGCGGCGGCGCGCAGGGTGACCCCGGCCCGCTCGACCTCGGTGTCACCGAAGTACGAGTGCTCCCAGTCGAAGACGTCGGCGTCGAACCCGGCGCCGGTGAGCTTCACCCGGGCGCGGTACTCGGAGTTGCCGGTGAGCAGGCCGTTGCGCCAGCCGAGTTCGGCGAACCGGGCCAGGAGCGCCTTCGCACCGGGGACCGGGCTGCGGTGGTCGCCGGACGCGTGCCGTTCGGCGGTGAGGTCGTGCAGGTGCCGACTGACCGAGGGGATCAGGGTGTCCTCGAACGCGTGGGCGCGCACGTGCTCGGCGATGAGCCCGGCGTCGGTCCGACCGTGCTGGTGCCCGACCCGCAGGGTGAGGTCGCGGCCCACCGCCCGCTCGAGGGCGAGGTGGTAGAGGTTGCCCGGGGACGACGCGTTCATCACGAGGGTGCCGTCGATGTCCCACAGGACCGTGGTGGGGACGGGATGGTGCTCCATGGCTCCCATCATGACGGACAATGGACTCCATGCCGAGTGCTCTCCCGATCGCCGATCCAGCACCAGCGGACGGCCTGATCACCCCGTGGGCGGCAGCGGGCTCCGCTGCCGGGCCGGGGGCTGCTCCCGCCGCCGGTGACGTCCCCTTCGGCGTGTACGTGCACGTGCCGTTCTGCCGCGTTCGCTGCGGGTACTGCGACTTCAACACCTACACGGCGTCGGAGCTCCGCGGCGTCCGTCGCGACGACTACGCCGGGCACGCCGTGCGCGAGATCGAGTGGGCCGCGACCGTCCTCGATCGTTCCGGTGTGCCGCGGCGGCCGGTGTCGACCGTCTTCTTCGGCGGCGGCACCCCGACCATGCTGCCGGCGTCCGACCTGGCGATGATCCTCCGTGCGATCGACGACACCTGGGGCATCCTGCCCGGGGCCGAGGTCACCACCGAGGCGAACCCGGACTCGGTCGACGCGGCGTCGCTCGAGACCCTGCGGGCCGGCGGCTTCAACCGGATCAGCTACGGCATGCAGTCCGCCGTGCCGCACGTGCTCGCCACGCTCGACCGCACGCACGACCCGCTCCGGGTCCCCGTCGTCGTCGACCTCGCGAAGCAGCAGGGACTGGACGTCTCGCTCGACCTCATCTACTCGACGCCGGGGGAGTCTCTCGCCGACTGGCGGACCTCGCTCGACGCCGCGATCGCCTGCGAGCCCGACCACGTGTCGGCGTACTCGCTCATCGTCGAGGACGGCACCGCGATGGGCCGCATGGTCGCCCGCGGCGAGCTCCCCGCCCCCGACGACGACCTGGCCGCCGACATGTACGAGCTCGCCGACGAGGTGCTCGGCGACGCTGGCTACTCCTGGTACGAGGTGTCGAACTGGGCGCGCGGCGACGCGCACGCGAGTCGTCACAACCTGTCCTACTGGAAGGGCCACGACTGGTGGGGCGTCGGCCCCGGCGCGCACTCCGCCGTCGCCGGCACGCGCTGGTGGAACGTCAAGCACCCGGCCGCGTACGCGAACCGGGTGCTGTCGGGGGAGTCGCCGGCCGCCGGCCGCGAGACCATCGACGACGAGACGCGGTACGTCGAGCGACTGCTGCTGGCGGCGCGGGTCCGCGGGGAGCTCGCGACGAGCGAGATCCGCCAGGAGGCCCGTGGCCGGGTCGCCGGTCTCATCGCACGCGGACTCGTGGACGGGTCGGCCGCGGTGCGGGGACGGATCGACCTGACCCTGCAGGGTCGCCTGCTCGCCGACGCGGTGGTGCGGGAGCTGCTCGACTGAGGGGCGTGCGCACTGCTTGGTGCGCACTGCGTGCCGCTGCCGCTACTGCTTGATGAACTCGATCGAGAGCGGGTAGCGGTAGAACTGGCCCTGGTTCGCGGCGACCGCCGCCATGATGCTGAAGATCAGCGACACGATCGCAGCGGCGAGGATGATCAGGAACCCGACGCCGAACACCGAGGTGAGCGAACCGACGAAGTACGCGATCGCCATCGTGATGTGGAAGTTCAGGGCGACCCGGGTGTGCTCCCGGATGAAGCCGCCTCGATCGCGGAGGACCAGGTAGGCGACGAGCGGCGCGACGACGGTGAAGAAGATGCCACCGATGTGCGTCAGCGTGGCCCACAGGCGCTGGTCCTCCGGGCTCATCGGCTGGGGCGGGGTGTAGCCGGCGGGGTACTGCGGCCCGCCGGGGTACTGGGTCCCGCCGGGCTGCTGGGGGCCACCGGGGCCGTGGCCGTACTGGCCGCCGGGCTGCTCGGGTCCGGGGCCGTCGGGCTGCTGTCCGTAGGTCATGGCGGAAGCGTATCGGCCGACCGCCCGGAAGTCCCGGGCCGTCAGCGGTCGGGCGTAGGATCAGCAGTCGACACGTCCGAGTGCCAGGTCGATCGGGAAAGGAGGCGCTCGTGGTCAGTGAACGCAGCCTCGAGGTCCTCAAAGCCATCGTGCGCGACTACGTGGCGTCGCGTGAACCCGTCGGGTCGAAGACCATCGTCGAGCGGCACGCCTTCGGGGTCAGTGCCGCCACGATCCGCAACGACATGGCCCTGCTCGAGGACGAGCAGCTGATCGCCGCACCGCACACCTCGTCCGGCCGGGTACCGACCGACAAAGGGTACCGCGTCTTCGTGGACCACCTGGCGGGTGCCCGTCCGCTCTCCAGCGCGCAGCGGCACGCCATCGAGACCTTCCTCGGCGCCCCGAACGACCTCGACGAGGTCCTCGGGCGCACCGTCCGGCTGCTCAGCCAGCTCACCAACCAGGTCGCCCTGGTGCAGTACCCCTCGATGGTGCGCGCCCGGGTGCAGCACGTCGAGCTCGTCCGGCTCGGAGACGCACGGTTGATGGTGGTGCTCATCACCGACACCGCCCGCGTCGAACAGCGCGTGGTCGAGACCGACGTCCCGCTCGACGAGGACTCGCTGGGCGAACTCCGCACCGTGGTGAACGGCGCGACGGTGGGGCTCCTGCTGCAGGACGTCCCGACCGCGCTCCGAGCCGTGCCGCAGCAGCTCCGCCCCGACGCCCAGACGCTCGGCGGGGTCGTCGTCGCCACGCTCATCGAGCAGGTCGCGGCGAACCGGCAGGACCGCCTGCTGATGGCCGGTGCGGCCAACCTGGCGAAGAGCGAGCAGGACTTCTCCGGCGGCCTCTTCCCGGTGCTCGAAGCGATCGAGGAACAAGTCACCCTGCTCCGGTTGTTCGGGGAGATGCAGGTGGACGACATCGCGGTGGCGGCCAGCATCGGCGTCGAGAACGCCGAGTACGGACTCGACGCCACGAGCATCGTCGCCGGCGGCTACCTGGCCGGTGGCGAGGTGGCCCGACTGGGCGTCCTCGGACCGACCCGCATGGACTACGGCACGAACATGGCCGCCGTCCGCGCCGTCGCCCGCTACCTGTCCAAGCTCCTGGGCGAACACTGACCAACCGACCGAACCCAACCGACTGAGGGATACGTGGCAGACCACTACGACGTCCTCGGCGTCCAGCGAGACGCCTCCGATGCCGACATCAAGAAGGCCTACCGCCGCCTGGCGCGTGAGCTCCACCCGGACGTGAACCCGGCACCCGACGCCGCCGAGCGCTTCAAGGACGTGACGCACGCGTACGACGTGCTGAGCGACCCCGAGCAGCGACGCCGGTACGACGCCGGCCCGCAGGCCGACAGCCCCTTCGGCGGTGGCGCCGGCGGCTTCAGCGACATCTTCGACGCCTTCTTCGGCGGCGGCGGTGGCGGCGGCCGTGGCTCGGGCCCGCGCAGCCGTGCCGAGCGCGGTCAGGACGCCCTGCTCCGCATCGAGGTCGACCTCGACGAGGTCGTCTTCGGCACCCACAAGGACGTCGAGGTCGACACGGCGGTGCTGTGCGAGACCTGCCACGGTTCCTGCTGCGCACCGGGCACCAGCCCGCGCACGTGCGACATCTGCGGCGGCTCCGGGCACATCCAGCGCCAGGTCCGTTCGCTCCTGGGCAACGTCGTGACGAGCGCCCCGTGCGGCACGTGCCGCGGGTACGGCACCGTCATCCCGAGCCCCTGCCCGACCTGCCAGGGTCAGGGCCGCGTCCGCGCACGTCGCACCGTGCCGGTGGACGTCCCCGCCGGCGTCGACTCCGGCCTGCGCCTGCAGATGCCCGGCCAGGGTGAGGTCGGCCCGGCCGGCGGCCCGTCCGGCGACCTGTACCTCGAGATCCGTGTACGCCACGACGACGTCTTCAGCCGTGACGGCGACGACCTGCTGGCGACGCTCGAGGTCGGCATGACCGACGCCGTCCTCGGCACGACCACCACGATCGACGGCCTCGACGGTCCGGTCGAGCTCGAGATCCGTCCCGGCGTGCAGAGCGCCGACGTCCTCGTCATCAAGGACCGCGGCATCACGAAGCTGCGCGGGAACGGCCGCGGTGACCTGCGGGTCGGCGTGCAGGTCGTCACCCCGACCAAGCTGTCCCACAAGGAACGGCAGCTGGTCGAGCAGCTCGCGAAGTCGCACAAGACCACCGCCCCGCAGCTCGCCCGGTTCCAGCAGGGCATGTTCGGCAAGCTCCGCGACCGGTTCTTCAACCACTGATGGCGTCGCTGTACCTCGTCGACTCGCTGGACGGCGTCGCCGTCGGTGACCCGGTGTCGCTCGACGGCGCCGAGGGCCGGCACGCGGTCTCCGTCGCGCGCGTCCGGGTCGGTGAGGTCCTGCGGATCGCCGACGGTCGGGGCACCGTGGTGTCCGGGCCGGTCACCACGCTCGGCAAGGACACACTGGAGCTCGCGGTCGAGACCGTCGAGCACCAGGATGCACCGCGCCCGTCGCTGACCCTCGTGCAGGCCCTGGCGAAGGGCGGCCGTGACGAGATGGCGGTGCAGGCGGCGACCGAGATCGGCGTCGACCGGGTCGTGCCGTGGTCAGCCGCGCGCAGCGTCTCCCGGTGGGACGGCGCGAAGGTCGAGAAGGGCCGTGCCCGGTGGGCAGCGATCGCGCACGAGGCCGCGAAGCAGGCGATCCGACCGCGCGTGCCCGTCGTCGCGCCGCTGGTGACGACCGGACAGCTCGTGTCCGCGCTCGGGGAGGGGACCGCCCTCGTCCTGCTCGACCCGACCGCGACCGTGCGACTCGCCACCTGGGCACCCCCGACGGAGGCCGAGGACATCGCACTCGTCGTCGGCCCCGAAGGCGGCATCGACGGCGCGGAGCTCGACCGGCTCGAGGCCGCGGGTGCCGTGCGGGTCCGACTCGGCGACAGCGTGCTCCGCACGTCCACCGCCGGACCGGCGGCGCTCGCTGTCCTGCAGGCGCGACTGGGCCGCTGGTGAGCCGGACCACGCCGTCGGGCGCGTCCTACGATGGAGCCATGAGCAGCAGCACGCCCAGCGTCTTCTCCAAGATCATCGCGCGCGAGATCCCGGCGACCATCGTCGCCGAGGACGACCGCGTGATCGCGATCGAGGACATCGCCCCGAAGGCTCCCGTCCACGTGCTCGTCGTCCCCAAGACCGAGCAGTACGTGAACGTCGGCGAACTCGCAGCGGGCGACCCCGACCTGCTGGCCCACGTCGTCGCCACCGCGCAGCGCATCGCCGACGAGCGCGCCGACGGCCAGTTCCGACTCGTCTTCAACACCGGCGAAGCCGCCGGTCAGACCGTGTTCCACGTGCACGCGCACGTACTCGCAGGTGAACTGCAGGAAGGCACCCTTGCCGGTTAACGAACCAGTACAGCCCACCGCCGCCGACGACGAGCCCGTCTCGGTCTCGCTCCAGGTCGACGGCATCGCCATGGTGCAGCTGCTCGGCCCCCAGGACCGTCTGCTCAAGACGGTCGAGCGCCAGTACCCGGGCGTCCGGGTCGTCGTCCGTGGCAACGAGGTCACGCTGACCGGGCCGGAGCGCGACGTCGCCCGCGCGAAGGCGCTCGTCGACGAGCTCGTCGGCATGGTCAGGCGTGGGCAGGAGATCGGCCCGGCCGACATCCCGATGTCGGCACGGATCCTCGACGACGACCGCAAGCCGTCCGACACCTTCGGCACCCCGATCGTGTCGAGCCGCGGCAAGTCCGTGCGGCCGAAGACCGACGGGCAGCGTGCCTACGTCGACGCCATCGACGAGCACACCATCACGTTCGGCATCGGGCCGGCCGGTACTGGCAAGACGTACCTGGCGATGGCCAAGGCCGTGCAGGCGCTGCAGCGGCGCGAGGTCAACCGGATCATCCTCACCCGTCCCGCGGTCGAGGCCGGCGAGCGGCTCGGCTTCCTGCCGGGCACGCTGACCGACAAGATCGACCCGTACCTGCGCCCGCTGTACGACGCCCTGAACGAGATGATGGACCCGGAGCTGGTCCCGAAGCTCCTGGCGGCCGGCACCGTCGAGGTGGCCCCGCTGGCGTACATGCGTGGCCGGACCCTCAACGACTCCTTCGTGGTGCTCGACGAGGCGCAGAACACCACGCCCGAGCAGATGAAGATGTTCCTGACCCGCCTCGGGTTCGGTTCGAAGATGGTCATCACGGGCGACATCACCCAGGTCGACCTGCCGGGCAACGTCTCCGGTCTCCGGCTCGTGACCCGCATCCTCGACGAGGTCGAGGACATCCACTTCGCCCGTCTCGGCAGCGAGGACGTGGTCCGCCACACCCTCGTCGGCCGGATCGTCGACGCCTACACGGTCTACGACGAGGAGCGCCTCGCCGAGCAGGCCGGGCAGCGCCCCGGTGGCCGTGGCACCGCCCCGGTCGGCAACCCCGACGGCGCCAACCGCGCCGAACGCCGTGGGCGCCCGCCGCAGGACCGCGCACGACCCCCGTACCCCCAGAACGACGCCCGAGGAGGCACCCGGTGAGCATCGAGCTCAACAACGAGTCCGGCGTCGAGGTGGACGAGGCCGCGATCCAGCGGCTCGCCGCCTTCGCCCTGGACGCGATGCACGTCCACGCCGATGCGGAGCTCGCGATCGTGCTGGTCGACGAGGGCGCGATGGAGCAGCTGCACGTGCGGTGGATGGACGAGCCCGGTCCGACGGACGTCCTGAGCTTCCCGATGGACGAGCTGCGTCCCGGCACCGAGGACGACCCCACGCCGGCCGGGCTGCTGGGCGACATCGTGCTCTGCCCGCAGGTGGCCGAGGAGCAGGCGAAGACCGCCGGGCACTCGAGCACCGACGAGATGCTGCTGCTCACCTGCCACGGCATCCTGCACCTGCTCGGCTTCGACCACGCCGAGCCCGACGAGAAGGCCGAGATGTTCGGCATCCAGGGCGAGATCCTGACCGCCTTCGCCGCCCAGCACCGAGGGCGGTAGCCGGTGGTCGTCGTCGCCGGACTCCTCGCGGTGGCGCTGGGGCTCGTCGTGCTCGGCGGGCTCCTCGCCGCGAGCGACGCCGCGCTCTCGGTGGTCTCCCGTGCCGACCTCGAGGAGATCGCCAGGGGCAACAAACGCCGCCGCGCCATCGAGGCGATCGCGGACGACGTCGGGGCGCACGTCAACGCGCTGAACTTCTTCCGCGTCCTCGCCGAGACCGCGGCCGCGGTGCTCGTGACGATCGCCCTCGTGCGCGCCTTCGACAGCTGGTGGCTCGCACTCGTGCTCTCGGCCGCGATCATGACCGCGGTGTCGTTCGTGCTGGTCGGGTCGAGCCCCCGCAGCGTCGGACGTGCCCACGCCGAGCGGCTGATCGGTGCGACCGGCGGCATCGTCCGTGGGGTCCGCATCGTGCTCGGTCCGCTGGCCGGGCTGCTCGTCCGGATCGGCGACCGGGTCACCCCCGGCCGCGGCCGGAGCGCCTCCACCGTGTCGAGCGAGGAGCAGCTGCTCTCGCTCGTCGACGAGGCCACCGAGAGCAACGTGCTCGAGGACGAGGACCGCGAACTCATCCACTCGGTGTTCGAGTTCAGCGACACCCTGGTGCGCGAGGTCATGGTGCCCCGCACGGACATGCTCACCGTCGACGGTGCAGAGACGCTGGCCGCGGCCATGGAGCAGTTCCTGGCCGCCGGAGTGTCCCGGATGCCAGTGACGGGCAAGGACAGCGACGACGTGCGGGGCGTGCTCTACCTGCGCGACGTCGCGCGGTCGCTGTACGAACGACCGGCGTCCCGCAGCGAGCGGGTCAGCCGGCTGCTGCGGCCCGCCGAGTTCGTGCCGGAGTCGAAGCACGCCGACGACACCCTGCGGCACATGCAGGTCGCCAAGAACCACCTGGTGCTGGTGGTCGACGAGTACGGCGGAGTCGCCGGGCTCGTGACCATGGAGGACCTCATCGAAGAACTCGTCGGCGACATCTCCGACGAGTACGACCGCGCCGTCGTCGACCGGACCGAGGTCGAACCGGGCATCTGGCGGATCTCCGCCCGACTGCCGATCGACGAGCTCGGCGACCTGTTCGGCATCGAGCTCGACGACGACGACGTCGACACCGCCGGTGGCCTGCTCACCAAGGAGCTCGGACACCTGGCCGTCTCCGGCGACACCGTCACCGTGTCCGGGGTCGTCCTGACCGCCGACCGGGTCGAGGGCAAGCGCCGCCACCTCATCACCGTGCTCGCCGAGCGCACCCACGCCCTGGCCGACGTCGAGGACGCCTTCGACGACGCCGAACCCACCACGACGGGAACCACGCACGCATGACCGACCCCGACACCACCCAGGCCGGCTCGGAGAAGCCCTACCGCGCGGGCTTCGTCTCGTTCGTCGGCCGTCCGAACGTCGGCAAGTCGACGCTGACCAACGCCCTGGTGGGTGAGAAGGTCGCCATCACCTCGTCGAAGCCGCAGACCACCCGGCGCGCCATCCGCGGGATCGTGCACCGGCCCGACGGCCAGGTGATCATCGTCGACACCCCGGGTGTCCACCGTCCGCGCACCCTGCTCGGCGAACGGCTCAACGACCTCGTGCAGTCCACGCTCGGCGACGTCGACGTGATCGGGTTCTGCGTGCCGGCGAACGAGCCCGTCGGTCCCGGTGACCGGTTCATCAACGACACGCTCGACCAGTACCCGCGCGCCAAGAAGATCGCGATCGTCACCAAGATCGACAGCGCCTCCAAGGACCGCGTCGGAGAGCAGCTGCTGGCCGTCTCGAAGCTCCGCGACTGGGACGCCGTGGTGCCGACCTCGGGCACCCGGGGCATGCAGCTCGAAGACCTGCTCGGCGTGATCACCGCCCTGCTGCCCGAGTCGCCGCAGCTGTACGACTCGAGCGCGGTGACCGAGGAGACCGACGAGGAGCGCATCGGGGAGCTCATCCGCGAGGCTGCGCTCGAGGGCGTCCGTGACGAGCTGCCGCACTCGCTGGCCGTGGTCATCGAGGACATCGTCGAGCCCGACGCCGACGAGGACGCCGACGGCCCCCTGCGCATCTTCGCGAACCTGTTCGTCGAGCGGGACAGCCAGAAGGCGATCGTCATCGGACACAAGGGCGAGCGCCTGAAGGACGTCGGTTCGCGGGCCCGCGTCGAGATCGAGTCGCTGCTCGGGGGCCGGCACGTCTACCTGAACATCCGCGTGAAGGTGGCCAAGGAGTGGCAGCGTGACCCGAAGCAGCTCGGACGCCTCGGCTTCTGACCGTCCGCCGCTCGCACCCCGGGTCATCCGGCCGAGGGACGCGGGGACGAGCGGCCCGCCGTACCGTGGACGGGTGTTCCGTCCCATGCTGCGCGCGCAGGTCATCACCGACCTGCTGATCGCCGTGCTGCTCGGCGGCCTCGTGCTGGTCGCCAGCGGGCGCGGGCTCGACGGGCCGTTGTCCGTGGTCACCGTCGTCGGGATGACCGGCGCCCTGGCACTCCGGCGCCTGTCACCCGGGCTCGCCCTGGCCGTCGCGTGGGTGTTCGCGGTCTTCGAGATGGTCACCCTGCAGGTGCCGGACGTGTCGAACGCGTTCATCGCCGGCGTCATGTACACGACGAGTGCGTACGGCAGCCGCCGCGTGCGGCTGGCCGGGCTCGTGTCGGCGATCCTCGGGTCCGTGGCGGCGGCGGCGTACATGGGCTTCGACGACTACCGGAACCGCTTGACCTACGAGACCACCTCGACGTCGGTGCCGGAGTCGCTGCAGGTCACCCTGTCGTTCTTCGCCGTCGTCCTGCTCCTGCTGCTGCTGCCGTGGCTCGCCGGACTCGTGGTCCGGACCCGTCGTTCGGCGAGCATGAGTCGCGAGGCCCAGCTGCTCGCCGAGCGTGACGCCGCGCGGGCCGACCGGGCCGTCGCGGTCGAGCAGGAGCGCGTGCGGATCGCCCGCGACATGCACGACATCGTCGCGCACTCGCTCGCGGTCGTCATCGCGCAGTCCGACGGTGCCCGGTACGCCCTGAAGGCCGACCCCGCGGTGGCCGACCAGGCCCTCAGCACCATCTCGGCCACGGCCCGGCGAGCCCTCGGTGACGTGCGCGAACTCCTCGGCGCGCTCCGGCACGAGCAGGGGACCGCGCCGACGCCCGAGATCGACGACATCGACCGGCTCGTCGACGAGATGCGGCAGCTCGGGCTCGACGTGCGCGTGGAACGCGAGGGCGACCCCGCCGGGCTGCCCACCACCACGCAACTCGCGGTCTACCGGATCGTGCAGGAGAGCCTGACGAACGCGTACAAGCACGGAGAGCCCGGCAGCCCGGTGCGTGCCGCCCTGACCTACCGGCCGGACACGGTCGAGATCGCAGTCGTGAACCGACGTGCCGACGATGGTGTCCGCGGCCCCGGCACGGGCCACGGCCTGGTCGGCATGCGCGAGCGCGCCGTGATGACCGGCGGCACCATGACCGCCGGGGCCCGAGGGGACGACTTCGCGGTCGCCGTCCGGATGCCGACCGTCCCGGCCAGCGGGCAGATGCCCCGGGGCCGGATCACCCCGACCGAGCAGGAGCGCACCGCCCGATGACCACGATCCCGACCGACGAGCACTCGATCCGCGTCGCCCTCGTCGACGACCAGGCGCTGTTCCGCACCGGTATCCGGATGCTCATCGACTCGCAGCCCGACCTGCGGTTCGTCGGCGAGGCGGGCGACGGTGCCGAGGGGGTCGAACTCGTCCGACGCACCCGTCCCGACGTGGTGCTGATGGACGTCCGGATGCCCGTGATGGACGGCATCACGGCGACCGGTCACATCGTCGAGCAGTCCGGCACCGACGGCGCGAAGGTCCTCGTGCTGACCACGTTCGACTTCGACGAGGCCGCTGCCAAGGCCATCCGCGCCGGTGCGAGCGGCTTCGTGCTCAAGGACGCCGACCCCGAGTTCCTGCTCGCGGCGGTCCGGACCGTGCACGCCGGGACCGCGGTGTTCGCCGCGTCGGCCACGCGGGAGCTCCTGCGCCGGTACGACGACTCGGTCGGCCGCGCCGCCGCCGTCCCCGCGGCCTTCGCCGACCTCACCCCGCGTGAGCGCGAGATCTTCGACCTGGCCGCCCGGGGGTTCAGCAACAGCGAGATCGCCCAGCACGAGTACGTCAGTGAGGCGACCGTGAAGACGCACATCTCGCGGGTCCTGACGAAGCTCGAACTCCGCGACCGGGTGCGGCTCGTCGTCTTCGCCCACGAACACGGGCTCGTCACCAAGGCCGACTGAGGCCGGGTCATCCGCGGGGATGACCCCTCCACAGGCAACCGAGCCGAGCGGACGATCCACAGGAGTCGACCGGGCGACGCGGGACAGGACCGCTGACCGTCATCGTGGATGCATGACCACGAGCCACGCCCCGATCATCCGCCTCGACCACGTGTCCAAGCACTACGGCGACGACGCCCGACGTGTGACCGCGCTCGACGACGTCAGCGTCGACATCGGCGCGGGGGAGTTCACCGCGGTGATGGGCCCGTCCGGGTCCGGCAAGTCGACGCTCATGCACGTCGCGGCCGGCCTCGACGCCGTGTCCACCGGTCGGATCCAGATCGACGGCGTCGACATCACGGCCCTGGGCGACAAGGACCTCACCGAGCTGCGTCGTCGTCGGCTGGGCTTCGTGTTCCAGTCGTTCAACCTCGTCCCGACGCTCGACGTCAGCGAGAACATCCGGCTGCCGTTCCTGCTCGGTGGGCACAAGCCCTCGCACGAGGAGACCGCCTGGATCGACCGGCTGGTCGAGATGCTCGGGCTCGGCAACCGGCTGACCCATCGTCCGCACCAGCTCTCCGGCGGGCAGCAGCAGCGCGTCGCAATCGCACGGGCGCTCGCTTCGCGGCCGGCGGTGGTCGTCGCCGACGAACCGACCGGCGCGCTCGACTCCCGCACGGGGCGCGACGTGCTCGCGATCCTCCGCGGTGCCGTCCAGGAGTGGGGGCAGAGCGTCGTCATGGTCACGCACGACCCGGTGGCAGCCGCGAACGCCGACCGCATCCTGTTCCTGGCCGACGGCCGGATCGTCGCCGACCGCCCCGCGATGGACGCCGGCGCGATCTCCACGACGATGCTCGGGATGGAGGCAGCAGCGTGAACGGCGTCCGCTCCTTCGCCCCCACCGTCCTGGTCGCCGCCCTCGGCACCACGTTCGGTTCCGCCCTCGTCATCGCACCGGGGATCGTGACCGAGGCGCTCCGAGCCGCCGGGGTCGCCGACCTCGGCCCGATCAAGGCGATCCTGTCGGTGGTCGGGTGGCTGTTCCTCGGCATCGCGCTCTACGTCGGCGCGATCGTCACCGCGAACACCTGCGCCACCCTGATCGCCGGACAGACCCGCATCATCGCCCTGCAGCGGCTGGTCGGCGCGACCGGTGCGACCCTGCGGGCGCGGATCACCCGCACCGGCCTGGTGGTCGGCGTGCTCGGCGGGGCCGTCGGCGCCGTCGTGGGGACCGCGCTCTCGGCCCTGTTCGTCATCGTCCTGCGGGGCAACGGGGTCCTGCCCGACGCCGAGTACACGTACGTGCCGTGGGAGCTCGTCCTGCCGGTCGTGGCCGTCGTCCTCGCCACCTGGGGGGCCTTCGCTGCCGGGTCGCGCCGCGTGCTCACCGTCACCCCGCTCGAAGCGCTGTCGTCGTCCGTCGAGCCGAGCCACGACGACGTCCGGTCCGGTACGGCCCGCAAGGCCTGGTCGATCGTGCTCATGGCCGGCGGCGCGGTGCTGATGCTGCTCGGACTCGCGGTGAGCTCGCTGTCCCCGGTCGCGGTCCTGCCGGCGGCGCTCGGCGGGTTCGTGTCCTTCGCGGGGGTCGCCGTGGGGGCGACGATCGTGATGCCGCCCGTGCTGCAGCTGATCGGTCGCATCGGCTCGCACGACCCCGTCGTCCTGCTCGCCGGACGGAACGCGATGCGGGCGCCGGGACGGTCCTCGCGGGCGACCATCGGGCTCGTCATCGGCGTCACCCTGCTCGTCACCTTCGCGGTCGCGCTCGGCATCATGCAGCACGTGCTCGAGACCGAGATGCGCGCCATGAGCGCGGGGAGCGCCACCCCGCAGATGATCGAGGCGCAGCGCGACCTCTTCGTGCAGATCAACGCCGTCGTCAGCGTGGTCGTCGGGTTCTCCGCCGTGATCGCCGCCGTCGGGGTCGTGAACGCCCTGGCGCTCGGGGTGCTCCAGCGTCGACGCGAACTCGGGCTGCTGCGGGTGCTCGGCCTGACCGGTGCACAGGTCCGACGGATGATCGTGACCGAGGCCGTGCAGATGGTCGTCGCGGCCGTCGTCGCGGGGCTCGCACTCGGCACGCTGTACGGCTGGGTCGGCGGGCAGACGCTGCTCGGCTCGCTCGGGACGCCCGTGGCACCGGTGCTGCCGCCGCTGACCATCGGCATCGTGGTGATCGGCGCGCTGGTCCTGGCGGTCGTCGCCACCATCGCCCCGGTGCGGCGCGCGATGCGCGTCCCGCCGACCGAGGCGCTCGCGGTCGACTGACCCGTCGCCGTGGTCGCACCACGCGACGACACGGGAGGCCCGGTGCCAGCTGGCACCGGGCCTCCCGTCCGTCGTGGGGTCGCGCCGACGTGCCCTGCCCGGCCCCGCCACGCCGCTCACGTCCGCCGAGGTGTCACGAACCGTCGTCTGGACGCGGCCCGGGCGACACAACGTGACCACTCGGCGACCGGCCCGCGGCATGTCTCGACCACTCGGCGCCCCGTTCGGAAGCAGCGGGCAGTCCCGCGTCACACGCTTGCGCCAGCCCGCTGCTCCGGTGCTACCGTGGGTCTCGATGTACTCGGCACTCCTCCTCCTTCGCTGCCGCGACGAGGCCTGACACTCCGGCCCACCTCGTCGCGGAGTCCGTCGTGGCCGCACCACAACAGCTCACGAACACGCGACGAAAGCGAAGAACGATGCAGAACACCCAGCAGCCCTCCGGGATGCCGATCCACAAGTACGTCCCGTTCCACGAGCAGATCAGCGTCGACCTGCCGGACCGGACCTGGCCCACGAAGCGCATCGACAAGGCACCGCGCTGGTGTGCGGTCGACCTGCGTGACGGCAACCAGGCCCTCATCGACCCGATGGACGCCGAGCGCAAGCGGGCGATGTTCGACCTCCTCGTCCGGATGGGCTACAAGGAGATCGAGGTCGGGTTCCCGAGCGCCTCGCAGACCGACTTCGACTTCGTCCGGTCACTGATCGACGAGGGCGCGATCCCCGACGACGTCACCATCCAGGTGCTGACCCAGGCGCGCGAACACCTCATCCAGCGCACCTACGAGGCGATCGACGGCGCGAAGCAGGCCATCGTCCACCTGTACAACTCGACGAGCATCGTGCAGCGCGAGGTCGTCTTCCGCACCGACGTGCAGGGCGTGGTGGACATCGCCGTCACCGGTGCGAAGCTCTGCAAGGCGGCCGAAGCCACGCTGCAGCACGACACGACGATCTACTACGAGTACTCGCCGGAGTCCTACACGGGCACCGAGCTCGAGGTCGCACTGGAGATCTGCAACGCCGTCCTCGAGGTCTTCGAGCCGACGCCCGAGCGCAAGGTCATCATCAACCTGCCCGCGACCGTCGAGATGGCCACGCCGAACGTCTACGCCGACTCGATCGAGTGGATGTCCCGCCGCCTCGCCCACCGCGAGGACGTCATCCTGTCGCTGCACCCGCACAACGACCGCGGCACCGCGGTCGCGGCCGCCGAGCTCGGCTACATGGCCGGTGCCGACCGCATCGAGGGCTGCCTGTTCGGCAACGGTGAGCGCACCGGCAACGTGGACCTGGTCGCCCTCGGGATGAACCTGTTCACGCAGGGGATCGACCCGGAGATCTCGTTCGCCGACATCGACCAGGTGAAGCGCACCGTCGAGTACTGCAACCAGCTGCCGGTGCCCGAGCGCCAGCCGTGGGCGGGCGACCTCGTGTACACGGCGTTCAGCGGCTCGCACCAGGACGCCATCAACAAGGGCTTCGAGGCGATGAAGGCCAAGGCCGCCGCCGCGGGCAAGGACATCGACGAGATCGAGTGGGCGGTGCCGTACCTGCCCGTCGACCCGAAGGACATCGGTCGCTCGTACGAGGCCGTCATCCGTGTCAACTCGCAGTCCGGCAAGGGCGGCGTCGCCTACCTGCTCAAGACCGACCACGCCCTCGACCTGCCCCGCAAGCTGCAGATCGAGTTCTCCGGCGTCGTGCAGCGGCACACCGACACCGAGGGTGGCGAGTTCTCGTCGCAGCGCATCTGGGACGTGTTCCAGGACGAGTACCTGCCCGCGTCGATCGACGACGAGAAGTGGGGCCGGTACGAGCTCACCAAGACGGCGACGTCGAGCGACTTCGAGGGAACGACCTCGCTGTCCGTGGCACTCCGGGTCGACGAGGGTGCGGTCACGGCCGAGGCCGTCGGCACCGGTCCCATCGACGCGTTCCTGAAGGTGCTCGCCGAGCAGGGCGTCCAGGTCACGCTGTACGACTACTCGGAGCACACGATGAGCGCCTCCGGTGACGCGAAGGCCGCGTCCTACGTCGAGCTCGACGTCGACGGCGTGCGTCTGTGGGGCGTCGGCATCGACGCCGACATCTCGACGGCGTCGCTCAAGGCGATCGTGTCCGCGGTGAACCGCGCGGTGCGCGCGGGTGCCGCGGCCGGCGCCGACGCGCCGGAGCTCGTCTCCGCCTGAGACGCAACCAGGCCTGGAGGCGCGGTGCGGGTCCGTCCCGCACTGCGCCTCCCGTCTGTGCCCGGTCGTTCCCCCGTCACGCGCGATGGCAGGTCGAATCGGGCGTACCTGGTCGTTTCTTCCGACCAGGTACGCCCGATTCCACTCGGTACACCCGGGCCTCCGCCCCGCCGCCCACACCGCACGCGGCTGTCGGCGGGGCGGGGGATACTGGAGGCATGCCGCTGTACCGGGACGAGTGCGTCGTGTTGCGCACCCACAAGCTCGGTGAAGCCGACCGCATCGTCACGATGCTCTCGCGGCAGCACGGCAAGATCCGTGCCGTGGCCAAGGGCGTGCGGCGGACGGCGTCGAAGTTCGGCAGCCGCCTCGAGCCGTTCATGGTCGTCGACGCCCAGTTCTACGAGGGCCGGTCGCTCGACATCGTCACCCAGGCGGAGTCCCTCGGTGCGTACGGCGCCCAGATCGTCGCCGACTACGGCGCGTACACCGCGGCCAGCGCCATGGTGGAGACCGCCGACCGACTGAGCGAGGCCGACGCCGGGCTGCAGCAGTACCTGTTGCTCGTCGGGGCGCTCCGCTCGTTGTCGCGCGGGGAGCACCAGTCCAGCGCGACCCTCGACTCGTACCTGCTCCGCGCGATGAGCATCGCGGGGTGGGCGCCCTCGTTCAGCGACTGTGCGGTGACGGGGGAGCCCGGCCCGCACTCGGCGTTCGTGGTGCAGCTCGGCGGTGTCGTCGCCGACCGTGCGGCACCCCCGGGCACGCCGCGGCTCGACCCGGCGACGCTCGGGGTGCTCGGCTCCCTGCTCGCCGGCGACTGGGCGACGGTCGACGCCACCGACGAGCGGACGCGTTCGCGGGCCTCCGGCGTGGTCGCGGCCTACGCCCAGTGGCACCTGGAACGATCGCTCCGGTCCCTGCCGCACGTCGACCGCTCCGAACACCCGATGCCGGTGCCGCAGACCCACGGCGGACCCGAGGCGACAGCACGTGCGGTGGCCTCGACCCCGGCACCCGCCGTGCCCGAGCCCGACCCTGATCCCGCTGTCGAAGGAGCCCCCACCGCATGAGCCCCCGCCGCCCCGACGACGTCGAACCGTTCCGCCCGATCGACTGGACCGGCGAGACGCCCCCGGCGATCCCGGCCCGGTTCGTGCCGGAGCACGTGGCCATCGTCATGGACGGCAACGGCCGGTGGGCGAACGGCCGCGGGCTGACCCGGATCGAGGGGCACAAAGCGGGCGAGGCCTCACTGCTCGACGTCGTCGCCGGCGCGATCCAGATCGGCGTCGGGCACGTGTCGGCGTACGCGTTCTCGACCGAGAACTGGAAGCGCTCCCCGGAAGAGGTCCGGTTCCTGATGGGCTTCAACCGCGACGTCATCCGCCGTCGCCGTGACCAGCTGCACCAGTGGGGCGTCAAGGTGCGGTGGGCCGGCCGGCGTCCGCGGCTGTGGCGGAGCGTCATCGACGAGCTCGAGACCGCCGAGCGGATGACCGCGGGCAACGACGTCCTCACGCTGACGATGTGCGTGAACTACGGCGGCCGGAACGAGATCGTCGACGCCGTGCGGGGCATGGCCGAGGACGTCGCAGCCGGTCGCCTGAAGCCGAGCCAGGTCACCGAGAAGGCCCTGGCGAAGCGGCTGTACGTGCCCGAGATGCCCGACGTCGACCTGTTCCTCCGGAGCTCGGGGGAGCAGCGCACGAGCAACTTCCTGCTGTGGCAGTCCGCCTACGCCGAGATGGTGTTCCTCGACCGGCTCTGGCCGGATTTCCGTCGCACCGACCTGTGGGGTGCGATCGAGGAGTACGCCAGCCGCGACCGACGCTACGGCGGCGCGGTCGACACCCCGACGGCCTAGCCCAAGCCCGAGCCCGAGCCCGAGCCCGAACCCAAGCCCGAACCCAAGCCCAAGCCCCGGCCCCTCAGCCCGGCAGCGGCCCCTCGAGCAGGTGGGCCGCGGAGCGCACCGCGTCGAGCGCCGCACGGACGCTCGGTACACGATCGGCACCACGGGCGACGACCACCTCGACACGCCGGGCCAGCTCGTCGTCCACGGGGTCGATCGCGACACCGGCGGGGATGACCGTCGTCGCGAGTGCCAGCCGGGGGAGCAGCGCCACCCCGAGCCCGGCGGCGACGAGTCCCACCACCGCGGCCGCGTTGTCCGTCTCGAGCACGATGTCCGGCGTGAACCCCGCGCTCGCGCACGAGGCGAGCAGGTGCCCTCGGCACCGCGGGCAGCCCCCGATCCACCGGGCGTCGTGGTGGGACGCGAGGTCCACGACGGTGGAGCCGGCGGCGCGGAGTCGCTCCGTGCCTCCCGGCTCGACCGGCGTCACCAGCGCGAGCGGGTCCCGACCGAGCGCCCGGGTGACGAGGCCGGGGTCCGGGGTGGTCCCGACCTCGTCGCCGACGTAGGTGAAGGTCAGGGCGACGTCGACCTCGCCACCGCGCAGCAGGTCGAGTGCCTCGGGCGGCTCGACCTCGACGTACGAGGTCGTCACGCCGGGCGCCGTCGCCGCCATCCGGGCGAGCACGGCGGGCACCAGGGCGGAGGACGCGCTCGGGAACCCGGCAAGTCGCACCCGGCCACGGCTGAGTCCGCCGACGGCGTCGAGGTCCTCGCGCGCCGCGGTCAGGGCTGCCTGCACGTGCAGGGCATGGTCGGCGAGCACCTGCCCCGCGTGCGTGAGGGTCGCACCCCGTCCGCCCCGCAGGACCAGTGCGTGGCCGAGACGCTGCTCGGCCCGGGCCACCAGCTGGCTGACGGCCGGCTGGCTCGACCCCAGTGCGGCGGCAGCGCGGGTGATCGACCCGCCGTCGGCCACGGCACGCAGGACCCGGAGCAACTGGGGATCGATCTCGTCCATCATCCGATGTTATCGGTGGCACAACGGATCGGCCCTGGTGTGATGGGTCGGGAACCGGGACGCTGTCCGCATGGACTCCTTCCCCGCCGGCCGCGGCTACCTGGCGGCGTGCACCGCGGGCCTGCCGACCCGCGGCACCCTCGCTGCCCAGCGCGCCGACCTCGACGCGTGGTCCCGGGCCGAGACGTCGCCCGCCCGGTACGGCGCGCTGGTCGAGCAGGGACGTGCGCTCTTCGCCGCGCTGGTCGGCGTCCCGGCGGAGCGCGTCGCGACGGGCTCGCAGACCTCGGTGATGGCCGCGGTCGTTGCCGACGCGCTGCCGGACGGCGCCGAGGTGGTCGTCCCCGACGGCGACTTCAGCTCGGTCGTCTTCCCGTTCCTCGCCCAGGCACACCGCGGCGTCCGGGTCCGGAGCGTCCCGCTGGACCGGCTCGCCGCCTCGGTCGGGCCCGACACCGCCCTCGTCGCGTGGTCCGCGGTGCAGTCCGCCACCGGCGTGGTCACCGATCCCGACCCGGTCGTGGCCGCCGCTCGACGCGTCGGCGCCCTGACCCTCTGCGACCTCACCCAGGCCGCCGGCGTCCTGCCCGTCGACGCCGCCCCGTTCGACGTGACGCTCACGCACACCTACAAGTGGCTCTGCGCGCCGCGCGGCGTCGCGTTCATGACGCTCTCCGACACCGCCCTCGGCCGGCTCCGCCCGGTGCAGGCCGGTTGGTACGCGGGAGCGGACGTGTGGTCCTCCTGCTACGGCCCCGCCATGCACCTGGCCGACGACGCGCGGCGCTTCGACGTCTCGCCGGCCTGGCAGGCGTGGCCCGGTGCGGTGGCCGCGCTCGAGCACGCGGTCGCGCTCGACCAGCAGGCGGTCTGGAGGCACGCCACCGGTCTCGCGGATCGGCTGTGCGACGCCCTCGGGTCGCCTCGGCAGGGCGACGGGCAGGCGATCGTGACGTTCGCGGACGCCGACGGGGCGGCCCTCCGGGCCCTCGCCGCCGCAGGCGTCACCGCCTCGGGGCGTGCCGGGCGACTGCGCATCGCGTTCCACCTGTGGAACGACGAGTCCGACGTGACCGACGTCGTGGCCGCGCTGCGCGGGGTGGGGCCGGCCACGTCGGCGAGGTGAGCGTGGAGGGCGGACCCGGGGCGGGCCTCCCGGGCCAGGATCGCCGGTAGTCTTGCCCGGACCGTTTCCGCACCGAGCACCCAGCTTGGCGACCTCTGGAGCACCCTTTGGCACAGCCCTCCCGTCTCGACAGCGTCATCGCCCTGGCCAAGCGCCGCGGCTTCGTCTTCCAGTCGGGTGAGATCTACGGAGGCTCCCGCTCCGCATGGGACTACGGGCCCCTCGGCGTGGAGCTCAAGGAGAACATCAAGCGCCAGTGGTGGCAGCGGTTCGTCCGCGGCCGCGGGGACATGGTCGGCCTCGACTCCGCGGTGATCCTGCCCCGCAAGGTGTGGGAGGCCTCCGGCCACGTCGCGACCTTCACCGACCCGCTGGTGGAGTGCCTGCACTGCCACCACCGGTTCCGCGAGGACCACCTGATCGAGGCGTTCGTCGCCAAGAAGGGCCGCGACCCCGAAGGCCGCATGGCCGAGATCGCCTGCCCGAACTGCGGCACCCGCGGCGAGTGGACCGAGCCCCGCGAGTTCTCCGGGATGCTCAAGACCTACCTCGGCCCGGTCGAGTCCGAAGAGGGCCTGAACTTCCTGCGCCCCGAGACCGCCCAGGGCATCTTCGTCGACTTCGCGCAGGTCGTCACGACCAGCCGCATGAAGCCCCCGTTCGGCATCGGGCAGGTCGGCAAGGCGTTCCGCAACGAGATCACGCCCGGCAACTTCATCTTCCGCACGCGCGAGTTCGAGCAGATGGAGATCGAGTACTTCGTCCCGCCGGCTTCAGCGCAGGAGCACTACGAGCAGTGGATCGCCGACTCGGTCGCGTTCTACACCGACCTCGGCATCGACCCCGAGAACCTGCGTCGCTTCGACGTCCCCGACGGCGAGCGGGCGCACTACTCCGACGCCACCGCCGACATCGAGTACCGCTTCGGCTTCACCGGCTCGGAGTGGGGCGAGCTGATGGGCGTCGCGAACCGCACCGACTTCGACCTGAACAACCACATCGAGGCGTCCGGCCAGGACCTCCGGTTCTTCGACCAGGCCGCCAACGAGAAGTACGTGCCGTACGTCATCGAGCCGTCGTTCGGTCTGACCCGTGCACTCATGGCGTTCCTGCTCGACTCGTACCACGAGGACGAGGCGCCGAACGCGAAGGGCGGCGTCGACAAGCGCACCGTCCTGCGCCTCGACCCGCGCCTGGCCCCGGTGAAGGCCGCCGTCCTGCCGCTGTCGCGCAACGAGCAGCTCTCGCCCGTCGCCCGCGGCCTGGCCGACGACCTGCGCAAGAACTGGAACGTGGACTTCGACGACGCCGGTGCCATCGGCCGTCGCTACCGTCGCCACGACGAGATCGGCACGCCGTTCTGCATCACGGTCGACTTCGACACGCTCGAGGACAAGGCCGTCACGGTGCGCGAGCGCGACACGATGAGCCAGGAGCGCGTCTCGCTCGACCAGCTGCAGGGGTACCTCGCGCAGCGGTTGCTCGGCGCGTAGGGGTTCGGCGGCTCCGCAAGACACCGGTGTTCGTGCGTTGCACACCCGCAATCGGGTGTTCGACCTGCGAACACCGGTGTCTTGCTGCCAGCGACGGGAATGCGCGCCGCACGAGCGCGTTGGGGTCAGCATGAACGACTCCGTGAAGGTCGATGTCTGGTCGGACATCGCCTGCCCCTGGTGCTACATCGGCAAGCGCAAGTTCGAGGCCGGCGTCGCCGCGTTCGGTGCCTCGAGCGAAGGCCGCCCCGTCGAGGTCGAGTACCACTCCTTCGAGCTGAGCCCGGACACCCCCGTCGACTTCGAGGGGACCGAGGCCGAGTTCCTCTCCGGCCACAAGGGCATGCCCGTCGACCAGGCGCAGCAGATGCTCGATCAGGTCAGCGCCATCGCCGCTGGCGTCGGTCTCGACTACGACTTCGAGGCCATGCACCACACCAACACGGTGAAGGCCCACCAGGTCATCCACCTCGCCAAGCAGCACGGCAAGCAGCTCGAGATGGTCGAGCGCCTGTTCACCGCCTACTTCGAGCGCGGCGAGCACGTCGGACAGGAGTCCTCGCTCGCCGACCTGGCGGCAGAGATCGGTCTCGACCGCGACGAGGTCCTCAGCACTCTGCGCGACGACGCCCAGCTCGCTGCGGTCCGCGCCGACCAGGCCCAGGCGCAGGCGTACGGGATCAACGGCGTGCCGTTCTTCGTGATCGACGGCAAGTACGGCGTCTCGGGCGCCCAGGACCCCACGGCGTTCGAGCAGGTGCTCCGCCAGGTGGTCGCGCTCCGCGAGACCACGCCGGAGGAGGTCGCCTCGGCGGCCGAGCGCGCTGCGGACGACGCGAGCGCCGACGTGGCGGTGACCCGATGACGGACATGACCATCAGTGACCAGGGCGCGGTGCGCCTCCAGGCCGTGACGTCGGTCCCGTCCGTGCCGGACGCGCTCACGGGACTGCCGGGCGTGAGCGGCCTCTCCGCCGCTTCCGGCGTTCCCGGCCTGGAGGCCCGTCCCGCGTTGCTGACGCTCGTCACGCCCGGCGGTGCGCCGGTCTGCGAGGGCGATGCGTGCCTGATCGACGCCGGCTCGTTCGCCGGGGCCGAGGGCGACTGGTCCGAGGTGCCGGACTGACGGCTGCGTCAGTCGCGCTGCGGTTCCTCGTCGGTGATGTCGGCGACGGTCGCGCCGTAGGCGGCGACGAGCGCGTCGGCGTCGACGAAGGCGCTCGCCCCGTGCCGGCCCGCACCCAGGGCGACCCGGCGGCCGACGATGCGCTCGTCGGCGTACACCGGCAGGTCGCCCGTGGCACCGATCGGCGTGATGGTGCCGCGCTCGTAGCCGGACGCCCCGAGCGCGGTGGCGGCGTCGGGCATCGAGAGCTTGTTGACGCCGACGACCGTGCGGAGCTTCTTCCAGGCGATGCTGCGGCCGCCGGGCACCAGGGCGAGCAGGAACCCGCCGTCGTGGCGCTTCACCACCAGGGTCTTGACGATGTCGCCGGGCTCGATGCCGAGCAGTTCTGCGGCCTCGTGCAGGGAGTCCGCGGCCGGGCGTTCGACCACCTCGACCGGCAGGCCACGGGCCTGGGCGTCGGCGTCGAACCGGGAGCTGGCGTCGGTCGTCATGTGGAGAACGCTACCGGCGCGCACCGACGTGGGAAGATGGGACAGGTATGACGATCACACAAGCACCCGCCTCGCGAGTCGGCGGCCCCCTGCGCATCGGCCCGATCGAGGTCGACGTGCCGGTCGTGCTCGCGCCGATGGCCGGGATCACGAACATGGCGTACCGCCGGCTGTGCCGCGAGTACGGCGCCGGGCTCTACGTGTGCGAGATGATCACCTCGCGTGCGCTGGTCGAACGGACCCCCGTGTCGATGCAGCTCATCCAGCACCACGAGTCCGAGACCCCGCGGTCGATCCAGCTGTACGGCGTCGAGCCGAACACCGTGGCCGAAGCGGCGTCGATCCTGGTCGGCGAGGACCGTGCCGACCACATCGACCTGAACTTCGGGTGCCCGGTGCCCAAGGTCACCCGCAAGGGCGGCGGCGCGGCCCTGCCCTGGAAACTCGACCTGTTCCGCGAACTCGTCACCAAGACCGTGCGCGCCGCCGGCGACGTCCCCGTCACGGTGAAGATGCGCAAGGGCATCGACGAGGACCACCTGACCTACCTCGACGCCGCCCGCATCGCGCGTGACGCCGGGGTCGCCGCGGTCTCGCTGCACGCCCGCACCGCGAACGAGCACTACTCCGGGCACGCCGACTGGTCCGCGATCGCCACGCTGAAGGAGACCGTCACCGACATCCCGATCCTCGGCAACGGCGACATCTGGTCGGCCGCCGACGCGCTCCGGATGATCGAAGAGACCGGCGCCGACGGCGTGGTCGTCGGGCGTGGCTGCCTCGGCCGCCCGTGGTTGTTCGGTGACCTGGCCGCGGCGTTCCGCGGCGAGGGACTGCGGTACATGCCGTCCCTGGGCGAGGTCGCCGACGGGTTCCGCCGGCACGCCGAGCTGCTCGTCGAGTTCTTCGGCGACGAGGAGCACGCGTGCCGCGACCTCCGCAAGCACGTGGCCTGGTACTTCAAGGGGTACCCGATCGGCAGCGACGTCCGGGCCGGCCTGGCGATGGCGTCGAGCCTGCAGGAGATCGACGACTTCCTCGGCCAGCTCGACCACGACGCCCCGTACCCGGGTGCCGACGCCGAGGGGCCGCGCGGTCGTGCCGGGCACCCGAAGCGCACCGCCCTGCCCGACCGCTGGCTCGAGAGCCGCGACGTCGACTCCGAGTTCCGCAAGGTCCTGGCCGCCGCCGAGCTGCACCACAGCGGCGGATGAGCGCCACCGCCTCGTACGGCCCGGCAGACGCGGAGCGCTGGCTCCCCGAGGAGCACGGCAACCGCCGCTCGGACTTCGCCCGTGACCGCGCCCGACTGCTGCACTCCAGTGCGCTCCGGCGTCTGGCCGCCAAGACCCAGGTGCTCAGCCCGACCGCTGGGCTCGACTTCGCCCGCAACCGGCTGACCCACTCGCTCGAGGTCGCGCAGGTCGGCCGCGAACTCGCGGACTCGCTCGGACTCGACCCCGACGTGGTCGACACGGCGTGCCTGGCGCACGACATCGGCCACCCGCCGTTCGGGCACAACGGCGAGACCGCGGTGAACGCCTGGGCAACCGGCATCGGTGGCTTCGAGGGCAACGCGCAGACGCTCCGGCTGCTGACGCGGCTCGAGCCGAAGGTCTACGGCGTCCGGCCCGGCGCCGACGTCGACCGTCCGTTCGGGCTCAACCTGACCCGTGCGTCGTTGGACGCCAGCTGCAAGTACCCGTGGCCCGCTGCGCAGGGGGTGTCGGAGTCGTCGTCCGGGCGCACCAAGTTCGGCTTCTACGACGACGACCACGACGCCTTCGAGTGGCTCCGCGCCGGCGCGCCGCGCCGCCAGCGCTGCATCGAGGCGCAGGTGATGGACCTCGCCGACGACATCGCGTACTCGGTGCACGACTTCGAGGACGCCGTCGTCGCCGGGTTCATCGACGTCGCGGCCCTGGGCGACCGCGTCGGTGAGAACGACATCGTGACCGCCATGCACGCCTGGGTCGGCGACGACCTGAGCCGCGACGAGCTGCTCGAGGCGTTCGACCGCCTGCGTGCGCTGCCGCTCTGGATGACCGCGTACGACGGCTCCCGCCGTGACGCCGCACGCCTCAAGAACCTGACGTCGCAGCTGATCGGACGCTTCGCGCGCACCGCCACGACGGCCACCCGCGAGTCCTACGCCTCGGGATCGCTCGTGCGGTTCGCCGCGTCGGTCGTCACCCCGCCCGAGATCATCGGCGAGATCGCGGTGCTCAAGGGCATCGTCGCGGCCTTCGTGATGACCCAGGGCGACCGTCAGCCCGTGTACGAGGACCAGCGTCGCGTGCTCACCGAACTGCTCGACGCGCTGGCGGCGACCGGTGCGTCCGACCTCGAGCCGGGCTTCGCCGCCGACTGGCACGCCGCGGACGACGACGCCGGCCGACTGCGCGCCGTCGTCGACCAGGTCGCGAGCCTGACCGACCAGGGCGCACTCGCCTGGCACCGACGTCTGGTGGTGGGTGACCGTGACCCGGTCCACATCGCCGTCTGACCGGTCCGCCGACGTCGGTCCCACGAACTAGGATCGAGGGGTGGCTGGCAGGATCGCGCGGAACGACATCGACGAGGTCCGCTCGCGTGTCAACATCGCCGACGTCGTGGGCGACTACGTCACGCTGAAGCACGCGGGCGTCGGGTCGATGAAGGGCCTGTGCCCCTTCCACGACGAGCGCTCCCCGTCGTTCCACGTCCGGCCCCAGGTCGGCCGCTACCACTGCTTCGGCTGCGGCGAGGACGGCGACGTCTTCAGCTTCATCATGGCGCAGGACCACACCACCTTCGCCGAGGCCGTCGAGCGCATGGCCGCGAAGATCGGCTTCACCCTGCACTACGAAGAGGGCGACGGGCCGCGCACCGACTACAACACCCGTGCCCGGCTGATCGCCGCGAACGAAGCCGCACTCGAGTACTTCACGGGGCAGCTCACCACGGCCGCGGCCGACCCCGCCCGCCGGTTCCTGGGGGAGCGCGGGTTCGACCCCTCGGCTGCCCAGCACTTCGGCGTCGGGTTCGCGCCGAAGTCCTACGACATGCTCAAGGACCACCTGCGCGGGCGCGGCTTCACGATGGAAGAGCTCGTGTCCGCCGGCCTCGTCAGCCAGGGCGACCGTTCGCCGTACGACCGGTTCCGCGGGCGCCTGATGTGGCCGATCCGCGACGTCACCGGGGCGACCATCGGGTTCGGGGCGCGCCGCCTGCTCGAGGACGACAAGGGCCCCAAGTACCTCAACACGCCCGAGACCCCGATCTACCACAAGAGCCAGGTGCTCTACGGGCTCGACCTGGCCCGCCGCGACATCTCGAAGCAGAAGCAGGTCGTCATCGTCGAGGGCTACACCGACGTGATGGCGTGCCACGTCGCGGGCGTCACGACCGCGGTCGCCACCTGTGGCACGTCGTTCGGCGTCGACCACATCAAGGTGCTGCGCCCGATGCTCGGTGACCTGGCCGGCGCCGACCCGAACGCCAACGGTGAGGTCGTGTTCACGTTCGACCCCGACGAGGCCGGGCAGCGCGCCGCCTCGCGTGCCTTCGCGGAGGAACAACGGTTCGCGGCGCAGACCTACGTCGCCGTGGCACCCGGCGGGCTCGACCCGTGCGACCTCCGGCTCGCCCGCGGTGACGACGCCATCCGCCGATTGGTCACGAACAAGCGCCCGATGTTCGAGTTCATGATCCGTCGCACCCTGGACGGCCACGACCTCGAGACCGTCGAGGGGCGCGTCGGTGCCCTGCGTGCGGCCGCACCCGTGCTCGCTGGCATCCGCGACCGCTCCCTGACACAGGGCTACGTCCGCGAACTCGCCGGCTGGCTCGGCATGGAGATCCCCGAGGTACGTCGGTCGGTCGAGACCGCCCGACGCCGTGCGGGCTCCGCCGGGCAAGACGACCGGTCCGCAGGCGCCGGGCGCGACGGCCGCAACGGGAACGGCACCGACGGGGCCGACACCCCCGACGAGCCCGTCGCCGGCATCCGCTCGCTGCCGAACGACCCGATCAGCCGCATGGAGCGCGACGCCGTGATGGCGATGGTGCAGCAGCCCACGTCCGTCGGCGCACCGATGCTCGGGCTCGCCGCGTCGGCCACGTTCTCGACGCCGATGCTCGCCGCGGTGCGGGACGCCGTGGTCGCCAACGTCGACGTCATCGGCGCGGGGGACTGGCTCGACCGGCTGCTCGCCGACGTGCCGGCGCCGCTGCGAACCCTGACGCACGAACTCGCCCTCGCACCGATCCCCGCGCGCAACGCCGAGGACCTGGCGGCTTACTGCCGGAGCATCGTCGTGGCCCTGGTCGAGCGCGACCTGCTCGCCCGCAAGGCCTCGTTGCTCGGGCAGCTGCAGCGCGCCGACCCGCACGAGCAGGCCGAGCGTCGCGCCGAGATCCAGCGGCAGCTCGTCGACATCGACGGGCAGCGGATGCGGTTGCGCGCCGACGCCGAGGCGTCCTAGCACCCTTTCCGCGCGGCTCGCGCGGCAGTTGGCGGGTGCGCCAGGTCGCCCCGGTCGCACGACGCGCCGCGTGCGAGTCGCCGAGGTCGCGCGAACTGTCGTGCGGCGGAGCTGCGAACGGCAGTTCGTGCGACCTCGGCGGTGCGTGGGTGGTCAGGACGTGCCGCGTGTGGGGCGTCGAGTGGTCGCGATGTGTCGGTTGGCCGGGGTCCGGCCGACGGGACGTGACCGCTCGGACTGGGGCGGGCGGTGAGTCGTGACCCTGTCTCTTATACACATC
>NZ_QKTE01000031.1:0-32332 GCF_003234735.1 Curtobacterium sp. MCLR17_040 | reverse complement strand
GGTCAATCAATAAATTGGCATTGACAATGTGCACGCTGTTGAGTTCTCAAGGACCAGACGCACTCCCCGCTCGACCCATCACAGGTTCCGCCAGAGAGGCATTCGTCTTGTTCCACCGTCAGAAACGTCGAATGATTTCGACTTCTTCGGGGGGATGTTGCCTGAGCGGGACCCCGTCCGGACTGCGCATCCAGGGCTTGCACCCTGTGACCGTCTCGGCCGTTCCGTTCTCCGCCTCAGCGGCAACGAGTGATTACTTTACACACGCCCCGGGGGCCCTGCCAACCGTCGTCCGTCCCGGGCGTGTCGCAGTTGGGTGAACGGCTCGTGTCCCCCGGGTTTCCGGGGATCGACGGGGGTGGGCGCCACCCCGGGAACGACGGAAGGCACGGTGCGAACCCGCACCGTGCCTCCCGAACGAACAGGACCGACCTACTCGGCCGCTGCCAACTGCCCGCACGCCCCGTCGATCTCCTTGCCGCGGGTGTCGCGCAGGGTCGTCGGGATGCCGGCGGCGTTGAGTCGGCGGACGAACTCGTCCTGCACGTGCACCTCGGACGAGGTCCACACGGAGCCCGGCGTCGGGTTGAGCGGGATCGGGTTGACGTGCACCCAGCCCTTGCCGCGCTTGTTGAGCTTCTCGGCGAGCAGGTCGGCTCGCCAGGCGTGGTCGTTCATGTCCTTGATGAGCGCGTACTCGATCGAGACACGACGGCCCGTCTTGACGTAGTAGTTGTGGGCGGCGTCGATCGCCTCGTCGGCCTTCCAGCGCGAGTTCACCGGGATGAGCTCGTCGCGGAGCTCGTCGTCGGGCGCGTGCAGGGACAGCGCGAAGGTGAGCGGGATCCCCTCGTCCGCGAGCTTGATCATCGCCGGCACCAGGCCGACGGTCGACACCGTGATGCCGCGGGCACTCATGCCGAGACCGTTCGGCTGCGGCGCGACCATCAACCGCACGGCGTCCATCACCCGCTTGTAGTTCGCGAGCGGCTCCCCCATGCCCATGAACACGATGTTCGTCACGCGTTCGGCGTCGACGCGGTCGTTGCCGCCCTTGCGGGGATCACCCCCGAGCTCACCAGCGGCGATCGCGGCGTTGGCCCGGACGATCTGCTCGATGATCTCGGCAGTGGACATGTTGCGGGTCAGCCCCGCCTGGCCGGTGGCGCAGAACGGGCAGTTCATGCCGCACCCGGCCTGGGACGAGACGCACAGGGTGATGCGGCCCGGGTAGCGCATGAGGACCGACTCGACCAGGGCGCCGTCGTGCAGCTTCCAGAGGAACTTGATCGTGTCGCCGTTGTCCGTCGCCAGCCGCCGGGTCTCGGTGAGGAGCGGCGGCAGCATCCCGGCGACGAGCTGCTCCCGCTGGGCGGCGGGCAGGTCGGTCATCTTGGCCGGGTCGGACGTGTAGTGCTGGAAGTAGTGGGTCGCGAGCTGCTTGGCGCGGAACCCGGGCAGGCCGAGTTCCTTCACGCGGGCCTCGCGTTCCTCGGCCGTCAGGTCGGCCAGGTGCACGGGCGGCTTGCCACGCTTCGGGGACGCGAACTGCAGCAGCGGGCGACCGTCGGTGTCGGTGGCCTGCTTCCAGCCCTCGGTGCGCGGGCGCACCTGCGGACGAGCAGACTGCTGCTGTTCGAACGGGGTGCGGGTGTCGGAAGCCATCACTCCAGGATACGGGAGGCCCGTGATCGGTGGGGACGCCCCGTCCGGGTGGTCCTGGTGGTCACCACCAGGGCCGCGCCACGGCTGGTCGGGTCAGCTGCCGGCGGGCAGGACACGCGCGAAGTGGTGCGCCGCCGAGTACATCGGGACGATGTCGACGACCTCGCCCGGGTGCGGTGCCTGCAGGACGAGTCCCTGGCCGAGGTACAGGCCGACGTGGTCCTCGTCGTCGTACACGACGAGGTCGCCCGGCAGTGCCTCGGACTCGGGGATCGTGGTGGCGACGGCGTCCTGCGTCGGCACGTAGTGCACGAGCTGGATCCCCACCGCCTGGTACGCGACCATCGTGAGCCCGGAGCAGTCGATGCCCTCGTGGCTCGCGCCGCCCTCGACGTACGGGTCCCCCATGTACTGCAGGGCGGTCTGCACGATCGTGGCCCGGTCGCCGCCGGCCGAGAGTGCGGCGGACAACGCGGACTGTGCCTGCGCGGTCGTCACCCCGAAGCGGAGGTCGAGCGTCGGGTACGACACGATCGTCGTCGTGGTGGTCATGCCGTCGGTGGAGACCACGGGGACCTGGACGTCGTGCGCCACCGTGAAGGTCTGGGCGGCCTGCGCCGTGGTCGTGCCCGAGCGGGTGTCCGCGGGCACGGTGTCGGCGTTCGCGGGCAGGGCGAGCGTCAGGCTCGAGGTCACCGCGATCGCGGGGGCGAGCAGGATCGCCGCGCGCTTCGCGTTGGCGGAGCGACGGATGTGCCGCGGGTCGACGGCGCGCTCGGCACGCAGGGTGGCGGTCCGGCTCAGCACCGCACTGCCGGCCGACGACGCGACGGGGGCGGGACGCGGCTGCATCCGCACGGTCCGGGCCGGCTTCGGGTGCTCGACGAAGGTGGAGCGGGCGGCCGCGGGGCCGAGGGCCGAGCGGCGACCACGGGGACGGGACTGCTGCGTGTCCGGCGTCAGCGGCACGGGGTCGACCGCGGGGTGCGTGTGCGTTCGCGCGGGCTGACGGTCGTCGGCTGTTGCAGGCAGGGTGTGGCGTCCCATGGGTCCTTCCGGGTCGGGACCACTCGGCGGTCCGGAAAGTAACGTATTGGTCACGACGGTGCTCGCGGCTGGGCAGTGCCGGAGTGTTCCTGCAGCTGGTCACAGGAACGAGCACCGCTCGCAGGTCACTCCGACGACGCGCACGGGCGTTCCGGAGGCGGCCCGCGGCGGTGGACCCGGGCTCAGACCGGCGTGACCCGCATGGCGGCGGCGATCCGGGCCTCCCGGTCGGCCGCCAGGCGGTCGAGGCGAGCCGACAGCGCGACGACCGACGCGTCTACCGGGCTGTCCCCCGAGATGTCCCCCGGGATCGGGACACCGGCGTGCACCGCGAGTGGCAGGACGCCCGCCCAGACGGAGTGGTCCTCGCCGTCGGCCGGGTCCTCGCCGACACCGTGGGCTCGGACCTTGACGCTCGCGCGGTCGAGGGGCAGCTGGAGGACCTGGGTGGCGCGGACCTCCTTCGCGGTCATCTCGCGCACCTCGGCTCGGCGGCCCGGCATGAGGTGGTCGGCCACCTGCCAGAGGGCTTCGGTGCGCAGGTCGGTCGGCACCACGGTCGCGCGGCCGGCGACCATCGCGCTGCGGTAGTTCGCCGAGCTGTCGTTGGTGGAGCGTGCGAAGACGAGACCGTCCAGGTGGGTGACGGTGGCGGCGACCGGGACGCCCTCGGCCCCGGCGTCGAGGAACAGCCCACCACCGGTCGAGCCGTGCAGCAGCAGGACGGGGCCGTCGCCGAGGTCCCCGACGGCGCAGAGGAACGGCAGGACGACGGGGTGGCCGCCGCGGACGATGCCGACGTGGGCGAGGTGGGCCTCGGCGAGCATCGCGTGCAGGACGGCGGGGTCGTCGGACTGGCGGTCGCGCAGGCGCCGGACGCGGAGCGAGGGGCCGTCGATGCTCGGTTCTGGTTCGGGGCTCGAGGTGGGCATGTCGTCACGCTAGGGTCACCAGTGGTCCGGTGCCTGGACCAGATCGGGGCGATCACAGTGGACCAGTCGAGCAAGGTGTCCGAGGTGGTGACACGGGTGCGCGGGATGGTGCACGACGGCACCCTGCGCGAGGGCGATGCGCTGCCCTCGACGCGGGCGCTGGCGGCGGAGCTCGGGGTGGCCCGGGGCACCGTCGTCGCGGCGTACGAGCAGCTCGACGGCGAGGGGTACCTGCGGACGCGGCACGGTGCCCTCGCGCGGGTCGCGGCGAGTGTGACGGTGGACGCGGGCATGACGCCGGCTTCGGTCGGCGCCCGCTCCCCCGATTCGGACGCTCCGGCCCTGACGTCCTCGCTCATCGACTGCCGTCCGGGCATCCCCGCGGTCACCGCCATCCCGCAGCGGGACTGGCGGGCAGCGTGGCACGCAGCGGCGTCGGCCCCGCTCCGGAACGCGATCGCAGAGCCCCTCGGCTCCCCCGACCTGCGCGCACAGGTCGTCGCCCAGCTCGGCCTGACCCGCGGGTTCACGGCGTCGGTCGACCGGGTGCTCGTGACCGCGGGGACCTCGGAGGCGCTGTCACTCGTCACCGAGGCGATGCGGGGGCTGCTGGGTCGCGCTCCCGTCGTCGCCGTCGAGGACCCCGGCTACCGCACCGGACACCGTGCGGTCACGAGCGCGGGCGGGTCCCTGGTGGGCGTCCCGGTCGGCGAGGACGGCCTCGACCTCGCCGCACTCGAAGCCTCCGGACCGATCGACGCCGTCCTGGTCAGCCCGACGCACCAGTACCCGCTCGGGTCGGTGATGCCCGTCGCCCGGCGCCGGCGGCTGCTCACCTGGGCCGCCGCCACCGGCACCGTGGTGGTGGAGGACGACTACGACTCCGAGTTCCGGCACCGCGGCGCGCCCGTGCCCGCGCTGGCCGCACTCGACGCCGAGGGCGTGGTGCTGCACATCGGCGGGTTCTCGAAGACGCTCGACCCCCGGCTGCGGTGTGCCTACCTCGTGCTGCCGACGACTACAGCGGCGGGTTCTCCGGTGGCGGACGTGGTGCTCGGTGCGCGTCGGGCACGTGGCGCGGTCGTCGCCGAACCGGTGCAGGCCGCGCTCGTGCACCTGCTGCGGACGGGTGCGCTGCGGCGGCACCTGGGTCGGGTGCGCCGCGACTACACGCACCGCCGGGCCCGGATCGCGGCTCGGCTCGGCGGCGTCGTCGGCCTGGAGGCCCGTGCCCTGAACGGCGGACTGCACGCGGTGGTCATGTGGTCGGGTCCGACCACCGGGGCGGAGATCACGCGTCGGATGGCGGACGCCGGGGTGCTCGTGGCGTCGCTCGAGGAGTACGGGCTCGCACCCGGCAGCACGCCGCCGGGCATCGTGTTCGGCTACGGCGCCGTGACGATGCCGGAGCTCGACCGGGCGCTCGACGCCCTGGTGACGGCGGTCACGGGACCCTGATCAGGGTCGTCAGCCGCCGTACTGGGCGGTGCCCACGACGTTCGACCCGGCACCCCGGCACGCGGTGATCAGGGTCCGCCCGACGAGTTCCCACTCGGGAGTCATCTCGAGCGCCGGCCCGGACTTCGGTGCGGGGTGCGCGTCGAGGTACTCGTGCGCGTAGTCGATCGCGTCATCGAGCTCCTCGTCGCTGCTCGACAGGTGCTCGTAGCCGAAGCGTTCCGCCGCGATCAGTGCCTGGTACTGCGCCTCGGAGAGATCGCCCTGGCTCCGCCCGACCGTCGCGTTCAGCGAGATGGTCGTCAGCGCACTGATCTGGCCGCAGATCGCCGCAGCACTCCGGTCCTCCTCCATCGGGTCCGTCGCGCCGCCCGCGGGCTGGGCGTCCGAGGTCTCCGAGGTCGTCTTCGGGGTCGACGTCGGCCGCGCCGCTGCGTCGGCGCCGGCCGAGCAACCGGCGAGCGAGCCGGACACGAGGACCGCGCTCACGAGGACCAGGGGCAGTGCGGACCGGAAGGAGATCATGGACGTCATCGTGGCAGCACCCTCGTGCCGTTCGCGTCGTCGTGTCCCGATCGAGACCTCGTCGAGACCGGATCGTGAGCTTGCGTCAGCGGGAGTCGGCGGTGCCGTTCTTCCGGGCGTTCACGAGGTCGGCGAGCGAGGGTTCGCCGGCGTCACCGGGCAGCGCGTGTCCGCGGCGGGCGGCCTTGCGGACCTGTCGGTAGGTGGTGACGTGCAGGGGGTCCACACCGTCGGCGGACTCGTAGTTCGACGGGGCGGTGGTGGTGGGTGATTCGGTCATCGCGACGGACGGTACGCGTGCCGGGAGCCGCGGAACCACGTGCTGCGTTCCGCGGCCAAACGGCGGGCGTGGCACGGCCTGACGGGGCCGCCCCGGGCCTCCAGGACGGGTCAGAGGCTCGTCATGCCGCCGTCGACACGGAACTCCGCTCCGGTGGCGTAGGACGACTCCACGCTGGCCAGGTAGACCATGATCCCGGTGACGTCGTCGGGGGTGCCCGGGCGACCGAGCGGGGTGCGGGCGACGATCGCGGCTCGGGCCTCGGGGTCACCGGAGATCGCCGACACGAGGCCGGTCTCGGTGTAGCCCGGCACGACCGTGTTCACCCGGATCCCGTCCCGCGCGTAGGCCATCGCGGTCGCCCGGACGAGTGCGTGGATGCCGCCCTTGGTCGAGGAGTACGCCGCGAAGTCGGCGCCCTCGCCGTTCAGCCCGGTCGGCGACCCCGTGGCGATGACCGACCCGCCGGCGCCGCTCGCGAGCATCGCCCGGACGGCGTGCTTGATCGTCAGGAACGTGCCGGTGAGGTTGACCGCGACCGTGCGGTCCCAGGTCTCGAGCGACAGGTCGGCGACCTTCGCGTCACGGCCGAACAGCTGCACACCGGCGTTCGCGACCACCACGTCGGGGCGCGCACCACGCTCGGCCAGGTCGGCGAAGCCCGCGGCCACGCTCGCCTCGTCGGCGATGTCCATCGTCAGGCCGATCGCGGTCGGGCCGGCTGCGGCGGCGGCACCGGCGGCCGCATCGGCGTCGCGGTCGGCGTAGACGACGGCCGCCCCCTCGGCCACGAAGCGGTCGGCGATCGCGCGGCCGATGCCGGACCCCGCTCCTGTGACGAGTGCGGTCCGGCCGTCGAGTCGTGCGGTCATGTGGGACTCCGTCCTCAGAGCAGCGCTGCTCCGTCACGCCCATCATTGCCCAACCGGTTGACCGGTGCTAGGCATGCACCATGACTGCGACGTCGAACGACGAGATCGTGTCCGTCGGGCCCTGGCGTCTGGTCCTGCGCGGAGCCGAACTCGCCGACGTCACGCTCCGGGGCGTGCTCGTCCTGCGCGCCGTCCGGTTCGTCGTCCGCGACCACGACTGGCGCACCGCTGACGACACCGTTCTGACACGCACGGTGGACGGTGACGATGGGCGCATCCGCATCGAGACCAGCGCACGGTACGACGGCGTCGAGGTCGTGCGCACCGTCCTCGAGGTCACGCTCGACGATGACACCTTGCGGGTCTCCACGGTCGGGACGGTCACACGGGCCTTCCGCCGCAACCGCGTCGGGCTCGTCGTCCTGCACCCGCCGACCCTGGCCGGGCAGCCGCTCACGGTGCGGCATCCGTCCGGTGACACCACCGCGACGGCGTTCCCGTTCTGGATCGCGCCGCACCAGCCGGCCGTCGACGTCGCCGGGCTCGACTGGTCGGTGGGCGCGACCGCGCTGTCGCTCGACCTGACCGGCAACGTGTTCGAGACCGAGGACCAGCGGAACTGGACCGACGCCTCGTTCAAGACCTACTCGACGCCGCTCGCCGAGCCGTTCCCGGTCGCGATCACGCCGGGGACGACGGTCCGGCAGGGGCTCACCCTGCGTGCGACGGCGGGCGGTCCAGCAGGTGGTCCGGGCACCCGGTCGGGAGGCGCGGCCTCCCCTGCCCCGGACCTCGCGGCGCTCGACGGGCCGGGTCCCGGTGCCGTGGTCACGCCGTCGCCGACGCTCCAGCTGCTCGCGGGTTCGGCACCGGTCGCTGCGCGCCCGGACGATGCCGACCTGCTCCGCGGGTTCCCGATCCTGGTCGAACCGGTCCTCGGGGCACCGAACGTCGAGGCGGTGCTCGCCTCGGCCCGGCGGGACGCGGGTGGCGCTCCCCTGGACGTCCGGTTCGTCACCGACGACCCGGTGCTGCTGCGCGCGGCGATCGACGCGGTGCTCGCGGGCGGGCCGGTGGCTCGCGTCGGGGCGTTCGACCCGGTGTCGCACGTGACGACGCCGGCGCTGCAGCGGGCACTGCGCGAAGCGGTGGCAGCGGTCGGCGCGCTGGAGGTCGTCGCCGGTACCCGGGCCCACTTCACCGAGCTGAACCGCTCGATCGCGGTGTTCTCGGGCTGGGACGGCCCGCTGACCTGCAGCGTGACGCCGCAGATGCACGACCGGTCGCCCGAACAGGTGACCGAGTCGATCCGGATGCAGCGCTGGGTGGTGAGCAGCGCCTCCAGGCTGGCCGCCGGCAGGGCGCTGCACGTCGGACCGGTGACACTGCGGCCACGGTTCAACGCGGTGGCGACGTCCGCGCGACCGGTCGTGACCGATGCGACGGTCGACGCCGGGTACGGGCCGGAGACCGTTCCGGACGCGACCGACCCGGCGCAGCACACGCCGGCCGCCGCGCGGTGGTTCGCCGACGCGGCGCGAGCGCTGACGGTGCCGGGCGTGGCCTCGATCACGCTGGCGGAGGCGTGGGGGCCGCGCGGGTTCGTGGCCGCCGACGGCACGGGGAACGCCCCGCCGGAAGGGGGTCGGCGGGGCGTTCCGGTCCGGGCGCGCTGACGGGTCGGCGCGGTGGTCGGTGGCGGTCCGGCTCAGCGCCGGACGGCGTCGATCTTGAGCATCTTCGCGATGACCGAGTCGAGCTCGCTGTCGTCGAAGACCTGCTTCCAGTCCTCCTTGATGAGCTTCTCGCGGCCGTAGCCCATCGCGATGTGGCAGGCGTCGGAGAACGGGTTCGAGCCGCGCAGGCCGTTCGTGAGCGCGATCCAGGTGTGGCCGTAGAGCATGGCGCGGGCGGCCTCGCGGGGCACGCCGACACCGGTGACGGTCTCCTCGAGGGCGTCGTTGAGGAAGTCGCCGATCATGCAGGCGATGGTCTCGACGAGGGTCGGCTCGAGCACGGCGAGCTGCTTCACCGTGACCCAGTGCACCTGGATGACCGGGGCGTACATGGTGGTGATGACGGCCTCGGCGACGGCCTTGGCGCGGTCGCCCTCGTCGCCGAGCGACTCCGAGGCGTCGAAGGCCGCGATGACCTCCTGCGGGGCGGCGATGCCACCGAAGGTGTCGTCCCACTCGGCCTTGGTGGTGCGCTCGAGGAACACCGACGGGTGGCACGGGTGCGCCACGGCGTAGTGGATGTCCTCGCGCTTGGCGAGGAGGCCCGCGTAGGCGGCGGCCGGGTCGAGCGTCAGGATCGACGCGCCGGGCTTCATGACGGGGACGAGCTGCTCCGAGATGGTGCCGAGCAGGACGTCCGGGACGGCGAGGATGACGACGTCGGCGGCCTTTGCGGCGTCGACGCTGTCGGTGATCTCGCGGCCGAGGGCCTGGATGCGCTCCTGGCCGGCGGGCGAGGCCTCGCTGTACAGGGTGGTGTACTCGCTCTTCGCGAAGTTGTTCGAGACGCGGGTGCCCATCTTGCCGCCGGCACCGATCACGGCGACGGTGACGTCGGCCGTGCCGGATCCGGCAGCGACGGTGTGGGTGGTGGTGACGGTGTCGGTCATGATTCCTTGCTCCTGATGTACTCGATGGTGTGTTCGGTCCACGCCGCTTCGATGCGGGTGGTGGTCTGTGCGGGGGTCTCCCCCGGCAGCGGTTCGGCGCCGGCGTGCTCGTCCTGCCACGGCAGCCAGAACTCGATGACGCGGTTGATCCCCCGGGCGTCGGGCTCGATCGCGGCGCGGACGGCGTCGTGGTCGAGGACCCCGGTGCCGATCGGGACGCCGGTGTACTGGAACCCGACCCAGCCCGGGGAGCGGGTGAAGGCGGAGTCCTTGACGTGCCAGTTGACGACGTGCGGGGCGGTCATCGCCACGACGTCCCCCGGGTGTTCGAGCCGTGCCACGGTGTTCGCCGGGTCGAGGCAGATGCCGAGGTGGTCGGAGCCGATCGCCTGGACGACGGCGACGAGGTCGGCGGTGGCGACGACCTCGTAGGTCTCCAGCGCGAGGGTCACGCCCACGCGCTCGTAGGCGGGGAGCGCCTGCCGCAGGCGTCGTTCGGTCTCGGCCGCGTCGGGCTGGTCGTCACCGCTCGTCCACATGCTGCGCACGAGCATCGCGCCGAGCTGCTGCGCGACGTGCAGGTACCGGGCGAGGTGCTCCGGCCGGGTGCCGCGGGTGCCGACCTCGAGCGTGAGACCGAGGTCGGCTGCCAAGGACCGGATCGCGGCCAGGCGCTCGTCGGTCGCGGTGTCGAGCGGCAGGTGGTCGCAGATCTGGAACAGGTCGACGCCGTCGTGGTTCGCGGCGTCGCGCAGGGCGTCGTCGAGGGACATCGGCGACGGGACGCGGTCGGACATGCGCCAGAAGTAGGCGTAGGTGGAGAGGCCGAGCAGGGAGGTCATGCCGGTGCTCCGTCCTGCGTCGCGGCCAGCGCCTCGGCTTCGTCGAGGATCGTGCGGATCGCCTCGGGGTCGTGGGCGAAGCGGCCGAGGAACAGGCCGCCGATGCGTCCGGCACCGCGGGTCAGCAGGCCCGGACCGGCACTGCCGCCGTAGATCGCGACGGACCCGGCGAGCTCCGGCCGGGTCGCCAGGTGCTGCTCGATGCCGGCCAGGACCGCGACGATGTGCTCGTCGGGCGCGGGCTGCGGGGCGCCGATCGCCCACACCGGCTCGTACGCGGCGATGAGCGGTCCGGCGAGGCCGTCGGCGGTCGCGGTGGCGGTGAAGCGGTCGAGCTGCGTGGTGACCTCGGCGATCGCGGCCGCGGGGTCGCCGTCGGCGGCGCGCTCGGTCTCGCCGATGCAGATCAGGGGCCGCAGGTGGTTGCGGTACGCGGCGTGTACCTTGCCGGCGATCTCGTCGTCCGTCTCGTGGAAGAGTTCGCGTCGCTCGGCGTGTGCGATCTCGACGAGGTCGACCCCGATCTCACTGAGCTCCGCACCGGAGACCTCGCCGGTGAAGGCGCCGCTGTCCGCCCACGCCAGGTCCTGGGCGCCGAGCGTCACGGGGGCGTCCCCGATCACCGCACGGACCGGGACGAGCGACGGGAACGTCGGCACCACGAAGAGCTCGACCGCGCCGGACCGCACCGCCGGGTGGCTCCGGGCGATGTCGGCCACGGCGGCCGCCCACGCGAGCGTCCGGGCGTGGCTGAAGTACATCTTGAGCGACACCCCGATCGTCACCGGGGCGGCTGCCGTGGTCGCGGGCATCAGGCGTCGGCCGCCTTGCCGGCAACGTCGGCTGTGCTCGTCTCGTACCCACAGATCGCGTTGACCTTCTCGGCGCTCGCGCTCGTCTGGTCGAAGGTGTAGCCGAGCCACTCCTTCGCCATCCGGCGCGCGACCTCGACCCCGACGACTCGCTGGCCCATGCAGAGCACCTGAGCGTCGTTCGACAGGATCGAGCGCTCCACCGAGAACGAGTCGTGCGCGGTCACGGCGCGGATGCCGGGGACCTTGTTCGCCGCGATCGCGACGCCGAGGCCGGTGCCGCAGATCAGGATCGCGCGGTCGGCCTCGCCGTTCGCCACCAGACGGGCGGCGTCGACGGCGACGTGCGGGTAGGCGGTGTGTCCATCGGCGTCCACGCCCACGTCGACCACGGAGGCCACGCGGGGGTCCTTCGCGAGGTCGGCCTTGATGACCTCCTTGTAGTCGAAGCCGGCGTCGTCCGAACCGACGACGATGCGGAACTGCTGCTCACTCATGCGGGTGTGCCTTTCGTGGTGGGGGTCAGGCGGGGACGGCGATGGTCGCCAGGACCGCGGCGGTGATGAGTGCGAACGAGATCGCGCCGGCGTCCGGGGTGCCGACGGCGTCCTCGCCGTGGGTGCGGGCGCGGCCCATCCGGGGCAACAGGTCGGCCGTGGCGTCCGCCGCGGTCTGTGCTGCAGCCGAGGCGGCCGACCAGGCGTCGACGAGTTCGTCACCGGCGTCGACCCGGGCGGCGAAGACCTGGTCGAACGGCACGAGCGCGTCGACCATCGTCTTGTCGCCGGAAACGGCCCCGAATGCCAGGACGGCTTCGGTGGCGGCGTGCACCGCGCTCTGGACCGTGGCGGCCGACGGGCGTTCGTCGTCGCCGAGGACGCGACCCAGTGCCTCCAGGGCGGCACCCCAGATCGCGCCGGACGTCCCACCGGCCCTGTCGGACCAGGCGTCTCCGGCGATCGCGAGGACCGAACCGGCGCCGGCGCCACGGGCGGCGGCGTCCTGTGCCGCACGGTCGGCGGCGGTGGAGCCGCGCTGCATGCCGATGCCGTGGTCGCCGTCACCGGCGACGGCGTCGATGCGGCCGAGCTCGTCGGCGTGGCCGTCGATCGTGGCGCGGATCGCGGCGATCGCGCTCGCGACGCGGACTGCTGCGGCCTGGGACTCCTCGGTGCCGGGCGTCACGGGCACGACGACGCCTGCTTCGAGGACCTCGACCGGCACCGGCTGCTGCGGGACGGCGCCGCCCTTGCGGTACGCGGGGGCGTCGGCGGGGGCTGCCCAGAGCTGCTCGAGTTCGTCGTCGAGCCAGAACAGGGTGAGCGAGACGCCCGCCATGTCGAAGCTGGTGACGAGTTCGCCGACCTCGGGCTGGACGACGACGATGCCGGCGTCGGTGAGCTTCCGCTGGACGGCGCCGAAGACGACGAAGAGTTCCTCGTACTTGACGGAGCCGAGGCCGTTGAGGATCGGGACGACGCGGGCACCGTCCGCGGTGACGCCGGACGGCAGCTCGGTGAGGAGTTTGTCGACGAGCAGGTCGGCCAGGCCGTCCGCGGTGGGGACGTCGGCCTCGGCGATGCCGCGTTCGCCGTGGATGCCCATGCCGATGGCCATGCGCCCCTCGGGGACGGTGAAGAGCGGCTCGTCGGCACCGGGCAGGGAGCAGCCCGAGAACGCGACCCCGAAGCTGCGGGTGCGGTCGTTGGCCCGGGCCGCGATCGCGGTGACCGCGTCGAGGTCGTCGCCGCGTTCCGCGGCCGCGCCGGCCACCTTGAACACGCAGAGGTCCCCCGCGATGCCGCGGCGCTTGTGTGCCTGGTCGGCGGGCGCGGACGCGACGTCGTCGGTCACGCGGACCGTGCGGACGTCGATGCCCTGCGCCTCGAGTGCCCGTGCCGCCGCGTCGAAGTTGAGGACGTCGCCGGCGTAGTTGCCGTAGCTCAGCAGCACGCCGCCACCGTGCTCGGACGCCTTCGCGACCGCGGTGACCTGCTGGGCGCTCGGGCTGGCGAACAGGTTGCCCATCGCGGCACCGGCCGCCAGGCCGTGCCCGACGAGGCCGCCGAAGGCCGGGTAGTGGCCGGAGCCACCGCCGACGACGAGCGCGACGGTGCCCTCGGGGCTGGTGGTCGAGCGGGCGACCCCGCCGTGCACCTTGCGCACCCGGGCGCGGTTGGCGGCGACGAAGCCGTCCACCATCTCGTCGGCGAAGTCCGCCGGGTCGTTGAACAGGCGGGTCATGCGCCGGCCTCCTTCGCGATGGCGGTCGGTCCGTCCGTGGCGGCGACCGCGGTGTCGGCTTCGGACGCCGCGGCAGCTGCTTCGTTGCGCTTGGTGTTCCGGCCGAGCACGAACATCAGCACGCTCGACAGCACCATGAAGAAGCCGACGATGAACATCGGGACCTGGTAGCCGCCGGTCCACTCGCTGACGGCACCCGTGATGTACGGGGCGGCGAACCCACCGAGGTTGCCGACGGTGTTGATGAGGGCGACCCCCGCGGCTGCGGCGGCACCGGTCAGGAACTGCGTCGGGACCGTCCAGAAGTTCGGCAGGGCCGCGAAGATCGCACACGCGGTGATCGCGATGACCGCGACGGTGGCGGCCGGGCTGTTCATGTAGAGCGCGACCGGGATGCTCAGGCCACCGACCAGGGCCGGGACGGCGATGTGCCAGACCCGGACGCCACGGCGGAAGGCGTCACGCGACCAGAAGTACAGGACGACCGCGGCCGGCACGTACGGGATGGCCGTGATGAGGCCCTTCTGGAACAGGTCGAACGTGGTGCCGAACTGCTCCTGGAAGCCGTCGATGATCGTCGGCAGGAAGAAGCTGAGTGCGTAGAGGCCGTAGATGAAGCCGAAGTACACCGCGGCGAGCATCCAGACGCGGCCGGAGCCGAAGGCCGCACGCAGGCCGCCCTTGCCGTGACCGTCGCCGCCGCCCTTCGCGGCGCTCTCGGCAGCGAGCGTCGTCTCGAGCCAGACCTTCTCGTCCTCGTCGAGCCACTTCGCCTGCGACGGCTTGTCCTTGAGCACGAAGATGCACAGGACGCCGACGATGATCGCCGGGATCGAGACGCAGAGGAACATGAAGCGCCAGCCGGCCAGGCCGCCGAGGATCCCCTCGTGGGTCATCAGCCATCCGGCGAGCGGGGAACCGATGACGCTCGTGAGCGGCTGCGCCAGGTAGAAGAGCGCGAGCATCTTGCCGCGGTGCCGGGCCGGGACCCACGTCGACAGGAACAGGATCGCGCCGGGGAAGAAGCCGGCCTCGGCGATGCCGAGCAGGAAGCGCAGGCCGACGAGCTGCGGGTAGTTCTGCACCCACGTGAAGAGCAGGGACACGATGCCCCACGTGATCATGATGCGAGCGAGCCAGATCCGGGCGCCGAACTTGTGCAGCGCCAGGTTGGACGGCACCTCGAGCACGAGGTAGCCGATGAAGAACACACCGGACGCGAAGCCGAACTGGGCGGCGGTCAGGCCGAGGTCGGCCTCCATGCCGTTGGGGGCGGCGAAGGAGATCGCGGTGCGGTCGAGGAAGTTGATGAAGAACATCAGTGCCACGAACGGCACGATGCGGATCGCGATCTTGCGGATGGCCGTCTTCTCGACGACCGAGGTGGGGATGCCTCGCGTGGCGGGGATGTCCACGATGACTCCTGCTCGGTGGGGGTGGTACGACTCCCGTCCTGGCGGCTGCGCCGGGATGGTCCGTGCTGCTGCGCGGATCGGGAGCGGGCGCATCGGTGCGCCTGATCCAGTGTGCGTCGCGCTCGGCCGACTTGTCAACCGGTTGACCATTCCGCGCGCTCGGCGCCTCGGCGCTGCTCCCGCCGAAACCGGTTGACCGACCGGTACGCTCACTCCATGCCCGCGTTCAGCCCGGACGACCCCCTCAACATCCGACTCGAGCTCGAGTCCGTGCCCGTCGGGTCCCCCGCCTCGGTGGTCGCCCGACAGCTCGTCTCGCTGCTCACCGCCGGCGAGCTGGCCCCCGGCTCGCGGCTGCCCTCGGAGCGGATCCTGTCCGAGCGGCTCGGCGTCGGACGCTCGGCCGTCCGTGAGGCCCTCGCCGCCCTCGAGATCCTGGGCATCGTGCAGATCCGCCCCGGTTCGGGCACGTACCTGCGCGGCGGCACCTCGGACCTGCTGCCGACGACCCTGTCGTGGGGTCTGATGCTCGCCTCGAACCGCACCCGCGAGCTGCTCGAGATCCGGTCCTCACTGGAGCGCACGGCCGCGATACTCGCCGCGCAGCGTGCCACCGACGAGCAGATCACCGAGCTCGGCGAGTACCTGGTCCGGCAGGAGGCGACGCTCGACGACCCGCAGGCCTTCATCGACGCCGACGTCCGCTTCCACGTCCTGCTGGCGCGTGCGTCGGGCAACGACGTGCTCGCCGATCTGCTGCAGAGTCTGCGCTCCATGCTGAGCGTGTGGGTCGCGCGCCGCGTGCAGACCCGGCAGGCGACCGAGGCCGCGTTCCACGAGCACCGCGCCGTCTTCGAGGCGTTGCGGGCCCGCGACGTGCCCGCCGTGCAGCGCGCGATGGACGCGCACATGGCCACGGCGAGCGCCCGCATCGAGCACGCCGAGCCGCTGCCCGCCGACGAGTAGCGCTCGTGCGCGGTCGCGCGCGCTCGCGCTCGCTTCGTGAGCAGGAATGGTCGGGTCCGTCGAGCCGACCCGACGTCCTGTGCTCACGATCAGGGCAGACGGGAGGCCCGGGGCGCGCCCGCCCCGCACCGTGCGGTGTTGCCGGGTCGGCAACACCGCTTGGGTTCGGCCCGGCAGGTGCGCTGGAGTACGTGCATGCACACCCACCACGACGGCTCCGCCGCAGGATCTGCCACCGAACCGTCCGCCCGGGAGTGGTGGGAGGCCCGCTACGCCGAGCGCGACGGCATCTGGTCGGGACGGGTGAACGCCGTGCTCGCCTCGGTGACCTGGGGGCTGCCGGTGGGGCGGGCGCTCGACCTCGGCTGCGGCGAGGGCAGCGACGCGGTGTGGCTCGCCGAGCAGGGGTGGGACGTGACGGGCATCGACCTCTCCGTGACGGCGCTCCAGCGCGGTTCGCGGGCTGCCGTCGCCGCCGGGGTCCAGGAGCGGACGGCGTTCGTCGCCGCGGACCTCGCCCGGTGGGACACCGCCGCGCGGTTCGACCTGGTGACGGCCTCGTTCCTGCAGTCGTGGCCGGTGGAGATCCCCCGAGCCGACATCCTGCGTCGGGCCGCCGGCTTCGTCGCCGCAGGCGGGCACCTGCTCGTCACCGCACACGCGGCTCCCCCGCACGACGACCTGCCGCCCGAGCTGCGGGAGTACCGGTTCCCCGCGCCGGCCGACGACCTCGCCGCCCTGCAGCTCGACGACCGGTGGGACGTCCTGGTCGCCGAGGTCCGGCCGCGCACTGCGACGACGCCGGAGGGTGATCCGCACGAAGTGCTCGACAGCGTCGTGCTCGCCCGCCTGACGCGCGGGTAGCGTCGGTGACGTGAGCACCGACGACGGCATCCGCGCGCTCGTCGTGGACGGTGTCGAGGTCGCCGTCGAACGTGACGGCGCCGGCACGATCGCCACGTCGTCCCCTCGGCCGTACCTGCACCTGGTCCGGACCCTCGGTGGCACCGTCGTCAGCGCGCACCACCCCGGCGACCACGACTGGCACTGCGGTGTCGGCGTCGCGATCCCGGACGTCGACGGCGTGAACTGCTGGGGCGGCCCGACCTACGTCCGCGACCGCGGCTACGTGTGGCATGACGACCACGGCTCGGTCGAGGTGGTGCACGCGGAGCAGCACGACACGACGTCCGCCGAGGAGCTCGTCTGGCGGGGTCCGGACCGCGCGGTGGTCCTGCACGAGGACCGCACCCTGCGCTGGCGCTCAGTCGGAGCCGGGTGGGAGTTGTCCTGGTCGTCGTCGTTCCGGGCCCCCGGTGACTCCCCCGTGCACCTCGGCGGCCCCGGCAGCAACGGCCGGACCGGAGCGGGCTACGGCGGCTTCTTCTGGCGGTTCCCCGAGTGCACGGGAGCGGTCATCCGGACCGCCGACGCCGAGGGCGAGGCCGCCGTGCACGGCTCGGTCGCACCCTGGATCACCTGGTCGGCGGTGTTCGACGGCGGTCCGGCGACGATCTGCATCGAGGCCCTCGACCACGACGACCCCTGGTTCGTCCGCGCCGAGGAGTACCCGGCGATCGGCTCGGCACTGGCGTGGGACTACCCCGCAGTCGTGCAGCCCGGCGCTCCGCTGGTCCGCTCGTTCCGCGCGACGATCACCGACGGCGGTACGCTCGCCGAATGAGCACCGGGGACTGGGAGTCACGCGTCGCGGCGCTGTGGGACGACGAGACGATCGACGATCAGCAGCGGATCGAGTGGATGCGCGACCTCGCCGCCGACGCTCCGCATCCCGCACTCGGCGCGTTCGAGCTCGGCGGCGCCTTCGACTCGGGCGGCCACGAGGCCGAGGCCGACGTGCAGTACGCCGCCGCGACCACGGCTGGCCTGGACGCCGTCGACCCAGACCGCGCAGCCAGGATGGTCGTCCAGCACGCCTCGACGCTCCGCAACCTCGGTCGGATCGACGCGGCCATCGCGATGCTCCGCGACGCGCCGGAGCACTCCGCCACCGGGGCGGCACCCAAGGTGTTCCTCGCGCTCGCCCTGCACAGCGCGGGACGCTCCGCCGAGGCCCTGCGCGTCGCGATCGAGGCCGTCGAGCCGACGCTCCCCCGGTACCACCGGTCCGTCCGTGCCTACGCGGCGGCCCTCACCGAGGACTGACGCGCGTCAGGCGTTCCGGCGCTGGAGCGCGTCCGCAGCCTTGCCGAGCAGCCAGTTCACGGCCCACCCCAGCACGCCGATCACGGGCAGCGCGAGGATGACCACCGTCTACAGCACCTTGACCACCTGCGTCCGGCGACGGTCGCGCCAGACCTGCACCAGCGCCACGGCCTCGAGCGCCAGCAGCACGAGGAGCACCACGGCGTGTGCTCCCGACACGTTCGTCAACACGAGCGGTCCTCTCCGCGGCGACGGTCGTCGCCCGCATCGATGACAGTAGGGCCTGCCCGGACTCGTCCGCGTCATCCGTCCGACTGACCGCGCGGGTCGGTCTGGCGATCGCGCTGGCAGGTCAGGCGATCGCGACCTCACCCCGCGCGAGCAGCTCGCGGGCCCGACCGGCGTCGGCAGCCGGTGGCCGACCGTGCAGGGCGCGGTAGTCGCGCGAGAAGTGCGAGGCACTCCGGTACCCGACCGCGACCGCAGCCTGGGCGGCGGTGTCACCGAGCACGATCATCCGCCGCCGTGCCTCCCCGAGCCGCAGCCGCCGCAGGTACTGCACCGGGCTCATCCCGGTGACCTGCCGGAAGCGCGCGAACAGTGTCGACTCGCTCGTCCGGACCGCCGCGGCCAGGCCGGCCACCGACCACGGGTCCGCCAACCGGTCGGTGAGCAGGGCCGTGGCCGCTGCGACGACGTCGCCGTCGCGGTTGCCGATCGCGGCCAGGATGCGCGGTGCCTGGTCGGTCTGCAGCAGCCGGAGCACCACCTCGCGGGTGACGAGCGGGGCGAGGACCGTCATGTCCTCCGGAGCATCGAGCAGTCCGACGAGTCGGGCGAACGCGTCCGCCAGGGCCGGGGTCCAGCTGCCGAGTCGTGCCGGCGGCGCCTCGTCCTGGTGGGGGCGGGACATCGCCGTCGCGACCTCGGCGACCACCGCGGGGTCGAGCTGCCAGACGACCGCGACGAACCCCGCGGGTGGTTCGACCTCGACCACCCCGGCGATCACGGGCAGGTCGACGGGCGTGATGATGAAGCGTTCCCGACCCCAGAGCTGGTCGTCATCCCCCACTATCGAGCGCTTCCGTCCGGCGAGCACCACCGACACCGACGGCGTGTAGCGCTGGTACCCGAGGTCGGTCGGCGCGTCGACCCGGGCCAGGCGGAGTCCGAGCCGTCCGGCGCGCTCCGTGTCGTCGACGTGGGCCAGGACGCTCTGCAGCGCGCGGTCCAGTCGATCCGAGGTGACGTCGTCCATGTGCCCATTCTGTCGAGCCGATCGATGCGCTGAACGCCCGTGCTGGATCCGGCAAGCACTCCGGAGTCCTGGGCAATCTCCACGAGGCACGCGGGACCGAGCATCGGAGCATGCAGACCAACGAAGCACTCCTCGACTCCCTGACCACCGACGACCGACTGGCCGGCCGCACCGCGCTGGTGACCGGCGCCTCGAGCGGCATCGGTGAAGCCGTCGCCCGTGTCCTCGCCGCCTCCGGCGCCACCGTCGCGGTCGCCGGCCGCGACCCGGAGCGCACGCAGGCCGTGGTGAACGTCATCACCGCGGCCGGAGGCACCGCAGTGGCCGTGATCGGCGACCTGAACAGCCACCCCGACGCGGTCCGTGACCTCGCCGGCCGCGCTGCCCAGGCCCTCGGTGGCCGGGTCGACGTCCTCGTCAACAACGCCGGCGTCTACCCGGTCGGCCCCACCGCGCTGCTCGCCGACGACGACGCCGAAGCCCTCTGGGCCACGAACGTCCGCGCACCCCACGTGCTGGTCGGCGCGCTGGCGCCCGCGATGGTCGAACGCGGCTCGGGCGTCGTCGTGAACATCGGCTCGTGGATGTCCCGCGTCGGCGTCCCGTTCACGGCGCTCTACCCGGCGACGAAGGCGGCCGTCGAGCAGCTGACCCGCGCCTGGGCAGCCGAGTTCGGACCGCACGGTGTCCGGGTGTCGACCGTGTCGCCCGGTGCCACCGCGACGCCGGGCAACGCGGACTCGCACGACGTCCTCGCGCAGATGACGGCGGGCACCCCGGCCGGCGCACCCGTCCGACCGGTCGACGTCGCGTTCGCCGTGCGCTGGCTGGCCTCCGACGAGGCGACCTTCGTGCACGGCGCCACCATCGACGTGGACGGCGGCCTCGCCGCAACCCGCCTCGGCTGAGCCCGCCCCGCACGAGCGGGCGGAACAACCGGGTCGGCTCGCGGAGGCACCCCGGCATTCCGCCCGCTCGTCAGCGCCAGCCGACCCGCGCGAACCCCCACCACCACGAGGGGTCACGACACACCGCCGGCGGGTGGCCGTGCGGTCACGGACCGTCGCGCGGGAGCGCGTCAGCCGACGGATCGTGACCGCTCGGCGGACGGCGACGGCGCGGCGGTGGGCGCGACCACCACACGGTCGGGAGGCGCGGTGCGGGCTGGCACCGGGCCTCCCGTCAGGCGGTGTGGTCGCCGACCACCCGTGGGACCGGCAGCGAGTCGCTGGTCGTGCGCAGGGACTCCTGGCGGATCTCGAGCTGCGACACGGCGAGCGCCGCCAGGTCGCGGAGGTTGGCGAGGTCGTCCTCGGTGGCCTGCCGCGGGCGGGTGTCGAGCACGGCGAGGGTCCCGATCGGCGAGCCGTCGTGCTTGACGAGCGGAACGCTGACGTAGAAGCGGATGCCGAGCGGACCGGTGACCAGGGGGCTGTTCCGCATCTCGGGGTGTGCGGAGCCGTCCGGGATCACGACGGGGACGGGGACCGGGGCGAAGCCGTTGCGGAAGCTGATGCTGCGGGCCGCCTCGTCGACGCCCTCGGCGATGTACGACTGGGACCACTCACGGTCCTCGTCGAGGACCTCGACCAGGGCGATCGGTGCGTCGAAGAGCCGGGCCGCCATCGCCGTGGTGCGCTGCAGCGACTCGTCGGGCAGGGTGTCGAGGGTCGCCGGGCGGTCCGTCTCGGGGCGCGTCGGTACCGGGGCCGTCTCGTCGGTCGGCTCGACCACGTGGTCGGCCGTGGCGGTCTCGGCGATCACGACGTCGCGGAGCATCGTGACCAGCTCGGCGCCGAGCGGACGGGCCGCGGGGTCCTGCGCGGTCATGGCGCGGAGCAGGTGCTTCCAGTGCTCGGGCAGGGGCTCGGGGACCACGGGGTCGCGCGACAGCCGGGCGACGGCGGACTCGACGAGCGAGCCCGGGAACTCCCGGCGGCGGGTGAAGCACTGCAGCAGCACGAGGCCGAGCGAGTAGACGTCGCTCGGCGGGCCCACCTCGCCGCCGCGCGCCTGCTCGGGGCTGAGGTAGGCGGCGGTGCCGGTGGTCACGCCGTCGGCGGTCAGGCGTTCGACACCGGCGGCGAGCGCGATGCCGAAGTCGGTCAGGCGCGCGCGGGCCCGGTCGGAGCCGTTGCCGTAGTCGACGAGCAGGATGTTCGACGGCTTGATGTCGCGGTGCACGACGCCGTGGGCGTGGATGTAGTCGAGGGCCTCGGCCATGTCGTAGCCGATCTCGGCGATGTGCCGCGAGGCGAGCGGGCCGACGGCGAGACGCTCCTCGAGGTCCTGCCCGACGACGAGCGACATCACGATGTAGCGCTGCTGCGTGCCGTCCTGCCCGGTGACGACTCCGGCGTCGAGCAGGCTGACGAGGTTGTGGTGCTCGAGCGACGCCAGCACGCCGAGTTCGGCCTCTTGGCGGGCGATGTCGACGATGCCCGCGTGGAAGAGCTTGATCGCGACCGGGCGGTGCAGGCTCTCGTCCACACCCCGGTAGACGACGGACATGCCGCCCTGGCCGATCGCTTGCTCCACGCGGTACCGACCGTCGAGCAGCGGCGCGCTCGCGTCGTGGTCTTCCGTCGGGATCATCCAACCCTCGTTCTCGGCTCCGGCACCAACGATGCATCTTCGCATCCCGACGGGTATCTCGTTCGCCGACGTCGTTCTCCGGCTGAACGCGCGCCGTTCGGCCTGCAAGACACCGGTGTTCGCGGGTCGAACACGCGCAGACCGCGGTTCAAGGTGCGAACACCGGTGTCTTGCGATCCCGGCGCCACCCGACCGCCCCGTCAGCGACGCGTCGCGACCGTGCTCACGCGGAGGTCCTCGAAGGTGCTGGTGAAGCCGGAGCCTCCGAGCGAGATGAGCCCGACGCGGGGTGCACTGCCGAGGTCCGCCGTCCAGGTCCCGCCCCGGACGAAGTGCCGCCCGTCCAGGCTCGTGTAGGCCGTGTACCGGTCCTCCCCCCGGACCTCGCGGTGGACGACCCGGAGCGTGGTGGTGTCCCCGACCGGACCGACGACCATGTTCCCGTAGCTCGGCACCCCGGCCGGTTGCCCGGACACCTGCTTGCCGAACTCCGTCTGGCGGGTGTTGAAGATCGAGTTCGAGGTGAGCCGGACGTAGTTGCCGTCGTCACCCCACACGATCAGGCCGCCCTGCACGTAGTTGAGACCGTCGCCGGTGGCCGGAGTGTCCACCCCGACCGTGGTCTGGAGCACGTAGTCCCCACGGGGTGCCGGTTCGGACAGCACCGATGCGAGCGGCGTCGCCGGCGGGTGGATGTCGGCGTCCTGCGTCTGCCAGCGGAACGTCCCGTCGGCGACGGTCCACGTGGACGGGTCGGGCTCACGCGTCCAGGCGAGCTGGGCCGGCAGCGCTCCGGGCTCTGCCCCGGGCGCCGCCCCCGGCAGCGCGGCACCGTCGAACGAGGTCGACAGTGCCCGGATCGTCCGCCCCGGCACATCGACGGGAGCGGTCGACGCCCGGTACGTCGGCCGTTGCCCCGGCTGCGCGACCGGCCCCGGCTGCACCGTGTCGGACGGCCCGGCGCCACCGCGGACGACCGGCCAGCCGCCCTGCCAGTCGAGCGGGTCGATCAGCGCCGGCCGCTTCGTGTAGGTCGGCTGCCCCGCGTAGTACGGGTCGTTCCGGTCGGCCGCGTGGTAGATGATCCAGTCCTGCCCGGCGAAGTCGGTGACCACGGTGTTGTGGCCGGTCCCGACCCAACGATTGCCGTTCTGCGCGAGCAGGGGCGTGCCACCGACCCGGGTGCTCGTGATCGCCACGCCGTCGCGGTCCGTGAACGGACCCAGCGGGCTGCGCGACCGGGCGACGAAGACGCCGTAGCCGGTCAGGGCGCCGTTGCAGCAGTTCGTGGCGGAGCCCATGAAGTACCACCAGCTACCGTGCCGCATCAGGTACGCACCCTCGTAGCGGTTGTCGATCGCGATCTGCCGCTCGGTCGACGGGTCGGAGCGCAGGCCGTCGGCGCTGAGGCGTCGGACGTTCACGCCGCCGAAGTAGCTGCCGAAGTACAGGTAGGTCGTCCCCTTGTCGGTGATGACCTCGGGGTCGAACGCCCACCGTGCTCCGTCGCCGTTCGGTGCGGTCTGCGGTGCCACGACCGGGCCGCCGGAGTCCTTCCACGGGCCGGTCGGGCTCGAGCTCGTCGCCACCCCGACCGCGGAGCCGCCGCCGCTCGGGCCCGTCGCCGACGGGGTGTCCGACGCCGCGTAGTACAGGTACCAGGTGCCGGCCCGGCCGCGGTCTCCGGCGCGGTACACGACGTCCGGCGCCCAGATCCCGTTCGCGTCGCCCACCCAGGCGGGCTTCGTCGGGAACGCGTCGTTCACGTAGGTCCAGTGGGTGAGGTCGGTCGACCGGTACGTGGGCACCGCGTGCTGCACCAGGGACCCGTCCGGGTTCTGCTCCGTCGCGGTGAGCGCGTCGGTGGTGCAGTACAGGTACCAGTTGCGGTCGCGTCCGGCTCCGTGGATCACGGTCGGGTCCGCACAGCTCGCCGCCGTCTGCCCGTCGGGCAGGCTGAGCGCGACCGGGTTCTGGTGGCTGGGTGCCGCGCGGCCGTGCCGGCCGGCGGCACTCGACGCCGCGGTCGTGGTGGTGGTCGCCCGGGTGGTCCCGCCCGGCACCGCGGACGCGTCCGCTGGTGCGGCCTGGAGGCCCGTGGTCGCGACGCCGAGGAACGTCACGACGGCGAGGAGTGCGGTGGACGATCGGCGCATGCCGGACCTGCTCTCGTCGTTGAGGGAGGTACTGCTGGAGGGAGTGCGGGTGTCGCCTGGCGACGTGCGCGAGCGTACGCTCGGCTCGACGAAGGAGTCATGCCATGCCCGCGAGGTTCGTCTACTGGATCAACGTCTCGGTCGACGGGTTCGTCGAACGGGCCCCCGGCGAGCACGACGGCCTGGACGGGCCCGATTGGATCCGGATCGACGAGCCGCTGCACCGCGAGTTCAACGCCCGCGCCGCCGCGATGACCCTGTCCGTCGAGGGTCGGGTGGTGCGCGACATGATGGACCCGTTCTGGCCGGATGCCCGGCACGACGAGTCGATGCCGCAGTACCTGCGCGAGTACGGCGAGATCTGGACCGCGCAGCCGAAGATCCTGGTGTCCCGCACCCGGACGACCGCCGACCACGACACCCGGGTCATCGGTGACGACGGCGACGCGATCGCCGAGCTGGCCGCGATCCGTGCCTCCGGCGACGGCGACATCGGCGTGGGTGGGCCGAGCATCGCGAGCCAGTTGCTCGACGCCGGGCTGCTCGACGAGGTCATGCTCTTCACGCACCCGTCAGTGCTCGGCGCCGGCCGCCCGTTGTTCGATCCGCCGCGCTCGGGGCACCGTCCGCTCGTGCAGCTCGACCTGCTCGAGCAGCAGCGCTACGACAACGGTGTCACCCTGCACCGGTACGACGTCCGGCGGTCCTGAGCGCTCGGGGCGTCAGTCCTCGACGGGCTCGGTGGCGATGATCCGGACGTACCAGGCGCTGTCGCGGTCACTGCCGAACCCGTTGAAGGAAACGCTGTCCGCCCGGCGACGCAGCTCCGCTGGAAGGTCGATCCGCTGTGAACCGTCCCGGCAGGACATCGGATCTGTCGGTCGGGTCTGCGAGGCGCCCGCCGACCCGATGGTGGAGGAGCCACTCATGTGCCCGTCCCCGAAGCAGGAGAACTCGAGGTGGTCGACCGACTCCGGGTGCGGGAACGTGATGGTGACGCCCGTGCCTGGTTCGTCACTGTCGTCGTCCCCGGGCGACACAGCGGCGAACAGGGCGCCGAGCTCGGTGTCCGACTCGACTGCTCGCTGGCGCTTCTCCCAGGCGGACAGCGCTGCCTCGTCGACGGGCGGCGGCCCGGCGCAGCCGGCCAGCAGGAGCACACCCGCGATCGCGGGCAGGAGCAGGGCGGGGACGGAGCGCACGCTGTGAGCCTAGTGACGCGGTGGACCCGCCCGCGGAACGACGGGAGGCGCGGTGACGGCTGGCACCGCGCCTCCCGGCCGTGGGGTGGTCGCGTCAGACGTCGCGACGGCGCGCGAGCGTCAGGGCGAGGCCACCCACGACGAGCACCTCGGCGGCGAGGACGCCGAAGCCGCCCCAGCCGTTCAGCACGACCCCGCTGTTGTCGACCGTGCTCGCGCCGTCGTACGAGTAGGCGTAGAGCTGGCCGCCGGCCGAGTCGGGCAGGAACGCCGCGATGTCCATCGGCCAGTCGACCTTCATCAGTCCGCTCATGAGTGCGAGCACCCCCGGAACGACCAGCAGGAGGCCGAGCGTGATCGCGATGCCGCCGGCGCTCGACCGGACGAGCAGACCGATGCCGTACGCGAGGAGCGCCAGCAGGGTCAGGAAGACCGACGAACCGAGGATCGGCAGGAACACCGACGGGTCACCGAGCTCCGGCTCGACACCGTTGCCGGCCAGCAGCGGGAGCGAGATGAGGACGCCGATCCAGGTGGCGACGGCGCTGACGACGAAGGTCGCGATGGCGAGGACGGTGGCCTTCGCCAGGATCACGCCGGTGCGCCGCGGGTCGGCGGTGAACGTCGAGCGGACCTGGCCCGTGCCGTACTCACCGGTGATGATGAGGACGCCGAGCACGCCGACGACGAGCGACGAGAGCAGGACACCCACGGCGTTGGCGTTCACGAAGGTGCCGTTGGCGACGTCCGTCGGCAGCTCCTGGCCGCCGCTGTTCGTGTTCGCCCCGATCAGCGCGGCCATGCCGATCGTGAGGACGACCAGGATCGCGTAGCACCAGAACGTGGACCGGATGCTGCGCAGCTTGATCCACTCGCTCCGCACCAGGTGCGGGAACGACAGGCGGGTCGAGCCGGACATCCGGGTCGACGGCGTGGTGGGCGAGGTGGTGGCGCTCATCGGGTGCCCTCCGATCGGTACTCGACGTCGTCGCGGGTGAGGGCCATGTAGGCCTCCTCCAGGCTCGCGCCGGTCGGGGTGAGTTCGTGCAGGGGGACGCCTGCCTGTGCGGCGATGTTGCCGACCGTCGGTGCGTCGGGTCCGACGACGAGGAACGAGCCGTCCTCGCGCTGGGTGACCGCGGCGTTCGGGCCGATGGCGGTGAACAGGCCGTTCGGGTCCGGCGTGCGGACGATGACACGGCTGACGGCGGCATCGGTGCCGGCAGCGGCGCCACCACCGGCGACGAACTCGGCGATCGGGGCGTCGGCGAGGACCTTGCCCCGGCCGAGGACGACCACGCGGTCGGCGGTCTGCGCCATCTCGCTCATCAGGTGGCTGGAGAGGAACACCGTGCGGCCGTCGGCGGCCATGCGGCGAGCGAGCTGACGCACCCACACGACACCGTCGGGGTCGAGGCCGTTGACGGGCTCGTCGAGGATCAGGGTCTTCGGGTCGCCGAGCAGTGCGGCAGCGATTCCCAGACGCTGCCCCATGCCGAGCGAGAACCCGCCGACGCGCTTCTTCGCGACGGAGTCGAGGCCGGTCATGTCGATGACCTCGTGCACGCGGGACTTCGGGATGCCGTGGGTCGCCGCGAGCGAGAGCAGGTGGTTGTAGGCGCTGCGCCCCGAGTGCACGGCCTTCGCCTCGAGCAGGGCGCCGACCTGCCGGAGCGGGTCGCGGAAGCTCGTGTAGGGCTGGCCGTTCACGGTGGCTGTGCCCGACGTGGGCCGGTCGAGCCCCATGATCATGCGCATCGTGGTGGACTTCCCGGCGCCGTTGGGCCCGAGGAAGCCGGTCACACTGCCGGGACGCACGACGAAGGAGACGTCGTCCACGGCGGTCTTCGGACCGTACTGTTTGGTGAGATGGCTGACTTCGATCACGGCCTCGACGCTACGGGAGGGGCCGTCGGTGCCGCGTCCGCCGTTGGGGGGAGATGTGTGCTCCCACAGGGTGACGCGGGGGGGGGCTTTCGCTGGGGCGGCATCGGCGTCGCGCGGGTTTTCGTGCTGGGCGACAGTTCACGCGCGCGGCGGCCCGTGAGGTGTCGCTGGACGCGAATGGCCGGCGCGCCGTGCTCAGACGGGCTGGTGGGCCGGACGCTCATCCCCAGGGTCGCGAGCGAACGCGAGGCTCTCCACGATGATCGACAGCACGACCGCGAGTTCCTCGGCGTCGCGCGGGCCGTAGACCATGAACTCGGTCCCGTGGTCCTCGTACTGGTGCGGGATCGCCCACCCGAGTTCGGTCAGTTCGGCTCCCCGTGCGACCGGGAGACAGAGGTGGACCGAGGTGTCCTCGACGCCGTGCAGGTGCACGGGCTCGAGTCGTCCGTCCGGCGCCAGTGACGTCCACGGGACGACGTGGTCGCGCTGATCGCGCAGGAACAACGCGCGTGACGACGCCGGCGACACCTGACTGTGCCCCTCTTCGACGCCGGGCAGGGCGACCGCACTCCCCACGAGTGCTCCCCACAGTTCCGGCGTCGCACGGTCGGTGAGCTGCCGCTGGGGACCGGCGTCGGACACGGTGGGCCGTTCGCCGCGACGGATGGACCTGATCACCGCTCGACGATACCGGCTCGGCCGGGTTGCGTCGCTCCTGTTCGGGCCCTCACGAGGAGGGGGAAGCGTCCGCGTCGACCTCGTACGCCTCGAACCGGGCGTCGGCGAGGATCGCGTCGACGAGTGACCGTGAGCCTGCGACGATCGTCGAGTCCCAGTCGATCTCGGTGGCGAGCACCCACTCGTGCCCCTCGGGCCAGAGCATCTGCGGGGTGTGCCCGACATCGACGTCCGTGCCCACGCGGGCGTCGTCCGTCCAGGACGGGTCGCTGAGCTGCGGCAGGGTCATCGAGAGCAGGAAGCACTCGCGGGCCGGCCACAGGAAGCGCGGACCCGCGAGCGACTCCCGGAGCGCAGCCTGTTCCCGCCGGTGCTGCGCCTGGGCCCGGGCCATGTGCGCCTGCATCTCCGCGCGCTCGGCCGCCGTCGGCTCGCCGCTCCCCTGCCACCCGAAGCCCAACGTCGACGCGTTCAGGTCGCCCCATCCGTCCCAGATCGCCCCGACCAGGTCGTCCGGCGTCGACGTCGCGTCGGCGAGGAGCCCGGTGAGCGCGGCGAGTTGCGACGGCTCGTACCAACCCTCTTCGGGTGGATGGACGACCCAGCCGTCCTCGAAGGGCAGGTCCGACTCGTCGTCCCGACCGCTGAGCGTCTGCCACGACACGAGCGGGTCGATCGTCCGACGGGTGCGCTCGGCGACGTCGGCCCAGCGCCACTCCGCCGACTCGAGGACCGGGTGCTCGTCGTACTCGTCCACGGTCGTTCGGTCCTCGCGATCCGCTCGGAGCGGGTGCAGGATCCGGACGTACGCCTCGAACCCGGTGCCCGCGACGCCGCCGAACGAGGCGAACGCGCCGGCCCGGGCCAGCAACCAGTCGCCGCGCGAGACGTCCTTGATCAGTTCCACGTGCCGAGCCCTCGGTGCCCGTGCGGGTCAGCTCGCCTGCGGGCGGGGTGCACGGAGGCCGGGGAACTCGTCGTCGCGCCACTCTGCCTCGGCGCGCGTGCCGTTGGTCACCGACTGCTCCTCGCGCTCCCGGAGCTCCACGCGGCGGATCTTGCCCGAGATGGTCTTCGGGAGCTCCGCGAACTCGACGCGGCGGACGCGCGCGTAGGCGGGGAGAGCCGTGCGTGCGTACTCCAGGACCTGCCTGGCGGTCTCGGCCGACGCCTCCCATCCGGTGGCCAACGTGACGTACGCCTTGACGACGTTGAGACGGGCGTCGTCGGGTGCCGGGACGACCGCGCTCTCGGCCACGGCCGGGTGCTCCAGCAGGGCGCTCTCCACCTCGAACGGCGACACCTTGTAGTCCGAGGACTTGAAGACGTCGTCGGTGCGGCCGATGAAGGTCAGTTCGCCGTCGGCGTCGCGGACGGCGATGTCGCCGGTGTGGAAGAAGCCGTCGCGCATCGACGAAACCGTGCGGTCGGGGTCGCCGAGGTACTCGGCCATCAGGTTGACGGGCCGCTCGGTGAGGTCGAGGCAGACCTCGCCCTCGTCGCCCGGTTCGCCGGTGACGGGGTCGAGCAGCGTCACGGTCACGCCGGGGAGCGGCTTGCCCATCGCGCCGGGCGTCACGGCGGCGCCCGGAGCATTGCCGATGATCGCCGTGGTCTCGGTCTGCCCGTAGCCGTCGCGGATGGTGAGCCCCCACGCTGCCTCGACCCGGCCGATGACCTCGGGGTTGAGCGGCTCGCCGGCCGAGATGAGCTCACGGAGCGCGCGCGGCTTCACGCCGAGGTCGGACTGCAGCATCATCCGCCACGCGGTCGGCGGCGCGCAGAACGTGTTGACCTCGGCCTGCTCGAGCTGCGCGAGGAGTGCGGCGGGGTCGAAGCGCGCGGTGTTGTGGATGAACACGGTGGCCTCCGCGATCCACGGCGCGAAGAAGCAGCTCCAGGCGTGCTTGCCCCACCCGGGCGAGCTGATCGTCAGGTGCACGTCACCGGGCCGGACGCCGAGCCAGTACATCGTGCTGAGGTGACCGACCGGGTACGACGTCTGGGTGTGCACGACCATCTTCGGCTTCGACGTCGTGCCGGACGTGAAGTACACCAGGCACGGATCGGTCGTGCGGGTGACGACGTGGGGACGGACCTCGTCGGTGGGAGCGGGCTCGCCCAGGTCGCTCGGGTACTCCGTCCACCCGTCGGCGAGACCGCCGATCACGATGCGTGAGAAGGACCCGCGGACGTCGTCGTACTTGTGCGTCTCGCCGCGGTTCGTGACGACGTGCGCCACCGAGCCCCGGTCGACGCGGTCCTGCAGGTCCGCGGTGTCGAGCATCGTCGAGGTCGGCAGGATGACCGCACCGAGCTTGATCACGGCGAGCATCGTCTCCCAGAGCTCGAGCTGGTTGCCGAGCATGACGAGGACGTGGTCGCCCTGCTGCACGCCGAAGCCGTGCAGGCGCGCGGCGAGCCGATCGGACCGTGCGGCCATCTCGGCGTAGCTGAACCGCTGCTCACGGCCGTCCTCCTCGACGATCCAGAGCGCGGTGCGGCTGTTGTCGGTCGCGATGACGTCGAACCAGTCGGTCGCCCAGTTGAACGTGTCGCCGACGTCCGGCCAGCGGAACCCGGCGCGTGCCGCCTCGGGAGAGTCCGCGGCGAGGAGCTGGTCGCGGGCGGCACGGTACGCGGCGGTCGGGTTCACATCAGGCACGGACCGATCATGCCGCATCCGTCTCAGAGCCGATCGATCAGGCGAGTTCCCGGAGCCAGCGGTCGAGCCAGGGAATGATGCGCGAGAGGTCGTCCGCGTCGATCGCGTCACTCGCGGCCGCACGTGCCGCCGGACCCGCGTTGAGCGCCAACGCACTGGGGAGCGCCTGGAAGAGCGGGATGTCCGAGCGGCTGTCGCCGACAGCGCAGCAGCGTTCGATCGGTACACCGAGGTCACGAGCGAGCGCGAGCGCCCGGTCCCGCTTGTCGAACTCGTCGAAGTGCTCGGCGACGGTGCCGTCGTGGACGCCGTCGTGCTCGCCGACTCGGGGCCCGCCGTTCGGGACGAACCCGAACCGCCGCGCGAGGGAACGGGTCACGGGTTGCCACGCGAGCGACGCGAGCACGGGTTCGACGTCGTGGGCACGGCACCACGCGACGACGGTCTCGGTTCCGGGCAACACCGGCAGGTCGTCGAGCCACCGGTCGACCGTCGCGACGGACGTGCCACGCCACGCGAGTGCGTCGACCTCACTGACCTGCTGGTTGGTGAGACCGCCGTCGGCGTAGCGGGCTTCTGCATCGTCGAGCGCGTCCTGGTGCCCGAACCGGGCGGCCAGGAAACTGCTGCTGGAACCGGGGCTGACGAGGGTTCCGTCGACGTCGAAGAACACGATGCCGACGGTCACTGCTGACCGCTCCCCCGCACGACCGCCTCGAGCACCCGGATCGTCTCGTCGGTGTCGACGTGCAGGTGCGCCCCGATGCCGAGCGCACGTGCAGCCTCGATGTTCTCCGGCACGTCGTCCACGAAGAACACCTCGTCCGGGTCCGCCCCCAAGCGCTCGAGCGTGATCCGGAACGCCTCGGCATCGGGCTTGTTTACACCGATCTCATGGGAGTAGCAGATCGGGTCGAACACCGCCGAGAACCGGAAGCGCCGTTCCTCTTCCTCGCGAGCACCATCGCCAGAATTCGACAGGATCGCGAGGCCGATCGTTCCGCGGAGTCCGGCGAGGAAGTCGTACAACGGCTGGTTCAGCGTTCCGCAGTACGCATCCCAGAAGTCGGCCCGCATGACGGCGAGCTGGTCGGCCCCCAGCCCGAGCGCCGTACCGATCGCACCCCAGTACCGGTCGACGACGCCGGTCTGACGGGAGGCGTCGGGCAGGTCCGCTGCGACGAGGCGTGCGGAGAAGTCGTCCGTCGTCATCCCGAGACGCTCGGCCCACCGCGCCCGGAAGCGTCCGGGCCAGGCGGCGTCGTCGACGAGCTCGAGGACGCCGCCAACGTCGGACAGCAGCCACCGCACGACGGGCCCGGCAGCCCCGGCAGCTTGGGCCGTCCCGCCGCTCACAGCGATCCCCGCAGCTGCCGGATCATCTCGACCTCGAGTTCGCTCGGATCGAGCACGTACGCCTCGGTCGCACCCGTCGGCTCGTAGCCACGTCGGGCGTAGAAGGCCTGCGCGCGGGTGTTCCCCTCGTGCACGTGCAGCCGAAGGGCCGATCCGTGCGCCGCCGCCCACACCTCGATCTCGTCGAGCAACGCATCGGCGACACCGGCGGAACGGCCCCGGTGCGACGGAGCGACGTAGACGCCGACCAGGAGCGGCCCGACCCGGGGGCCGGGCACGAACACCCCCATCGTCCCGAGCCACCGGCCGTCGGCACCGATCGCGGCGAGGGTCGTCCCGCCGACGTCGTGCTCACGGCGGCCGCGTCGACGCCAGTCACGCTCCTGCAGCCGCTCCGCGTCGGCGAGCCGCTCCCCGTACGCCTTCGGGGTGTCCCGGAGCATCTCCAGCCGCAGTGCCCGAACGGACTCCCAGTCGTCCTCCGTGGTCGGTCGGATCGTCGTTCCCCGCATGACCCGAGCCTAGGGGTGGCAGGCCCGGAGAAATCGTTCCAATCCGACTGGCGGACGACGCCGAATCACCTGCAACGACCGGGAAACACCCGGAGCGCTCACCAGCCGCACATCGCTGGTTCTCCACCCCACCAAGGGTGTGTTCGGCGCGCACACAGCAACCGCGCCGA
>NZ_QKTE01000030.1:0-36051 GCF_003234735.1 Curtobacterium sp. MCLR17_040 | reverse complement strand
GCCCCCCAGCCCCCGCCCCCTCAGCCGAACATGATGGCGGCCTCGTCGAACCGCGCCTGCGGCACCGTCTTGAGCTCGCCGAGCGCCTCCTCGAACGAGACGTGCTCGATCTCGGTGCCCCGCAGCGCCACCATCCGGCCCCAGCGCTCCTCGACGACCGAGTCGATCGCCGCCAGCCCGAGCCGGGTCGAGAGCACCCGGTCGTACGCGGTCGGCGTGCCACCGCGCTGGATGTGCCCCAGGGTCGTGGCCCGCGTCTCGATGCCCGTCATCTCCTCGATGAGCGGCGCGAGGCGCTCGCCGATGCCACCGAGCCGCGGCCGCCCGAAGGCGTCGAGCCCGCGCTCGGTGTGCGCGGTGTCCTCGTGGTCGGGGACGAAGCCCTCGGCCACGACCACGAGCGGCGCGCGACCGCGGTCGTAGGCGGCCCGCACCCACTTCGCGATCTGTTCCATGCTCGTCTTCTGCTCCGGGATGAGGATCGCGTGCGCGCCCGCGGCCATGCCGGAGTGCAGCGCGATCCAGCCCACGTGCCGGCCCATCACCTCGGCGACCATGCAGCGCGAGTGCGACTCACCGGTGGTGCGCAGGCGGTCCATCGCCTCGGTCGCGATGGCGACGGCGGTGTCGAAGCCGAACGTGTAGTCGGTCGCGCCCAGGTCGTTGTCGACCGTCTTCGGCACGCCCACGATCTGCAGGCCGGCGTCGGTCAGGCGCTTCGCAGCGGCCAGGGTGCCCTCGCCGCCGATCGCGACGATGGCGTCGATGCCGTGCCGCTGCAGGGTCGCGGAGATGTTCTCGAACCCGCCGTTGGGGCCTTCGAACGGGTTCGTGCGGCTGGTGCCGAGGATCGTGCCGCCCTGCTTCGCGATGCCCTGGATGTCCTTGCGGCCGAGCGGGACGATGTCGCCGTCGACCACCCCGCGCCACCCGTCGCGGAAGCCGACGAAGTCGTGTCCGTAGATGGCGATGCCCTTCAGGACGATCGCGCGGATGACCGCGTTCAGGCCGGGGCAGTCGCCTCCGGAGGTGAGGATGCCGATGCGCATGGGAACTCCGTCGTCGGGTGGTGGGGATCAGTGCCCATCATGACTGACGGTGGTTCCGCATTACCATCCCCGTGTGTCCCTGCTCGCTTCCGCCGCCGTCGACGCCGCTGGTGCGTCCGGTGACGCGTCTCGCGTCGACACGGTGTACCGGCCTGGAGGCGCGGTGGACGTCGCGTCGACCCTGCGGCCCCTGCAGCGCGGCTCCGGCGACCCGGCCTTCCAGGTGGTCGGCGGCGTCGTGTGGCTCGCGCTGCACACGCCCTCCGGCCCCGCTTCCGTGGCGATCCGGCGGGCCGGCGACACCATCGCGGTGTCGGCGTGGGGGAGCGGTGCGTCGTGGGCGGTCGAGCACGCCCCCGATCTGCTCGGACGCGGCGACGACTGGTCGTCGTTCGACGTCTCCGCCAACGAGTTCCTGGCCGCGGCACGACACCGGCAGCCCGGGCTCCGGCTGCTCCGCACGAACACCGTCGTCGCGATGCTCGTCCCGGCGATCATGGAGCAGAAGGTGACCTCGCGGCAGGCGTGGGGCGCGTGGCGGTACCTGCTCCGTCGGCACGGCACCCCGGCACCCGGTCCGGCACCCGCGGGCATGATGGTGCCGCCGGATGCTCGGACGTGGGCACGGATCCCGAGCTGGGAGTGGCACCGGGCAGGCATCGAACCGGGACGCTCCGCCACCGTGATGCGCGTCGTGAAGCTCGCGCCGGCACTCGAACGGACCCTGGCGCACGGCCGCGGCGGCGAGGTCGTCTCCACGAAGCTGCAGTCCATCCCCGGGGTGGGCCGGTGGACCGCCGCCGAGACCGCCCAACGCTCCCACGGCGACCCGGACTCGCCGAGCGTCGGGGACTTCCACGTGCCGGCGCTCGTCGGGTGGGCGCTCACGGGTGCCCCGGTCGACGACGACGGGATGCTCGAACTGCTCGAACCCTGGCGCGGGCACCGGGAGCGGGTCGTGCGGTTGATCGGTGGCTCCGGGTTCCGGAAGCCCGCGTTCGGGCCGCGGATCACGATCCAGGACCACCGCGGCCACTGAGCGCGTCTGTCGGGCGGGTGTGTGGGTCCGCAAAACACCGGTGTTCGCGCATTGCACACCGGCACGTGGGTGTTCGGAGTGCGAACACCGGTGTCTCGCGGGGCGTCAGGGGTGGCGTGTGCCCTCGCCCGCCAGCACCTCGCGGTACCCCTCGCGGAACGTCGGGTACTGGGGTGTCCATCCCGTCGACCGGAGGAGCGCGTTCGACAGGCGCTTGTCGCCGCCGGCCTGCCGCGCGTCACCGTCACCCGTCGACGGCTCGGCGACGTCGAGTTCGTCGGCCAGGAACCGCAGCACGTCGTCCAGCCGGCTCGGCTCGTCGTCCGTCCCCAGGTAGAGCGGTGCCGGGTCCGGCAGCGCCGCCAGGTGCACGAGTGCTGCTGCGGCGTCGTCGCGGTGGATGCGGTTCGTGTGCGGTGAGGTGCCCGGCGCCAGCCGTGCGGACCCGGACCGGACCTGGTCGATCAGTCGCTCGCGGCCGGGGCCGTAGACGCCCGACAGCCGGACCAGCACGGCGCCGGGAGCGCGCTCGCGCAGCAGGACCTCCGCCTCGACCAGGACCTCGGCGGTCGGGGTCGCACCGCGCGCCGGAGTTTCCTCGGTGACTTCGCTGCCGTCCGAGACGTCGTAGACGGCGGTCGAGGACACGACGAGCACCCGCGGGCCGGCCTCCGAGGCGTCGATGCCGTCGAGCACGTTGCGCAGCCCGTCGACGTAGGTGGCGCGGTACTCGTCGACGTCGCGGCTGCCGGCCGCGAAGGCCACGACGACGACGCTCGTGTCGGCGGGGATCTCGGGGACCTCGTGGCGCAGGTCGACGCTCCGGCCGGTGATCGGTACGGGGACCAGCTCGGCACGGCGGCGGAGTCCGATCACGCGGTGGCCCTGGTCGGCGAAGCGCAGGCCGGCTTCGGTCCCGAGGTCGCCGCATCCGGCGATGACGACTGTCGTGGAGTTCTGCACGGCTCGACCTTGGCACGGCCGGTTGGTGGTAGGCGGGGAAGCACGCACATCGCAGATCACTAGGGTCGGCGCATGGGGCGGCAGCGGCGACGGGTGGTGCGTGACGTGGCGATCGCCCTGCCCCCGGTCGTCGAGATCGTGCTCGTCGTCGCCGGCTCGATCGTCTCCGTCGGAGCCGAGGGGGAGAGCGCGGAGTCGTGGGCGCCGTTGTCGTGGCCGATGTACGCCGTCCTCGTGACGTTCCCGTTCGCGGTCGGCGCGCTCGTCGCGGCGGTGCGGCTCCGCGGACTCGAGGCCAGGACGCCGGCGATCTGCTTCGCTGCCCTGTCGGTGGCCGTGGGTGCCATCCCCTTCGTCGGGATGCTGAGCGTCTTCGTACAGTTCTGGAGCGTCTCGTCTAGATGAGAACGGTTATCGTCTAGACGACCGTCATCCGACACTGCACCCCAGGAGCCCCATGTCCGCTCGACCTCCACGTCTCCTCCCCGCCCTCGTCCTCGCGGGGCTCGTCCCCCTCGTCGCCACCGCGATCGCCGTCCCCGCGTCGGCTGCACCCGCCGTGACGCGGACCGCCCACCACAGCTGGCTCGTCACGGCTGACCCGACGGCGAAGCGCGTGTACGTCAACGACGCCGTGACCGGTCGGCGCACCGCCACCCTGAGCGGGATCGAGTTCGGCACCCACGCGGGCTCCGTGCAGCTCGGCCACGGGCAGATCGCGTTCATGGACGAGTCGAAGCCGCAGCTCGACGTCCTCGCCATCGGCCCCCGCGGCACGGCGCACATCGCCCAGCACTACGCGATCCCCAACGCCGACAAGCGCTGGGAGCGTGCCGGCTGGCTGTCGACCGACACCGCACGCCGGCACCTGGCGGTCGGCTCCGACTTCGACGGCTCCGAGCGACAGCGGGTCACGGTCATCGACCTGCGGCGGAAGACGGAGCGCACCGCCCGGATCGACACCTCGGCGGTGCAGCTCGCCACGACGGGCAAGCGCGGCACCGAAGAGGTCGAGACGTTCCTGGTCGGCAGCCCCCTGCGCCTGGTCGTCACCGCGGGCGGACGCCTCGACGCCTACTCCGTCTCCGCGATCATGCGCGGTGCGACGCACCCGCGCCCCGTCGCGACCACGCCCCTCGGCGCGTACCCGCACGGCCCGATCGTCAACGCCACCGGGACGGTGATCGGCTCCGACCTCGCCGCCGGCGTGCAGACCGTGCGGGTGACGCGGACCGGCTTCACGGGCTCCCGGTCCGTCGCGTACCCGAAGCCGAGCGTGCAGAGCTACCGCCCCCGCATGGCGCCGGACGGGACGACCGTGGTCGGCACCCAGGCCGGCAGCACGGCTGCCGGTACCCCGTGGAACGCCGTCCCCGCGTACCTGACCACCTCGTCGACGGCGTCCAGCGGGATCAGCAGCGTCGAGCTCGGCACCGGGTCCTTCACCCGGGTCGCCGTCACCGCCCGGTTCGCCGCCGTCGCGCTGACGTCGGGCACCGGGGACTCGCTCGTCCTGGTGCGGAAGCAGGCCGACGGTGTCTACTCCGGCCCGACGACCTCGGTCGCGCTCACGCCGCTCCGCAAGGGGCCCGTCGCCGGACAGCCGGCCACCGGGGCGTCGGTGCGGTTCACCGCGGCGACCGACGACGGCCGCAGCGTGTTCGTGACACGGGGCGACGAGGGGAAGATCACCCAGATCGACACCACCGGTGCGAAGCCCTCCGTGCTCCGCACCATCACGCTGCCCACGGCGCTCGCCGGGGGCGGGTACCTGACGACGGTCGACTCGACGGTGGCCCCGTACGACCTCAGCGGTCGCTGACCAGAGGCACGCTCGACGCGGGGCGAGGTCTCTGCGACCGCGGTTGCTCAGCCGGCGTTGCGGCCGCGGCATTCGAGCGCCGAAAGCTCGATTGCCTGGAGACCAAAGTTCGGGCCGACCCCAGTTGGCGGGCCGGGTTCATCGGCGTACTTGATGGAATCGGACGTGCCTGGTCGGAACTCTCGACCAGGCACGTCCGTATTCACGCTCCATCGCGCGAGTCCCGGGTTCTCCGCACCTTTCGTTAGGAGACCGCGTCGGTCTCTTCCTGCTTGCACTACTGCGTGAGCGAAGTGTCTGGGCGCCGGCAACTAGACTCGCGATGATCCTCGTGCCTCCTAGCCGACCATTCAGCGCCTGCGCCGCTGATTCATGGGCACGCAGATAACGCTCAGGTACTGCTGATCGGTCGGGACCCCGACCGGAACGAAGAGTTGTACCTGAGTGTGAGCAATCAGCATTGATAGGCGTTCACCTCCTCTAAGTTCGGCAAGCTGCTGTTATATTGGCGGCATGACATTTGCGGGCGCGCAGTCTTCGTCAATATTGCACAACACGACGGCTTTGGTTTCGATCGTCGATGGCTCCGCCGATGAACTTGCTGAGGTGGAATTAGCGAACAGTATTCGCGGGCTGACGTCGGATCTCTATCATTATACGAGCGCCGAGACCGCGGTTAATTGGATCCTCAAAGATCGAACTATTCGGCTGTCACCGTTCAGCGGCACCAACGATCCTTGGGAGTCCCGACCGATCTTCCCGGCCCTTGAGGGTGAATCTAAGAGTCCACATTTCGAGCCAGGCTTGGGTATGTGGGCAGAGATCGATCGCCATATTCGAGGGTTCTCAAAGGTGGCCTGCTTCACGCAGGACTATGAATTGCCGCCGACCGCGCTCAACGAAGATGCATTACGCGGCTGGACCCACCTATCCATGTGGGCCCATTATGGAAAGCGTCACTCCGGTCTGGCGCTTCAGTTCGACCGGAACAAGCTTGTGGAGGCATTCCGAACAAACGAGTCTTCGGCAGTCTTCCAGCATTACGGCCCGGTACGTTACATGCACTCGGAGGTGAGTCCGGGTCCGTTCGGGATCAGTGTCGAGCAGATCGAGGAGTTCGGGATCGACGCGGTTTCCTTGCGATATGCCCAGATTCACCAGGAAAGGCTGTTCTTCCGCAAGCACGTTGACTGGGCAAATGAATATGAGTTCCGGCTCGTCCGAACGGATTTGGCGAACGAGACGTGGGACGTAGACATCACTTCAGCTCTCAGCGCGGTGATCTTGGGAGAGACTTTCCCCGACGACCTGATTCCGACGGTAAGAGAGAGGCTCAAGGGCTTCGATAGTGTGAAACTACTGAGAAACACCTATCACAATCGTCGACTCGGCGTGATTCCTTTGGAGCCGCGCGGTGCAGTGCAATCACCTCCTATTGTTCCACCCCTCAATCTGCCTGCGCCGCGTCGGCAGGGAGATGTCGATCAGAGGTTGATTGCGCTCAATGACGCCGAAACTCGCGCGGCTTCCGCTGGGCAGGCGGCCGAGCGGCGTGCGGGGCCCGTGCTTCAGGCTTGGTCGAAGATACTAGGTAGTTCGACCAGCTTTGCGGCATGGCCCAAGGTTACGTTCCGTCAGCACCGAAGCATTTCGGCTATTCCGGAGGGAAGGCGAGCGCGGCCTGCCGGTATTGATGGCGACCAAGTCGCTTATCAGGCAGGGGAGATGGTAGTCGGAGAGAATCAGCCACGATACACGTACAGCCTGGTGATTGCTCTAGCCATTCAAATTCTCGAGAATGGTTCCACTCGCCTTTACGGGCAAATCACGATTGAGGAGTGGAACAGTGGGGGCAATGTTGTTAGAGAGATGTATCAGGTGTGCAGGGTTGTTGACGAAGGTGCGCCCGAAGTTGCTGCCGCTGAGTTGGTGGCGGACGTACTAGCCCGAATACCGCAGGTTCGAAGAGTGTTCGATGAACTTCGCAATGTTTGATCGCACGGCCTGGCATGCGAGTGAACCCGCAGATGCGTTAAAGAGCGGCTCCAGATCGACCGGCCTGGCAGTGAAGAGTAGCCGCAGAGGTCCGGGATTCCGGTACTGAGACTGTCACCTTCACGGTGAGAACCCGCCTACCTTCTGTCCGCCGCACGCAGCCCCGGGGTTCGCCACCGCCCGGATCATGCCGGAGACTGGTGCGGGTCGCTCACGAAGCTGCCCGCCCCACCACCAGCAAGGAAGGCTCCGCATGCCCGAGCTCCCCGTCGTGTTCGAAGTCGGCTCGATGATCGCCCTGGTCGCGATCCTGCTCGCCGACCTGCTGATCGTCGCGCGTCGCCCGCACGTGCCGACGCTGCGCGAATCCGGCATCTGGGTGGGCATCTACGTCGGGCTGGCACTGGTCTTCGCGGTGCTCATGCTGGTCTTCGCCGGTGGCGACTCCGCCGGGCAGTTCCTGGCGGGCTGGCTGACCGAGTACAGCCTGAGCATCGACAACCTGTTCGTGTTCGTCATCATCATGGCGCGCTTCTCGGTGCCGAAGAAGATCCAGCAGGAGGTGCTGCTGCTCGGCATCATCATCGCGCTCGTGCTCCGCGGGATCTTCATCCTGGTCGGCGCGCAGCTCATCGAGAACTTCTCGTGGATCTTCTACATCTTCGGCGCCTGGCTGATCTGGACGGCGATCCAGCAGCTCCGCGGCGAGGACGAGGACGACCAGAAGGACACCTTCATCGTCCGGTTGCTGCGCCGCCGGGTCCGTCTCACCGACACGTACGACGGCATGAAGTTCCGCACCCACCACGACGGTGTCCGGCACTTCACGCCGCTGCTCATCGTGCTCATCGCGATCGGCACCACCGACCTGCTGTTCGCGCTCGACTCGATCCCGGCGATCTTCGGCATCACCGAGAGCCCCTTCATCGTGTTCACCGCGAACGTCTTCGCGCTGATGGGCCTGCGCCAGCTCTACTTCCTGCTGGGCGGACTGCTCGAGCGCCTGGTCTACCTGAAGTACGGCATCGCCGTGATCCTGGCCTTCATCGGCGTGAAGCTCGTCCTGCACGCGCTGCACGACAACGAGCTGCCGTTCCTGAACGGCGGCCACCACATCGAGTGGGCGCCGGAGATCAACACGTGGGTGTCCCTGCTGGTGATCGTCGCCGCGATGGCCGTGTCGACGCTGGCGAGCCTGGTCCGGATGCGCGGGGAGACCCCCGCCGACGCCGTGACCGCGGACGACACAGCGGCGGACGACGACCGATCCGACCAGGACCGCGCCGATCAGGACCGCGCCCGCACCTCCGACTGAAACCCGTTTGAACGATCCGCCCGGCTGCCTCGTCGTCTGGGTATGGCACTCCGCAAACGCACCAAGGTCATCATCGGGATCTCCGCCGGCGTCGTCGTCGTGGCGGCAGCAGCCGTCATCGCCGGCCCGGTCATCTACGCGAACACCGTCAACGGCCAGGCCGCCGCAGCACCCTCGCTGTCGGCGTCCTCGTCCGGCACCCTCGACGCGAAGGACGCCGACGGCACCTGGACCAGCAAGAGCAGCTCGTACGCCGGGTACCGGGTGCACGAGGTCCTGCAGGGGAATGATGTGAACGTGGTCGGTCGCACGAAGGACGTCAAGGGCACCGCCGTCGTCGACGGCGGGTCCCTCACCAAGGCGTCCGTCACCGTGCAGGTCGGCAAGATCAGCACCCCCGAAGCCGCCCGCGACGAGTACTTCCGTTCCACCGCGCTGCAGACCGACAAGTACCCGACGGCGACGTTCGAGCTGACGAAGCCCGTCGACGTCACGAAGGCGCTCGACGGCTCCACGCAGGACGTCACCCTGACCGGCACGATGGACCTGCACGGCGTCGAGAAGCCCGTCACGGCCGACGCCCAGGTCGCGGTCGGCAAGGGCGGGACCGTCCAGGTCGCCGGCACCGTGCCGATCACCTTCGCCGACTACGGCGTGAAGGCCCCGTCGCTCGGCTTCGTCACCGTGGACGGGAAGGGCTCCGTCGAGTTCTCCCTCGACCTCGGGAAGTGACCGTGACGAGTCGTTCCGCGGACGAGCTGCTCGCGACGCTGTACCGCGAGCACGGTGACGCGCTCACGCGGTACGTCCGGCACCTTACGCGGGACGGCTCGACGGTCGAGGACGTCGTGCAGGAGGCGATGGTCCGCGCCTGGCAGCGCCCGGCCGTGCTCGAACGGGCACCCGACAGCGCGCGGGCGTGGCTCTTCACGGTGGCGCGCAACCTGGTGGTCGACGACGCACGGTCGGCCCGCAACCGCCGTGAGCACGGCACCGAGCACCAGGTCGAACGGATCGAGTCGGACAGCACGGACGCCGTGCTGGACCGGATCGTGGTCGCCGACGCACTCGCGTCGCTGAGCCCGGACCACCGTCGCGTGGTGGTGGACGCGTACTGGCTCGGGCACACGGTGCCGGAGATCGCACGACGACACGACATCCCGGAGGGCACCGCCAAGTCGCGGTTGCACTACGGGCTGCGAGCCCTGCGGCTCGCACTGCAGGAACGAGGAGTGACCCGATGAGCGACGACAAGTACGCGGAGTGGGATGCGGCGTACGTCCTCGGGTCGCTCCCGGCGAGCGAGCGCCTGGAGTACGAACGGCACCTCGAGAACTGCGACCGCTGTGCGGCCGCCGTCGCGGAGCTGGTCGGTCTGCCGGGGCTGCTCGGCAAGCTGCCGGCTGACCAGGCGATCGAGATCGCCGAACCGGACGGGAGGCCCGACACCCGTTCCGAGAGCGACCTCGCCTCCGTCGCGCACCGCGTCCGACACCGTCGCCGCCGTCGCCGGGTCTGGGTCGCCGCAACCGCGGGGCTCGCGGTGGTCGCCGCCGTCCTGGGCGGGCTCGCGGTCGGCGCCGCGGGGGAGCGCACCACGGTGCAGGCCGGTGCCGCTCCGACCGCAGCCGCCACCGCCGACCGCTACGACATGACCGGCGTGCAGGGACTCGACGTCCAGCTCGCCATCAGCGGCGAGCAGTGGGGCACCCGCTTCGACTGGGGCTGCTCGTACGGCGGCAAGGAGTGGTCACCGGACGGGTCGATCCTCTACGACCTGGTGGTCGTCCGGACCGACGGCACGACGCAGACCGTGGGCTCGTGGACGGCTGCCGGCGCGGATGCCCGAGGGCTGTCCGCGTCGACGGACATCCCGCGGGACGAGATCAAGAGCGTGCAGGTCCGGCTGCGCGGTGAGCGCGGCGCGCTCGCCGTCGTCACGCTCTAGCCGACGTCGGCCTCGTCCGAGGCGTCGTCGGGGCCGATGGCGTCCTGGACGCGCGCACTGACGGACCGCAGCGTCTCGGCGTCGGTCCCCACGGGCCTCCAGAACAGGTCCTCGAGCGCACCGGTGTGCGCGCGGATGCCGGCGAGCACCGCGCGACGACCGTCCGCGGTCATCACCACCCAGCTGCCACGGGCGTCGCTCGGGCAGTCCGCCCGCTCGACCAGGCCGCGGGAGACCATCCGCGTGACCTGGTGGCTGACGCGCGACTTCTCCCAGCCGATCCCCGCCGCGATGTCCCGGACGCGCAGACGGTGGTCGGGGTCGCGGTGCAGGCCGATCAGGATCTCGAACTCGGGGACGGAGATGCCGGCGCCCGCCTGGACGGCCCGGTCGAGCGCCCGGTCGAGTCGTCGCCAGGCGTCGTGGTACGCGTCCCAGGTGGCCCAGTCGTGGCCACCGTTGCCCTCCGTCGACATGCCGACCAGCGTATCCACCGGGCGGACGATCGGACCGCGCCGCGAGCCCTTTCATCCGCTCGGATGACTCCTGGCCGACGTACGGCGTGCTCCGAGGTCGCGTCGGACGTGCGGCATACGATCGGGGGATGCCGAGCGCTCGCCTCCAGGACACCACCGATGACGCCGTCGCGCTCGTGCGCCGGTGGCTGGCGGCGTCCGCCGGGGTGAAGCCCGACCCGGGAGCGGTCCGTCTGGCCGAGGTCCTGCGCGACGAGCAGGGCCTCGACTTCACGCGGGGGTTCGTGGACAAGGTCATCCGCCCCGAAGACCCCCGGGTGGCGGCACGGAACCTCGAGCAGCTGAGCCGCGACGTCCCCGACTTCCTCGCCTGGTACCTGCGCGGGGCGGTGACGCTCGGCGGCGGGTTCGCCACCATGGCGCCGTGGGCCGTGATCCCGACCGCGCGCCGGATCCTGCGCCGGATGACCGGGCACCTGGTCATCGACGCGAGCACGAGCAAGCTCGGCCCGGCCCTCGCCAAGGTCCGCGGTCCGGGGACGCGACTGAACGTGAACCTGCTCGGCGAAGCCGTCCTCGGCAGCGCCGAGAGCGACCGACGCCTGCAGGGCACCATGGACCTGCTCGCCCGCGACGACGTCGACCACGTGTCGATCAAGGTGAGCGCCGTCGTGCCGCAGACCTCGCCGTGGGCCTTCGACCAGACCGTCGAGCGCGTCGTCGACCGGCTCGTCCCGCTCTACCGCCTGGCCGCGGCACCGACGGCCTCCGGACGCCCCGCCAAGTTCATCAACCTCGACATCGAGGAGTACCGCGACCTCGACGTCACCCTCGCCGTGTTCCGGGCGCTGCTCGACCGTGACGAGTTCGCCGACCTGCCGGCCGGCATCGTGCTGCAGGCCTACCTGCCCGACGCAGCGGGAGCACTCGACGCGCTGACCGCGTGGGCGCAGGAACGCCGGGCGCGCGGCGGCGCCCCGATCACGGTGCGGCTCGTCAAGGGCGCGAACCTCGCCATGGAGCACGTCGACGCGATCCTGCACGGGTGGCCCCTCGCCACCTGGGGCAGCAAGCGCGAGACCGACACCGCCTACCTCCGGCTGCTCGACGCCGCACTGACACCGGAACGCACCGACGCCGTGCGGATCGGGGTCGCCGGGCACAACCTGTTCGACCTCGCCACCGCGTGGGTGCTCGCCCAGCGCCGCGGGGTCACCGACGCCGTCGACGTCGAGATGCTGCTCGGCATGGCGTCCACACACGCCCAGGCCGTCCGGGCCGACGTCGGCCAGATCCTGCTCTACACGCCCGTCGTGCAGCCGGACGAGTTCGACTCGGCCATCGCGTACCTGGCCCGTCGCCTGCAGGAGAGCGCGAGCCCCGAGAACTTCATCGCCGCCGCGTCCGACATCGACCACGACGCCAGCGTCTTCGAGCGGGAGCACAGCCGGTTCCTGGCGTCCGTCGCCGCACTCGACGAGCCCGTCCCCGCCACCCACCGCACGCAGGACCGCCACCGCGCGCTCGGCGAACCCATCCTGCGCGACGCGTTCCGCAACGCCCCCGACACCGACCCGTCCATCGCCGCGAACCGGGCCTGGGCGCTCGACGTCCTGCGCCGGGTGCCGCGCTCGCAGCTCGGCGCGCAGACGATCCGCGGTGCGAAGGTCGCCGACCGCTCCAAGCTCGAGCGGATCATGGCGCGCACCGCCCAGGCCGGCGTGAACTGGGGGCGGCAGGACCCGTCCGACCGTGCCGAGCTCCTCGACCTCATCGGGCACGAACTCGAGACCCGCCGCGCCGACCTGATCGAGGTGATGGCCGCCGAGACGGGCACGACCTTCGCCGAGGCCGACGCCGAGGTGACCGAGGCCGTCGACGCCGCGCACTACTACGCCGAGAGCGCCCGCCGCCTCGGGGACATCGAGGGCGCGCAGTACGTGCCGCCGCGGCTGACCGTCGTCGTGCCGCCGTGGAGCTCCCCCGTCGCCATCCCCGCCGGTGGTGTGCTGGCGGCGCTCGCCGCGGGCAGCGGTGTCGTGCTCAAGCCCGCGCCCGAGGCCAAGCGGTCCGGTGCCGTGCTCGCCGACGTGCTCTGGGACGCCGGGGTGCCGCACTCGCTGCTGCAGCTCGTCGACCTGGCCGAGGACGAACTCGGCCGCGACCTCATCGGCCACCCCACGGTCGACCGCATCATCCTGACCGGCTCGTCCGACACCGCCCGTTCGTTCCGCTGGTGGCGCGCGGGGCTGCCGCTCACCGCCGGGACGAGCGGCAAGAACGCCATCGTCGTCACGCCGAGCGCCGACCTCGACCTGGCGGTGCAGGACATCGTGCAGTCCGCCTTCGGGCACGCCGGACAGCAGTGCTCGGCGGCGTCCCTCGTGATCCTGGTCGGGTCCGTGGGTGAGAGCGAGCGCTTCCAGCGGCAGCTCGTCGACGCCACCCGCACGCTCCGGGTCGCGTGGCCGGACGACCCCACGGCGCAGGTCGGCCCGCTCATCGCCGAACCGCAGGGCAGGCTCCGCCAGGGCCTGACCGAGCTCGGGCCGGGGGAGTCCTGGCTCGTGCAGCCCGAGGCGGTCGACGACTCCGGCCGGCTCTGGTCGCCGGGGATCCGCGACGGCGTCCGCCCCGGCAGCGACTTCCACCAGACCGAGTACCCCGGCCCGGTGCTCGGCATCGTGCGCGCTGAGACCCTCGAGCAGGCGATCGCCATCCAGAACGGCACCGACTTCGGGCTGACGGCGGGCATCCACTCGCTCGACGTCGACGAGGTGTCCGAGTGGCTCGCCCGCGTCCGCGCCGGCAACCTGTCCGTCAACCGCGGCATCACCGGTGCCGTCGTGGGGCGGCAGCCGTTCGGTGGCTGGAAGGGCTCCTCGGTCGGCACCGGCACCAAGGCCGGCGGGCCCATGTACGTCGCGACGCTCGGCCGCTGGCTGCCCACGCCCCGGACCGTGCACAAGAGCATCCAGCTGCACGGCCTGCCTCCGCGCGTCACCGCGGTGATCGAGGCCGCACGCAGCGGGCTGTCGTTCGAGGAGTTCGACCGGGTCCGCGCCGGAGCCCTGAGCGACGTGCACGCACGAGAGACCCTCTTCCGGTCGCGGGACCTGTCCGGGCTCGTGGTGCAGCGGAACGTGCTGCGCCACCGACCCCAGTCCGTCATCGTGCGTCAGGCCGAGGACGCCTCGACCGTGGACCTCGTCCGGACGCTCGTCGCCGCGACCTCGGCACGTGCGCACGTCCTGCTCAGCACGGCTCGGCCGCTGCCCGGCCCGCTCACGCAGCTGCTCGCGGGGAACCGGTCCCCGCTCGACGTCGTCGACCACCTGGTGGAGTCGGACCAGGAGTTCCACGCCCGCGCGTCCTCGGGGGCCGTGTTCCAGGCGGACTGGTCCACCGACCAGGACGACCAGCCCGTCGACGCGCTCGAGGCCGTGCTGTCACAGGGGCAGGACCGCCCGGCCCACACGGCGTTCGGTGGTCCCGGTGCCCGGATCCGGTTGCTCGGCGGTGACCCGCTCGCCCTCGAGGAAGCCCTGGGTGCGAGCATCGACGTCGCGATCCACGACGCCCCCGTGGTCGAGGCCGGCGTGATCGAGATGCTGCCGTACCTGCGCGAGCAGTCGGTGTCGATCACCGCGCACCGGTTCGGCGACGTCGACAGCGACTTCTCCGAGCTGCGCGTCTAGGCGCTTCCGCTTGGCGCGCGTTGCGCTTCGTGCGTTTCGTTTCGTGAGCAGAAGAGGTCGGGTCCCGTGTGGGGACCCGACCTCTTCTGCTCACGAAGTGCCCCGAGGATCAGTCCTCGGCGTCACCCGCGTCTTCGTCCTCGACACCGGTCTCGTCCATGCGGTCGCGCAGGTGGTCGGCCATCGCGCCGGCACCCTCACCGGCGTGGTCGTGGTCGACCTGCTCGATCAGGCCCTGCAGCTTCTCGTGGTTCGTGGCATCGGTGGCACCGTCCATGACGGGCTCGGTCTGCTCGTTGTCGCTCATGCTCCGGACGCTACGCCGCGGTTGCTGCGGAACGGTAGTGGAGCTCGACCGCCCCGCCGTCGAACTGGGTGGTGCCGACGAGCTCGAACACCGGGGTCGGTGCGGCGACCGGCAGCAGGGGCGCTCCGGCGCCGAGCGCGACCGGCATCACGGTGACCCGCAACTCGTCGAGGAGGCCCGCCTGCTGGTACTGCGCCGCGAGCAGTCCGCCGCCGACGACCCAGACGTCGCGGCCGTCGGCCACGCGCTCGAGGTCGGCCTGGTGGTCGCCGACCTCGCCCGAGACGAAGCGCACGTCGGCGCAATCCGGCACCGGCAGGTCACGGGTCGTGAACACCCACGTCGCCAGGTCCGGGTACGCCCACGTGTCGTCGTGGTCGAGCAGCCACTCGTACGTCGTCGACCCCATCGCGATCGCGCCGACGCCCGCGTAGAACCGGTCGTGGTGCTCCTGGAACGGCTCGAACCCGAACTGCAGCAGCCAGTCGAGGTCGTCGTCGGGCGCAGCGACGAAGCCGTCCAGCGAGGACGCGACGGAGTAGATCGTGCTCATGCCGGGGACGCTACCGAGCACCTCCGACAGGACTCAGCGGCGTCCTCCGCGACCGACGACCGCTGCCTCGGCGACCGCGAGCACCACGGCGATCCAGAACTGGTCGACCGCGAACCGGCGTCGACGTGGATCGACGGCGAGCGGCACCATCGTCGCGCCGTGCAGGGCGTCCACGACGGCACTCAGGGTGTGCGCGTTGCCGGAACCCGCCCGCGCGACGAGGACGGCCTGTGCGAGCTGCCGGACCCCGAGCACGCCGTGCAGCACCGCCCGGTCGGACCCTCGGGCCGCACGGCTCAGGTGCCACAGGCCGAGCCCGGCCCGGGCCAGCTCGACGACGGCTGTCCCGCTCACGGTCGACGACCGGTGGCTCATCGTCGGCGTCCCGCGACGAGTGCGACCGCCCCGGCGGCACCGAGCACGGCCCCGATGATGCCGTTGCCGACCCGGCGGTGCTCCACCCACCAGGTCTGCGGCGACCAGGCGTGTGCGGACTCGTCGAAGACGCCGTGCGCACCGTGGTCGCCCGGCACCGGCTCGTACAGGTTGTCCCGCATCTCGAGGCCGTCCTTGTCCGGCGCCTGCTGCCCGTCGACCAGGGTCTTGGCGGCGTACCAGTCGGCGAAGCGTCCGCTGATCCGGTTGCCGAGGATCGTGTAGACCGTGGACTCGCCCACCCAGGTGCGGCTGCGCGGCCGCTCGGCCACGGCGGCGATGGCCCGGGCACCGACCTCGGGCTGGTAGATCGGGGCGACCGGCTGCGGGTGGTGCGGCAGCTTCGACTTCACCCACTGGAACTGGATCGTGTTGAGCGCCGGCATGTCCACGCGGGACACCTTGACCTTGCTGCCCTGTTCGCGCAGCTCGGAGACGACCGACTCGGTGAAGCCGACGATCGCGTGCTTCGCGCCGCAGTACGCGGCCTGCAGGGGGATCCCGCGGAACCCGAGCGCCGAGCCGACCTGGATCACGTGCCCACGACCGCGGGGGACCATCCGCGACAGTGCCGACCGGGTGCCGTTCACGAAGCCGAGGTAGGTCACGTGCAGCGCCCGCTCGAAGTCCTCCGGCGCGGTGTCGAGGAACTTCCCGAACACCCCGACCATCACGCCGTTCACCCACAGGTCGATCGGTCCGAGCTCCTGCTCGACCCGGTCGGCCGCAGCCTCGACGGCGTCACGGTCGGAGACGTCGGCGACCAGGGCCAGCCCGCGGCGCCCGGCGGCCTCGACCTCGGCGACGGCGGCGTCGACGCCCTCCTGCCCGCGGGCCAGGACGGCCACGTCCCACCCCCGCGCGGCGAGCTCCCGGACGGTCGCCCGTCCCAGTCCTGCGGATCCACCGGTCACCACTGCCACTCGAGTCATGGCTCCCTTGTACCTGCGGTCGGCCGTGCACCACTCAGCCGCTGTCCCCCGAAGTCGCCGTACCGAACCACGCACGCACCGATCGGACATCATGGCCAGGTGGAGACCCGAGACCCCGACACCGCCGGCCCCGCCGAGGAGGCGCCGCCCGGTTGGGTGCTCAACACACCGAACCGGCCGCTCGAGGTCTGGCTGTACCCGGTCCTCGCGCTGCTCCTCGCCGCCGCACACGTCGCCTTCGGGATCGCCTTCGGTGGTGCGTTGGCGCTCGTCGTCGGGGTGTCCGCCGCAGTGGTGACGACCGTCGGCGCAGTCGCCCTGTTCGTGACGGGTCGGCGCGCGTACGACGAGCAGAGCCGCGGAGCCTCGTGGCGGTCCCACGTCACCCGCGTGGTCGTCGCGGTCGTGAGCGTCGGCATCGTGTCGGTCACCACCCTGACCGTCGGGTTCCCCTTCGGCGCCCTGTTCGGTGCGGTCGCCGGCGTCCCGACGGCGTTCCGCTTCACGCGCTCGGTGCCGCGGATCGATCGCCTCGTCGTCGCGTGGACAGCACTCGCCGTCGCCGCATGGTGCGGTGTCCTCGCGGTCCTCGGCCGCACGCTCGCCGATCTCCCGGACTTCCGGAGCACGACCTGGACGTTCGGCGCTGCCTTCGCGGTGATCAGCGCCGTGATGGCCGTCCATCAGTTCGTCGTCGCACGTCCGTCACCCCACGACTGACGTCGTTCGGCCTCAGCGCCCCCGACCGAACCGCGTCGTGACCCCCGGCGAGTAGAGCACCGAGTCCGGCTCGAGCTCCGTCAGCCCGAAGGGCAGCCCGGCCGCTCCGACCAGGTCGTCCCGCAGCGACACCACCGAGGCCCGGTGCAACGGCCACGACTCGTGCTCGTTCGGCCAGAACCGCGTCCGTCCGGCCCGGTGCACGTGCATGCCCCACCGCGCCGTCAGGAACGTCTCGAGGGGCCCCGGCTCGTCGAGCGCCTCGCCGATCCGGACGTCGAGCATCGACCGCAGGTGAGTGCCGTGCCGACGCATCGCGTACCCCACGCGGCCGTCACCGCTGCGCGACTCCGCGACCGCCCACCGGTACGGCAGTCCGGTCGCGACGCGTGCGCCGATGGTCGGCAGGAGCTTGCCGGCGTCGAGCGACAGGAACACCACCCCGCGTTGCCCCTGCTCGTCGACCGTGTAGACGCGGACGTTCAGCTCGACGAAGTCGCCGATGCTCCCGGTCGAGAACGGCGGGAACCGCGTGTCCTCGAACCGGAACGCGATGAGGCCCACCCAGGTGGTCACCCCGTCGTCGGTGCCGTCGAGCGCCATCGTGTCGGGCCGGGTGCCGGCCGGCAGCAGCGGGGCCACCGCCGACACATCGACGCGCCAGTGCACGAAGACGACGTCGAGCCAGTCCTGCGAGATCCAGGGGCGGCCCGGCAGGCCGGGGGCAACGGCCTGGAGGCCCGGGGTCACGTGGGTGGGTCGGGTGTCGGTCACGATGTGGTCGCCTCCGGTTCGATGTGGGCTGCGACGGGTGCGTCGTCCCACCCGCGCTGCGGGGTGTCGCAGGTGCCGCGGAACACGTACTGCGAGGGACGCTTCCGCTCGCTCGACGTCCAGTCGATGGCCGGACGTCGTCGTTCCGGTGGCAGGTACCCGATCCGGTAGACGGCCATCAGCTCGAGCGACTCGGGCACGCGGAGCAGTCCCTCGATCTCCTCCCACGCGCCGGGGGTCTCCATCGGGAAGGACACGAACTGGATCCCCAGGCCGAGCTCGGTCGTCGCGAGCCAGATGTTCTCCATCGCCGCGCCCATGCTGAACACCGAGTAGAAGCCGGACAGCTCCTCCTTCCGGTACTCGTGGCGGTCGAGCAGCACGCCGAGCAGCAGCGGTGACCCGGCGACGAGCTTCCGGTTCTCCTCACCCAGGGTCTGCGGCACCCGGAGCGTGTTCATGAGCAGCTGCCCGCGCTTCGTGAACACCTGCTTCGTGAACGGCCGAAGCGGCCCGGGGAGCTTGTCGAACAGCATCCCGTCGCGTCGCTCGTCCATCTCGGCCTTCGAGAACCGGAAGTACGGCTTGTACCGCTCGAAGAACGTTCCCTCGGCCATGGTGCGGGTCATCGAGCTGCCGCTGATCTCGGCGACGCGGTCGATCGTCCGGCGCTCCTCGATCAGCACGAAGCGCCACGGCTGGCTGTTGAGCTGCGACGGCGCCCGGCCGGCGAGCTCCATGAGCATCCGCTGGTGCTCGTCCGACACCGGATCGGGCAGGAACGGCCCGTTCGTCGTGCGTCGTCGTCGGATGGCCTCGAACAGCTCCACTGCTCACCTCTCTGATCGCCTGCGAGCGAGCACGGCCCCCAGGTAGGACGGTGCGGCGGCGACCGCGACCTTCCAGTGTGCTCCGGAGCGCGGGTTGGTGCGTGGAGCGAACGCCAGCGGCACGAGTGCCGGCAGCAGGAACAGTGCGGTCCGGTCGCGCGTCCACGCGGGGGTCGTCGCGGCGACACCGGTCAGGGTCGCGGTCACGACGAACAGCCCGTGGTGCACGACCCGGAGCTTCTTCGTGCGGATCAGCTGCACGGCGACCGCGGTGCCCCACAGGCAGTTCGCGACGTAGGCGAGGCCTGCAGCCGTGACCAGCTGCCGGGCAGGGCGCGATCCCGTGGGCGGTGATCCGCGCCTCCAGACCGTCTTCCGTCCCATGCGTGGGACGTTACGCGGTCTCTCGACTGACGAGCTTGGAGAGCACGATCGCGGAGCGGGTGTGGTCGACCTGGGGTGCGAGGCGGACCTTGTCGAGCGCCTCTTCGAGCGCGGACAGGTCCTTCGAGCGCATGTGCACGACGGCGTCGGCGCTGCCGGTGACCGTGCCGGCGTCGATGACCTCGGGGACGGTGTCGAGCAGGGCACGCAGCTCGTCGGGCGAGACGGTGCCGCGGCAGTAGAGCTCGACCCAGGCCTCGGTCCCGCGGTCCTCGACGGCGGGGTCGACCTTGATCGTGAAGCCCTGGATGACGCCGTCACCGACCAGCCGGTCGACACGGCGCTTGACGGCCGAGGCCGAGAGTCCGACCACCGACCCGATGTCGCCGTAGCCGGCGCGGGCGTTGTCCCGGAGCTGATCCAGGATGCGGTGGTCGAGCGTATCCATTTGTCCCCATCGTACGCGGACTTGTTGCGAGGCTGGTGGGTCTCGCGCACGAAACGTGCGTCACCCGAACGGGTGTCAAGCCGTCAGAGTCCCGGTACTGCACTTGCCGGACGGTCTGTGGAAGGATCGACACGGCGTCGACCTGGTCCGCTGCGGTGAGTGAGCCTGCATCTCACCGGAGCTCTTCTCCTCGTTCCGTTTCGGTTCCTGGCAGGCTCGGGCCCCGGTCCCTTCCAGGAGGACTGATGTCGAACACCGCACCCGCCCCCGAGTCCGTCGCCACCCCGGCCCGTGTCGCCACCAAGCGCACGATCCTGATGTGCAAGCCGGACTTCTACACCGTGAGCTACCGGATCAACCCGTGGATGCACCCGGAGGAGCCGACCGACACGTCGAAGGCCGTCGAGCAGTGGGAGTCACTCGTCGCCGTCTACGAGCAGCTCGGCTTCGACATCTCGTACATCGACCCCATCGACGGCCTGCCGGACATGGTCTACGCGGCCAACGGCGGGTTCGTCCTCGACGGCATCGCCTACGGCGCGAAGTTCCAGTACCCGGAGCGCCAGCCCGAGGGCCCCGCGTACATGGACTGGTTCCGCCAGGCCGGTCTGACCGTCGCCGAGCCGGAGCAGACCAACGAGGGCGAGGGCGACTTCCTGCTCATCGGGGACACCATCTTCGCAGGCACCGGCTTCCGGTCGGACAGCACCTCGCACGACGAGCTCGCGAAGATCTACGGCCGCGAGGTCGTCACGCTCAAGCTCATCAACCCGAGCTTCTACCACCTCGACACCGCCATCGCCGTGCTCGACCCCGAGCCCGCCGTCGACGGGACGAGCAACATCGCGTACCTGGAGAGCGCCTTCGACGAGCCGTCGCTGGCGATCCTGCGCGAGCGCTTCCCGGACGCGATCATCGCCACTGAGGAGGACGCCGCGATCCTCGGCCTGAACTCGTACTCCGACGGGTACAACGTCGTGATCGCCGCCCGGGCTGTTCGGTTCGCCGAGCAGCTGCGCGAGAAGGGCTACAACCCGATCGGCGTCGACCTGTCCGAGCTGCTGCTCGGCGGTGGCGGCGTGAAGTGCTGCACGCTCGACCTGCACCCGGTCGGCACCGGCACCTCGGTCGCGCGTTCGCTCGGGGTCAGCTGATGTCGGCGGCAGCGTCGCTCGGGGTCAACACCGCGGCGGCGCTCGCCGTCGAGGACCGCGCCCTCGCGCACAACTACAGCCCGCTGCCCGTCGTCATCGCGTCGGGTGCCGGAGCGACCGTCACCGATGTCGACGGCAAGCAGTACCTGGACGGCCTCGCCGCGTACTCGGCGGTCAACTTCGGTCACGGCAACCCGCGGCTGCTCGACGCCGCACGGGCGCAGCTCGACCGCGTGACGCTCACGAGCCGCGCGTTCGTGAACGACCAGCTCGGGCCGTTCGCCGCGGCACTGGCAGCGTTGACGGAGACCGAGATGGTCCTGCCGATGAACACCGGTGCCGAGGCCGTCGAGTCCGCGATCAAGGTGTCCCGCGCCTGGGGCTACCGCGTCAAGGGCGTGCCGGCCGAGCGGGCGACGATCATCGTCGCGTCCGGGAACTTCCACGGTCGCACCACGACGATCATCTCGTTCTCGGACGACCCCTCGGCCCATGATGACTTCGGGCCGTTCACGCCCGGCTTCCGCACGGTGCCGTACGGCGACGCTGCGGCCCTGCGCGAGGCGATGGACGAGACCGTCGTCGCCGTGCTGCTCGAGCCGATCCAGGGTGAGGGCGGCGTGGTCATCCCGCCGGAGTCGTACCTCCCTGAAGTCCGCGCGGTCTGCGACGAGTTCGGCGCGTTGTTCATCGCCGACGAGATCCAGTCCGGCCTCGGTCGCACGGGGCACACGCTCGCGGTGCAGCGCGTCGGGGTGCGTCCCGACCTGATCACGCTCGGCAAGGCCCTCGGTGGCGGCATCGTGCCGGTGTCCGCGGTGGTGGGCTCGCGCGATGTCCTGGGCGTCCTGCGCCCCGGCGAACACGGATCGACCTTCGGCGGCAACCCGCTCGCCGCCGCCGTCGGCGCCGAGGTCGTGGCGATGCTCGGAGAGGGCACCTTCCAGCAGCGGGCCCTCGACGGCGAACCGCTGTTGCGCGGCCTGCTCGACGACCTGCTCGGCAAGGGTGTCGTCTCGCACCGGGTCGCCGGACTCTGGGCGGGGATCGACATCGACCCCGCGCTCGGCACCGGCAAGGCGATCTCGAAGGACCTCGCCGACCGCGGGCTCCTGGTGAAGGACACCCACGGGTCGACGATCCGCTTCGCGCCGCCCCTCGTCGTCACCGACGACGAGGTGCGCTTCGCGATCGGAACCCTGGCGGACGTGCTCGCCGCGCGCGCCTGACCTGATCCGCAAAACACCGGTGTTCGCGCGTTGAACCCCCGCATGCCGCGGTGCGGAGCGCGAACACCGGTGTCTTGCGTGCGCCGGCGCGCGTCACCAAGTGCGGCTCACACCGCCCAGCGCGCCGCTAACTCGTCCATCAGGACATCGAGCCGCTCGTCGACGACCTGCTCCTCGGGGTGCGCCTCGTACCAGGCGATGACCTCGCGCACACCCTGCCGGTAGGTCGTGCGCGGCCGGTACCACGGCACGAGCGACCGGACCTTGCTGTTGTCGAACACCGAGCTGTTCGCCTTGTCGCCGAGCAGCGCCGCGCCCCACTCGGGGTCGACGGCGTTGATCGCGTCCGCCGGCACGTGCACGATCCGCAGGTCCTCGACCCCGGCCGCAGCCGCGATCTCGTGCGCGATGGCGTTCCACGTCGGGGCCTCATCGCTCGTGATCGTGAAGGGCTCACCGATCGCCTCGGCCCGGTCGAGCAGCCCCGTGAACCCGACCGCGAAGTCGCGACTGTGCGTCAGGGTCCACAGCGAGGTGCCGTCGCCGGTGATGATGACCGGCTTGCCGGCACGCATCCGAGCGACCGCGGTCCAGCCGCCGGTCAGCGGCAGCTTCGTCTCGTCGTAGGTGTGCGACGGCCGCACGATCGTCACCGGGAAGTCCTGCTCCCGGTACGCCTCCATCAGCAGCTCCTCGCACGCGATCTTGTCGCGCGAGTACTGCCAGTGCGGGTTCTTCAGCGGCGTCGACTCGGTGATCGGCAGGTGCGTCGCCGGCGTCTGGTACGCCGAGGCCGAGCTGATGAACACGTACTGCCGCGTCCGCCCGGCGAAGAAGTCGACGTCGGCCTGCACCTGGTCCGGCGTGAAGGCGATCCAGTTCACGACCACGTCGAAGCGCTGGTCGCCGAGTGCGTCCGCCAGTGCGCTGCGGTCCGACACGTCGGCCTGGAGGCGCGTCACACCCTCCGGGATCGGCCTGCCCCCGGTGGTCCCCCGGTTGAGCACGGTCACGTCGAACCCCTGCTCGACGGCTTCCCGGACGCAGGCGGCGCTGATGACGCCGCTCCCGCCGATGAACAACACGCTCGCTCCGGTCATGGATGCTCCCTCGCTCTCCGCGGCGCAGCCCTGCGCCGAACCCCTCCGATCCTGCACCTACCCGTCGGGGCGGGCACGGAGCACGGCTTCGATCGAAGTGGTGCCCTCAGCCCAGGACGCCGCGTGTGGACTGATCCAGCCGAGCAGTTCGAGTGCGAAGTCGTGGTCCCGCTGCAGGTTCCGCGCGTGGATGGGTTCGTGGTGCGCGGCGCGGTTCCGCACGAAGTGCAGCTGCTGGAGCCGTCGCGCCACCTCGCTCCGTCGGATGCGCAGGTTGTCCGGCCCGTGCGGAAAGGCTCGATGCAGGCCAGGCACCCAGAGCGAGGTGTGGTACCGCGATTCGACGAGGTACCGCCAGAACCCGAAGCTGAGCTCCGCGATGACCCGTCCGTGTACTTCGGGACGTCGACCTTCTCGACCCGCCCGTGCCCGTGCCTTCGCGAGGTCGGCACGCCCGCGGCTGTCGAGTGGTGCGATGTCGAACCAGGGCGGCCCGGTGCGGCTCGATGCCCACGCGCAGAGTTCACGGTCGAGCGCATTGCGAGCGAACACCTCGACGACGCCGGTGAGCTCCATGACTGCCGCCGCGGCTCGCATGTTCCACTCGTAGAGCCGCAGTGCTTCAGTCGACGACCCCGTCCGCCCTGCGTACGAACGGAGCCGATCGGCTGTGATGAGCCGCTCGAGCTCGTCTTCCTGCATCCCGCCTCGCCTGCTAACGTTGTTCACGAAGACCCCGGAACGATCCCTGGCTCAGGCCACATCGCCGGGGTTTCGTCTTTTTCGATCGTCTCTGAAACATCAGCGTACAGGCGTGCACTCGCAGGCCGAGTGCTCCTGGGGGCGACGGGACTACCGTCACGGTTCGGGTCGCACCGACGCGCCCCACGACAGGAGTGACACGCACATGGAGTACCGCTACCTCGGCAACTCGGGCCTCAAGGTCTCCGAGATCACCTACGGCAACTGGCTCACCCACGCATCCCAGGTCGAGAACGACGCGGCGATCGCCTGCGTCAAGGCCGCCCTCGAGGTCGGCATCTCGACGTTCGACACCGCCGACGTCTACGCCAACACCGGCGCGGAGACGGTCCTCGGCGAAGCGCTCAAGGGGGAGCGGCGCCAGTCCCTCGAGATCGCCACGAAGGTGTTCGGGCCGACAGGTCCGAAGGGCCACAACGACACCGGGCTGTCCCGCAAGCACATCCTCGAGTCGATCGACGGCTCGCTGCAGCGGCTGCAGACGGACTACGTCGACCTGTACCAGGCGCACCGCTACGACCACGAGACGCCGCTCGAAGAGACGATGCAGGCCTTCGCGGACATCGTGCGCCAGGGGAAGGTCCTGTACGTCGGCGTCAGCGAGTGGACCGCGGACCAGCTGCGGGCCGGTGCTGCGCTCGCGAAGGACCTCGGCTTCCAGCTCATCTCGAACCAGCCGCAGTACTCGGCGCTGTGGCGGGTCATCGAGGACGAGGTCGTCCCCACCTCGAAGGAACTCGGCATCTCGCAGATCGTCTGGTCGCCGATCGCCCAGGGTGTGCTCACCGGCAAGTACAAGCCGGGTCAGCCGCTGCCCGAGGGCTCCCGCGCGACCGACGACAAGGGCGGCGCGGACATGATCAAGCGGTTCATGCGCGACGAGGTGCTGTCCTCGGTGCAGGAGCTGCAGCCGGTCGCCGACGAGCTGAACCTGTCCATGGCGCAGCTCGCGGTCGCCTGGGTCCTGCAGAACGAGAACGTCGCCTCGGCGATCATCGGGGCTTCGCGTCCGGAGCAGGTGCACGACAACGCGGGCGCTGCCGGCGTCACGATCCCCGCGGAGCTCATGTCGCGGATCGACGATGCCCTGGGCGCCGTGGTCGAGCGCGACCCCGCGAAGACGAACGACAGCAGCCCGAAGACCCGCGAGGCGTAGGCAGTCCGCAAAACACCGGTGTTCGCCCGTTGAACACGCGCATGCCGCGGCTCGATGCGCGAACACCGGTGTTTTGCGAGCAGGTCACACCGGCCAGACAACGGAAAAGGCCCCCTGCCGAAGCAGGGGGCCTTCACCGGTGGCTGGACACGGCATCGATCCGTGGACCTTTCGATTTTCAGTCGAACGCTCTACCAACTGAGCTATCCAGCCGTGGCGACCCTGACGGGACTTGAACCCGCGACCTCCGCCGTGACAGGGCGGCACGCTAACCAGCTGCGCTACAGGGCCATGTTGTGTTGTGTCTTGCTGTGGTGTTGTTCAGTACTACTTGCTCGCTCACTCAAGGAGTGACCCCAACGGGATTCGAACCCGTGCTGCCGCCGTGAAAGGGCGGTGTCCTAGGCCACTAAACGATAGGGCCGCAAGCAGTGCATCGCGCTACCGATGGACAAGCATACGGATGCCCCCCGGGTTTCACAAATCCAACCCCGCCAACCGTGCATCCCCGGCGTGTCGCGCCGTCAGCGCACGGGTCTCCGATGCTGTCGGTGCGAGCATCGTCGGCGGCCGCACCCCTCGTCCGAGGGGCTGTCGAGCCTGCGACCCGTGTTGTTACTGTTGCACCTGTTAACAGTGTTACGTGCGTGAGCCTTGCCGCGCTGTTACGAAATCGAGATACATGTCGACCTCCACTCCCTTCTCCCTCCGCTCCCGCAGCCGCCTGATCGCCGCCGCGGTCGCCGTCGCGCTCACAGCCGGCACGCTCGCGGTCCTCGCCCCGGCGTCGTCCGCCAGCGCCGCGAGCTACCCCAGCTGGGACGAGGTGCAGCGGGCGAAGTCGTCGACCAGCGCCCAGCAGGCCAAGGTCAGCGAGATCAAGTCGCTCATCTCGTCGCTGAAGAGCGAGGCGGCTGCCAAGCAGAAGGCCGCGCAGGCCGCGGGCGAGGCGTACCAGGCCGCGCAGAACAAGTACGACGAGGCGACGCTCAAGCAGAAGAAGTTCCAGTCGCAGGCCGACGACGCCGAGCAGACCGCCGCACGGTCCGAGGAGCAGGCCGGTCAGCTCGCCGCCCAGCTCGGTCGCACCAGCGGTGACGACGTGACGACGGACATCCTCACGCACCCGTCCGACTCCGGCGACCTGCTCTACGAGCTCGGTGCCATGTCGAAGCTCAGCGAGCAGTCCGAGGGCATCTACGCGCAGGCTTCGCAGGACCGCGGTGTGGCCCAGGGCCTCGCCGACAAGGCCGACCGCGCCAAGCAGGCCCTCGGGGACCTCGCCGACGCCGCACAGTCGAAGATGCAGCAGGCTCAGGGAGCCGCGGACGCCGCACAGACCGCGGTCGACGCCCAGAACGACAACGAGTCCAGGCTCGAAGCGCAGCTGACCGCGCTCACCTCGAAGCAGCGCGGCGTCGAGGCCGACTACCGCAGGGGCGTCGCCGCCGAGAAGGCCCGCCAGGCCCGCCTCGCAGCAGCCGCCGCGAAGGCAGCAGCCAAGGCCGCGGCGACCAGCCAGGGCGGCACCGGTGGCGGCAGCGCCAACCCGGCGGGCTGGGTCCGACCCGCAGGCGGGTTCCAGACCAGCCCCTACGGCTACCGCGTCGACCCCTACACGCACGTCAGCGCCCTGCACGCGGGCGTTGACCTGGCCCCCGCTTGCTACGCCCCGATCTACGCGGCGCACGACGGCACCGTCACCTTCGCCGGCAACGGTGGCGGGTACGGCAACGAGGTCATCCTCGACAACGGCGGCGGCATCTCCACCGCGTACGGCCACGTCGTCGACGGCGGGATCATGGTCACCGCCGGCCAGCACGTCACCGCGGGACAGCAGATCGCCAAGATCGGCTCGACCGGCTGGTCGACCGGGTGCCACCTCCACTTCGAGACCCGGATCAACGGCGCTGCCGTCGACCCGGTCCCCTTCATGGCAGCGCGGGGGATCTCGGTATGAGCATCAGCGCCACCAGAAGGCGTCGACCCACGTCATGACCACCTCCGCTCGCTCGTTCTCCTGCGGGATCGCGACCATCGCCGTGCTCGGCATCGGCCTGTCGGTCGTCATCGCCGGACCGGCCCAGGCCGCACCCTCGGGTCCGTCCTGGGACGACGTCAAGGCCGCCAAGTCCGATGCGGCCGACGCCCAGCAGACGGTCGACGAGCTGAGCGACCGGCTCGGCACGCTGCAGGACGCCGCCGACCAGGCCGGTGTCGCCGAGCAGCAGGCCGGGCAGGCGTACGCCCTCGCGGCGTCGCAGCAGCAGGAGGCGAAGGACACCCTCGCCGACCTGTCCGCGCAGTCGAAGCGTGCGAAGGCCCGGGCGGACGACTCGGCCGGCCAGGTCGCCGGGCTCGTGGTCGAGCTGTCCCGCACGGGCGGCGGTGACCTGTCGACGACGATGCTCATGGACTCGTCGGACTCGAAGGACCTGCTCTACCGGGTCGGCACGATGTCGCACCTGTCCGAGCGCTCCGCGACGGTCCTGGCCGAAGCACGCGCCGATCAGAAGACCGTCGAGTCCCTGGCCGCCCAGCAGTCCGCGGCCGAGAAGGCCCTGAGCAAGGCGACCGAGGCGACGAAGACCACCTTCGCGACGGCCAACGACGTGGCCGCAGGCGCCCAGGCGCGGGTGCAGAAGGAACAGGACCAGCAGGCCGAGGTCCTGCACCAGCTCGCGTACCTGAAGGGCACGAGCGTCGCGACGGAGACCGCGTACTGGAGCGCGCAGCAGGCGAAGGCCGCCGCGGCCGCCATCGCGAAGCAGACGCGCGACACCGGCACCGGGAACGGCTCCGGCACCGGGAACGCCACCGGCGGCGGCACGAGCGGCAGCAACACCGGCAACACCGGCAACACGGGCGGCACCGGCAGCACCGGCGGCGGGACCTCCACCCCGGCCGTCCCGAGCACGCCGTCCAAGCCCAGCACCCCGTCGAACCCCGGCACCCCCGCGAAGCCGAGCACCCCCAGCAAGCCGAGCACCCCCAGCACGCCGAGCAAGCCGGCACCCGCGCCTGCTCCGGCACCGGCGCCCGCTCCGGCCCCGAGCAGCCCCTCGAAGGCCGCCGGCGCCATCGCGTTCGCCCGTGCCCAGCTCGGCGAGCCGTACGTCCTGACCGGCGCCGGCCCGAACACCTGGGACTGCTCCGGCCTCGTGATGATGGCCTACAGCTCGCAGGGCATCGCGACCGGCGGACACAACGTGGTCTGGCAGTACAACTACTTCAAGTCGATCGGCCGCCTCGTCCCGCTGTCCCAGCGCCAGCCCGGCGACATCCTGTTCTACTCGTCGAACGGCACGGCCTCGGGGGCGTACCACGACTCGATCGTGACGAGCTACGGCACCATGGTCGAGGCCGCGCGCCCCGGAGTCGGCGTCGTCGAGCGCGCGATCTGGCTGCCGAACCAGCTCATGCCGTACGTCGCCCGCCCGAGCGGTTCCCTGTAGCCCGCTCCCGGAGTGCCCGTTCTTTCCCAGAGCGGCTGCGGTACCAAGCGAGATCGGGCGTACCTGCACGGATCAACGCACCAGGTACGCCCGTTTCCACCCGGTACGCCCCCGGCATGCCCCGCGCCGCCTCCGCAAGCCCCAGGCGCCCCGCCCCCCACGCACGACACAGAACGGCGCCCGCCCTCCGGAAGGAGAGCGGGCGCCGTTCGTCGTCAGGGGATCGTCAGTGCGAGCCGGGCACGTACGCGGCCTGACCGGCCTGCACGATGCGCTCGGCCTCGGCGGCGTCGCCCCAGCCCTCGGCCTTGACCCACTTGTTCGGCTCGAGGTCCTTGTAGCGCTCGAAGAAGTGCGCGATCTCGGCCTTCGTCTGCTCCGGCACGTCCGAGATGTCCTGGATGTGCGCCCAGCGCGGGTCCTTGGCGGGGACGACGAGGACCTTCTCGTCGTTGCCGGCCTCGTCGCTCATCTTGAAGACGCCGACGGGGCGGACCTTGACGCCGACGCCGGGGAACGTCGGGAACTCGAGCAGCAGCAGCGCGTCCACGGGGTCACCGTCGTCGGCCAGGGTCTTCTCGAAGAACCCGTAGTCGGTGGGGTAGACGAACGAGGTGAACAGCACGCGGTCGAGGTAGACGCGACCGGTCTCGTGGTCCACCTCGTACTTGTTGCGGCTGCCCTTGGGGATCTCGACGACGACGTCGTACGCGGCCATGTTGCGCTCCTGTGTCTGCTTCGGGGACTGTCGTGTGTTGCGAAAGCGCGGCTAACGTTACCGGGTGAACTCTCCGCGTCCCCGGCTCGACCCCGCCGTCGCCGAGACCCGCCTGGCGGTCCGCGACCTGCTCGCCGCAGCCGTCGACGACGGCGTGGTCGCCGCAGGCGACCTGGTGCTCGTCGCACTGAGCGGCGGACCGGACTCGCTCGCCCTGGCGGCGGCCACCGCGTTCGAAGCGGGCAAGCAGGGTCTGCGGGCCGGGGCAGTGGTCGTCGACCACGCGCTCCAGGCGGGCTCCGAGGCGGTCGCGAGCCGCGCCTCCCGGCAGGCATCCGAGCTGGGACTCGACCCGGTGACGGTCCGCAGGGTCACGGTCGGCTCCGACGGTGGTCCGGAAGGCGCCGCCCGGGAGGCCCGCCACGCGTCGATCGCCGAGGTCGCCGCCGCCACCGGGTCACCCCTGGTGCTGCTGGGCCACACGCTGGACGACCAGGCCGAGACCGTGCTGCTCGGCCTGCTGCGCGGCAGCGGGCCGGACAGCCTGTCCGGCATGCAGCCGCTCGCCCGCCGTGACGGCGGTCCGGCCTACGGCCGGCCGCTCCTGTCGGTCCGGCGCCACGCGACCCGGCAGGCGTGCGCCGCGGCGGGGCTGGCGCCGTGGCACGACCCGCAGAACGACGACCCCGCGTACGCACGGGTGCGGGTGCGGAACACCCTGCTGCCGGTGCTCGAACGGGAGCTCGGTGCCGGGGTGCCCGAGGCCCTGGCCCGGACGGCCGACCAGCTGCGCGAGGACTCCGCGGCGCTCGACCACTTCGCCGAGGAGATCGCGGAGGACATCGCCGAGCACTCCGAGGCGGGCATCTCGCTGTCGGTGCGGGCGCTCGGAGCGAACCCGCCGGCGCTCCGGCAGCGACTCGTGCGCCTGGCGGTGGAGAGTGAGTTCGGGGTGACGCTGTCGCGCGTGCAGACGCTCGAGGTCTGCCGGCTGGTCACGGACTGGAGCGGACAGGGCCCGATCGACCTGCCGGGCGTCCGTGCCACGCGGACCGGCGACCGCATCGAGTTCAGCGCCGGTTAGGCTGGCGTGGTGGAACTCTCCGACGTCCAGGCAGACCTGTCCGAAGTGCTCTTCACCCCCGAGCAGATCGACGAGAAGCTCGCCGAGCTCGCGGCGGTCGTCGACGCCGACTACGCGGGCCGCGACCCGCTGCTCGTCGGGGTGCTCAAGGGTGCCGTCATGGTGATGGCGGACTTCTCGCGCCACCTCAAGATGCAGGCGCGGATGGACTGGATGGCGGTGTCGTCGTACGGCTCCGGCACGAAGTCGTCCGGCGTGGTGCGGATCCTCAAGGACCTCGACACCGACCTGCACGGGCGCGACGTCCTGATCGTCGAGGACATCATCGACTCCGGTCTGACCCTGTCGTGGCTCAAGCAGAACCTGCAGTCCCGTGGTGCCGCGAGCGTCGAGATCGTCGCCCTGCTGCGCAAGCCCGAGGCCGCCAAGGTCGAGGTCGACGTGAAGTACGTGGGCTTCGACATCCCCGACGCCTTCGTGGTCGGGTACGGCCTGGACTACGACGAGCGCTACCGCAACCTGCGCGGCGTCGGCGTCCTCGCTCCGCACGTCTACTCCTGACGGGCGGCCCGCCGCGCTCGGGTCGCACTCGGCCGACTCTGGCCCGGGGGTGAGTTCGCCCGCAGAGGACACCCATTCTCGCCACAGAATCGCGGCCGTATGCTGACCTGCACGCAACTTCGGCAGAGAAAGGTGTCGGGCACTCGCGCCCGGATCACATGAACTTCAAGCGCATCTTCCGCGGCCCGTACCTCTACGTGCTGATCGCGCTGGCGGGCATCTTCATCGGCTGGAGCGTCATCAGCCAGGGCAGCACGCAAGAGATCGACACCCAGAAGGGTCTCGAGCAGCTCTCCGATGACAAGGTCTCGTCCGCGACCATCAACTCCACTGAGCAGCGGGTCGACCTCGTCCTGAAGGACGGCGACAAGCAGGAGCAGTTCTACTACTCCACGCCCCGTGGCGAAGAGGTCGTGCAGGCCGTCAACGACGCCAACCTGCCGGACGGCTACAACGACCGCGTCGCCCAGGGCAACTGGTTCCTGTCGCTGCTCGGCATCCTGCTGCCGTTCCTGATCATCGGTGCCCTGTTCTGGTTCCTGCTCTCGAGCGCCCAGGGTGGCGGCTCGAAGGTCATGCAGTTCGGCAAGTCGAAGGCCAAGATCAACAACAAGGAGAACCCGCAGGTGTCGTTCGCCGACGTCGCGGGTGCCGACGAGGCGATCGAGGAACTCCACGAGATCAAGGAGTTCCTCAAGGAGCCCGCGAAGTTCCAGGCCGTCGGGGCGAAGATCCCGAAGGGCGTGCTGCTCTACGGCCCTCCCGGAACCGGCAAGACCCTGCTCGCCCGCGCCGTCGCGGGAGAAGCCGGCGTGCCGTTCTACTCGATCTCCGGTTCGGACTTCGTCGAGATGTTCGTCGGTGTCGGTGCGAGCCGTGTCCGTGACCTCTTCGAGCAGGCCAAGGCGAACTCGCCGGCCATCGTCTTCATCGACGAGATCGACGCCGTCGGTCGTCACCGTGGTGCCGGCATCGGCGGTGGCAACGACGAGCGCGAGCAGACGCTGAACCAGCTCCTGGTCGAGATGGACGGCTTCGACGGCAAGACGAACGTCATCCTCATCGCCGCGACGAACCGTCCCGACGTGCTCGACCCCGCGCTCCTGCGCCCCGGCCGTTTCGACCGCCAGATCGGCGTCGACGCCCCGGGTCTCGCCGGCCGCAAGCAGATCCTCGAGGTGCACGCGAAGGGCAAGCCGCTCGCCGCGAGCGTCGACCTCGAGCTGCTCGCCCGCAAGACGCCGGGCTTCACCGGTGCCGACCTGGCGAACGTCCTGAACGAGGCGGCCCTGCTGACCGCCCGCTCGAACGCGCAGCTCATCGACAACCGTGCCCTCGACGAGGCCGTCGACCGCGTGATGGCCGGCCCGCAGCGCCGGACCAGGATCATGTCCGACCAGGAACGCCTGATCACCGCGTACCACGAGGGCGGCCACGCCCTGGCGGCAGCGGCGATGCGGCACACCGACCCGGTCACGAAGATCACGATCCTGCCCCGCGGCCGTGCCCTCGGCTACACGATGGTGCTCCCGCTCGAGGACAAGTACTCGGTCACCCGCAACGAGCTCCTCGACCAGCTCACCTACGCCATGGGTGGTCGCGTCGCCGAGGAGATCGTGTTCCACGACCCGACCACGGGCGCCTCGAACGACATCGAGAAGGCCACCGGCACCGCCCGCAAGATGGTGACCGAGTACGGCATGAGCCAGGCCGTCGGGTCCGTGAAGCTCGGGTCCGGTTCGAGCGAGCCGTTCGTCGGCCGTGACATGAGCGGTGGCACCGGTCGCGACTACTCGGAGACCATCGCCCAGACGGTCGACGCCGAGACCCGGGCCCTGCTCGAGGCCGCGCACGACGAGGCCTACCAGGTGCTCAACGACAACCGCGACATCCTCGACCGCCTGGCCGGCGAGCTCCTCGAGAAGGAGACGCTCGACGCCCCGGAGCTCGTGGAGATCTTCAAGGACGTCCGCAAGCTGCCGGAGCGCCCGCAGTGGCTCTCCAGCGACAAGCGCCCGGTCAGCAACCTGCCCGCGATCGACGTGCCCGGCAAGGCCGCCTCGACCGCAGCGGACCCGTCGGACTCCGAGTCGACCTCGAAGACCCGTCGTCGCCCGTTCGGCAACCCGGGTATCGCCCCCGCGTAGGCCGGCATGACCGAGCTGCCGACGCGACGAGAGCGTCGACTCGCCGAGGTGAGTCGTGCCCGCGCCGCCGCCGCCGAACCGGCGACGGTCGCGATCGACCTCCGTGCACCCCAGCCGGTGCCGGAGGTCGTGACCGGCCGTCGCCGTGACCGCGGTGGTCCGGCCGAGGAGCGCACCCGGGTACTCGGCATCCTCAACGTCACCCCCGACTCGTTCAGCGACGGCGGGCTGCACCAGGCCTACGACGCCGCGGTGCAGCACGCACGTGACCTCGTCGCGGCCGGTGCGGACGTCATCGACGTCGGCGGGGAGTCCACCCGCCCCGGTTCCGAGCGCGTGCCCGTGCCGGTCGAGCAGGAACGGGTGCTGCCGGTCGTGCAGCAGCTCGTCGCCGAGGGCATCCCGGTCAGCGTCGACACGATGAACGCCGCGACGGCCGAGCGTGCCGTCGACCTCGGTGCCGCAATCGTCAACGACGTCTCCGGTGGACTCGCCGACCCCGACATGGCCCGGGTCGTGGCGTCGACGGGCGTCGGCTTCGTCGTCATGCACTGGCGCGGCCACAGCGACCGGATGTACCGCAACGCCGAGTACACCCACGCGGTCGAGGAGGTCCGGCGCGAGGTCGAACTCCGGGTCGCCGAACTCATCGTGCTCGGCGTCCGGCAGGAGCAGGTCGTCATCGACCCGGGCCTCGGCTTCGCCAAGCACGGCGTGCAGAACTGGGAGATCCTGGCCGGCTACGAGCGCTTCGCCTCGATCGGCCTGCCGGTGCTCGTCGCCGCCTCACGCAAGCGGTTCCTCGACGGTGTCGGGAGCCCCGAGGGTGCCCCGCCCAGGGAGCGCGACCTCGCCACCGCCGCCATCAGCCTGCTCGCCGCCGAACGCGGCGCGTGGGGTGTGCGCGTGCACGACCCGGCACCGACCCGTGCCGTGCTCGACGTCTGGGACGCCTGGAGGGCAGCTCGATCGTGAACGACACCATCCGACTCACCGGGGTCCGCGCCCGCGGACACCACGGCGTCTTCGACCACGAGCGCGAGGACGGCCAGGACTTCGTCGTCGACGTCGCCGTGGAGCTCGACGCCCGCGCCGCCTCGGGCAGCGACGACCTCGACGCCACCGTGCACTACGGCGTCCTCGCCGAGCAGGTCGTCGCCGAGATCGAACGCGACCCGGTCGACCTGATCGAGACGCTGGCCGAGCGCATCGCCGCGGCCGTGCTCACCCACCGTGCCGCATTGGCGACCGAGGTCACGGTGCACAAGCCGCAGGCCCCGATCACCGTGCCGTTCACCGACGTCTCGATCACCATCCGGCGTGCCCGCGGCGCCACGGTGCCGGACGAGGAAGAAGAATGACCCACCGGGTCGTCGTCGCCCTCGGAGCGAACCTCGGCGACCGGGGGAGCACGCTCCGCGCCGCCGCCACCGCGATCGCCGCCCTGCCCGGGGTCGAGCCGGTGGCCTCGAGCCGCGAGGTCGAGTCGGTCGCCGTGACCCTCGACGGCCTCGACACGTCGAAGCCCCGCTACCGGAACGCCGTCGTGGTCGTCGACACCGACCTCGAGCCGCAGGCCTTCCTCGACGCCCTGCACGGCATCGAGGACGCCCACGGCCGCACGCGCGAGGTCAGGTGGGGCGACCGCACCCTCGACCTCGACGTCGTCGCGGTGGACGACCTGCGGATCGCCACCGACACCCTGGTCGTGCCGCACCCCCGGGCCGCTGAGCGCGCGTTCGTGCTCGCCCCGTGGCTCGACGCCGACCCCGAGGCCGTCCTGCCCGGTGCCGGACCGGTGGCCGACCTGCTCACCGCCGTGGGGGACGACACCGAGCGCGTTGACGAGCCGCGCCTGTTCGCGGAGCCGGCACGGGCCTCCCGGCCGGCGGGGAGCGCGACCAGCGCATGAAGCCCACCCGTGCCTCCACACTGATCAGCATCGCCGTCGTGACGGTGGTCGCCGGCTTCGCACTGGACGCCGTCCTGGCGTCGCGCCAGCTGCCGACGTTCCTGTTCTCGATCCCGCTCGGCGTCACGCTCGCGTTCATCGGCGTCGCCGTCGTGCTCATGGCGCGCCCGGTGCGCCGGCACGCGCGCGACGGCGCCGGACGCCAGCGGCCGGTCGACCCGCTCTACGCGACGCGGGTCGTCGTGCTCGCGAAGGCGTCCAGCATCTGCGGCACGCTGCTCGGCGGGTTCGCCCTCGGCCTCGTGCTGTACCTGCTGACCCGTTCCGCGACGCCTTCGCTAGGCTCGACCCTGCCGAACGTGATCGCCGTCGGGGGCGGGATCGTCCTGACGGTCTGCGCACTCGTGGCGGAGCGCATGTGCATCGCACCCCCGGGTGACGACGACGACCGTGACGATCCCCGCAACGGTTCGACGACGGTGAACTGACCGAGCAACCCCAGGAGGCCCGCGATGCCGCGTGAACGACTCGACGAGCCCGGCCTCGGCCTCGGTGGGATCGCCTGGCAGCGGGTGTCCGCGAAGCTCGTGTGGACCGAACTCATCACCACGCTCGTGATCGGTGTCGTGCTCACCGCGGGCTGCGTGCTCATCGGGATCGTCACCGAAGGCTTCGGTTCCGGGGCCGGCACGGTCTGGCTCTCCATCGGCATCGTCGTCGCCGTCACCACGGCGATCACCGCCGCGCTCACGCCCCGACGGGTCCGGGCCATCGGCTACGCGCTCCGCGACGACGACCTGGTCGTGCGCCGCGGCCTCATGTGGCAGCGGTTCACGGCCGTGCCGTACGGCCGGATGCAGCTCGTCGACGTCGCCCGCGGGCCGCTCGACCGGGCGCTCGGCATGAGCGAGCTGAAGTTCGTCACCGCCGCCGCTGCGACGAACGTCCGGATCCCGGGCGTCCCGGCAGCGGACGCCGACGAGCTGCGCGACCGCCTCGTCGAGCTCGCCGAGTCCCGTCGCGCCGGACTGTAGGGGTCGTCCGTGACCTTCCGACCGGGCACCCCGCCACCCGCTCCGCCCGCC